>NZ_JBHXEN010000012.1:0-126882 GCF_042724695.1 Streptomyces sp. NPDC127068 | reverse complement strand
TGGGGGGCTTCCTCCTGGGGGTTGCTGCGGGGGCCCCTCCGGCGCGGGGGGCGCGGGCGGGGGGCCCGGCGGCGGGGGGGCGGGGGGGCCCACACCCCCCCCCCCCCCGACGGCACAGCGATCGATCAGCCCTCGGTCCAGCCGTGGTTCTTGCCGAACTGGAGCAGCCCGCGCCGGATCTGGAGGATCTGGTCCCCGGTCAACGAGGGCGCTGAGGACAGCAACACCTCGGTGACGTCATGGACGAACTCCTCGGCCGTGAGCACATCGCACAGCGTGTCGTCGTCCACCTGGACCTGGCGGGTGACACCCGAACCGGACGCCCCTCCGCTCCGCAGGGGGGCCGGAACGACCGCTCCCTCGGCGAGCCGCACGTCCGAGGCCTTCGGACCGCGCTCCCCCTCCTCGATCACGAACTCGACCGTGAGCCCCGGACGCATCTGCTGCTCCGGGATCAGTAGGTCGTTGACGTGGACGAAAACGTCCTCGCCGCCGTTGTCTGGCGCGATGAACCCGTACCCGCGCAAACCGTCGAAACGCACCACATTACCGGCAACCATGCCGTCACCCCCACAGAGGACCGGGCCACGTGCCCGGGCGAACACCACAGGTGAGGGAGCGTACGCGAGAGGGGGGCGGTGTGTACACAGAGCGCGGGAGAACCGGCTGTGCGCACCCCCACCCGTGTGGCAGAGTCGAGCGCGGCGCCGACCCGGTCCGGAGGCGTTCCGCGGGGGCGACGAGGGGGCCATGTGGCGCGGGTGATCGACGACCGCTTCGAACTGCTGGACCGGCTCGGTGGCGGCGGCATGGGGTTGGTGTGGCGGGCGCGTGACCTGGCGCTGCACCGTGAGGTGGCACTCAAGGAGGTGCGTCCGCCCGACCCCGCGATGGCCGCCCACGACCCGGACATCGCCCGCGTCCGGCGCGCCCGGGTGCTCCGCGAGGCCCGGGCGCTCGCCCGCATCGTGCACCCGCACGTGGTGACCATCCACCACATCGTGGACGGCGGCGAGGACACGTATCCGTGGCTCGTCATGGAACTCGTCACCGGCGGCTCGCTCCAGGACCGCTTCGACCGTGGCCCCCTGACCCCCGCCGAGGCGGCCGGCATCGGCCGCGGCGCCCTGGCGGGACTGCGGGCGGCGCACGCGGCGGACATCCAGCACCGGGACATCAAGCCGCCCAACATCCTGCTGCGGCCCGACGGGAGCCCGGTCCTCACCGACTTCGGCATCGCGGCCGTCACCGGCTCCACGGTGCTCACCGCCGCCGACTCCTTCATCGGCACCCCCGACTACATGGCGCCCGAACGGGTCGCGGGTGAGGACGGCGGTCCCGCCGCCGACCTGTGGTCGCTCGCCATGACGCTGTACGTCGCCGTCGAAGGGCACCATCCGCTGCGGCGCGGCAGCACCTTGGCCACCCTCGCGGCGGTGCTCAGCGAGGACGTGCCGCCGCCGCGCGCCGCCGGACCGCTGACCGAGGCCCTGACCTCCGTCCTGGTGCGGGACCCTGCGCAGCGACCCGATGCGGCAGCGCTGGACCGGATGTTGGCCACGGCGCAGCACGCTCCCGCGGTGGCCCCCGCAGCGGACCGCGCGACCTACCGGCTGGTCCCGCCCCGGCCGACCGCACGTCCTTCGGCGCAGCCCGAGGGCCAGGTGCCGCCGCCCGCGGTCCGGCGCAGGCCGGTGCTCCTCTACGCCTCGGCGCTCGGCGCCGCCGCACTGGCCGGCGCCCTGCTGTGGGCGCAGTTGCCCCTTGGCGGGGGTGGGGCGGACGGCGCAGGGGGCGACACGGGTGGTGGTGCGGGCGGCGCGAAGTCACCCCCACCCACTGCTGCGGGGATCACCATCGGCATCAAGGTCGACCAGCCGGGCATCGCCTTCCGGGACCCCGACGGACGGTACTCCGGCTTCGACGTGGACACCGCCAGGTACGTCGCCCGGGAACTGGGCCACGCCCCCTCCGAGATCGCATGGGTCCCGGTGTCCAGCAGGGAGCGCGAGAACGCACTCGCCGAGCGCACCGTCGACATGGTCGTCGCCACGTACACCATGACCGACGGCCGGGAGGAGGAGGTCGACTTCGCGGGGCCGTACCTGATCGCCCATCAGGACGTGCTGACCCGCGTCGACGACTTCTCCATCTCTTCGGCTTCGGCCCTGAACGACAAGAAGGTCTGCTCGGTGACCGGCTCCACCTCCGTGCAGAACATCCGGACGAAGGTCGCCCCCGCGGCGAAGATCGTGAACCGCGCGACCTTCGAGGACTGCCTCACGGACCTGGCGCAGGAGACCGTGGACGCGGTCACCTCCGACGACGCCATCCTCGCGGGACACGCCGCGCGGACACCGGACGCCTTCCGGCTCGGCGGCTTCCGGCTGACCGAGGAGCGCTACGGGATCGGCCTCCCGAAGGACAGCCCGTACCAGCCGAGTGTGCAGGCCGCGCTGAAGAAGATGGTGGCGGACGGTTCCTGGGACGAGTCGCGTCGCAAGAACCTCCCGCTGCTCACGACGGCCCGGCCGCCGTCGCTCTGAGCGGGGCCGCACCCGCTCAGTCGAAGCGGGGCCCTTCGGGGTACGCGCGCTTCAACTCGTGGAACCCGGGAACCCCCGTCAACAGCAGGTAGCCGTCCCACAGGCGTCCCGCGGCCTCCCCGGTGGGCGCCGGCGAGACGACCGGGCCGAAGAACCCGGTGCGTCGACCGTCCGCGCCGGTGACCGCCAGTACCGGGGTGCCCACGTCGGGACCGACCAGCGCCATCGCCTCGGAGTGCGAGGAGCGGACGGTTCCGTCGTACGCGGTGGACCAGGCCGCCTCGGCCAGCTCCGGGGGCAGGCCGGCGTCGGTGAGGGCACCCGCGAGGTTCCCCCAGTCCCCGTGCAGATGGAACCGGGTGCCCATCGCGGTGAACAACGCGCCGAGCGCCTGCGGCCCGTACCGCTGCTCGACCGCGGCGCACACCCGTACGGACGCCCACAGGTAGTCGCCCCAGTCGCCCTCCGGGTCGTCGGCCCGGTGTTCGTTGAGCACCGACAGGCTCATCACCCGCCAGCGGACCGTCACCGGGCGCACCCGGCCCACCTCCACCAGCCAACGCGAGGTGATCCAGGTGTAGGGACAGACCGGGTCGAACCAGAAGTCGACGGTGCGCGGTTCGGTCATCCGAGCGGCTCCTCGTGTTCCGGGACGGCCCCCGCGGCCCCCTGCCGAGGCTACCGCCGTGCCGCACGGGCTACAGTTCCCCGGCCCGCCACCGTCCCTCCTCGGCGGCGAGCGCCCCCGGATCGGCCCGCCGCGCGCGCACCGCACCGAGCCAGCTCCCGGCCCGTTCCTCGAACACCCCCGGAGCCGCCCCGGTCGGGCCGCCCTCGCCGAGCAGCGCCAGCAGCGCCGCCGCCGCGGGGTCGTCCGTGTCGCAACGGGAGCAGAGCAGGGACTCGGCGACGCCCTCGACCCGTTCGCCCGCCCGGTTGTGCCAGGAGTGCGGGTAGCGCACGGTCAGCACCGCGGCAACCCGACACCGGGGACAGCGCGGACAGCACGGGCCGCGGGTGCCGTCCGCGGCGGTCCCCCCTTCCGGGGTCACGCGGTGCCCACCCAGGCGTCCGCCCCGAACGCGCCCTTCACCTCGGAGGCGAGGGTGGCGGCGTTCACAGTGGGCCGCAGGGCGTACACGGTGGTCGTCGCCGTGTCCCGGACGCTGAGGTGCACGGGGCTGTCGCCCGGGTGGTCCGCGAGGATGCGGCGCAGTTTGCCCACCGCACGTGCGGTGACCCGGTGGGAGCGCAGCGCCAGCCGCACGGGCGGCCGGCCCCCGTGTTCGACGGACGACACGTCCAGGACGGCGAGTTCCCTCCCGAAGACGTTCAGGGTGCCGTCACGGTCCTCGACGCGGCCCGTCACGGTGACGACGTTGTCCTCGGTCAGCGCGGGCCGCACCAAGGGGTAGGAGGCGGGGAAGAACAGCACCTCGACCGTGGCGTCCCGGTCCGCGAGGTGGACGACGGCCCAGGCGTTGCCCTGTTTGGTCACCTTGTGCTGGACTCCGGTGATCAGTCCGGCGAGCCGTACCTCACCGGTGGTGCGGCCGGAGGCGAGCAGTTCGGCGACCGTGCAGTCCCGGGCCCCCGCGAGGACCTGCTCCGCACCGTCCAACGGATGCGCGGACACGTACAGCCCCAGCATGTCGCGTTCGGCGGCCAGCAGTGCGCGGCGCGGCCACTCGGTCCCGTCCACCGGGAAGCCGAGGCCGAGGACGGGCGCCGCGCCGCTCTCGCCCGCCTCGCGGTCGAGCCCGGCGAACAGGTCGTCCTGTCCGAACGCCGCGGCCTTCTTCAGCGGGACGACGGCGTCGACGGCGACCTCGTGGATCGCGGCGAGCCCCTTGCGGGACTGCCCCAGGGAGTCGAACGCGCCCGCCTTGATGAGGGATTCCACGGCCCGTTTGTTCACTGCGGGCAGCGCCACCTTGTCCAGGAAGTCGGCGAAGGAGGTGAATCTTCCCTTCCGGCGGCGGGCCTCCACCACCGCGTCGATCACCTGGTCCCCGACGTTGCGCACCGACCGCAGCCCGAACCGCACGTCGTCCCCGACGGCGGTGAACTCCGCGACGGACTCGTTCACATCGGGTCGCAGGACCCGTACCCCGTTCTCGCGGGCGTCGGCGAGGTAGCCGGCGGCCTTGTCCTTGTCGTCGCCGACCGAGGTGAGCAGCGCGGCCGTGTACTCGGCCGGGTAGTTCGCCTTCAGATAGGCGGTCCAGTACGACACCAGTCCGTACCCGGCGGTGTGGGACTTGTTGAACGCGTAGCCGGAGAACGGCAGCATCACGTCCCACAGCGCCTTGACCGCTTCCTCGGAGAAGCCGTTCGCGCGCATCCCGCCGTGGAACTTGTCCCACTCGGCGGCCAGCACCTCCGGCTTCTTCTTGCCCATCGCCCGGCGCAGCATGTCCGCCCCGCCCAGGGTGTAGCCGGCGAGCTGCCGGGCGATGGCCATGATCTGCTCCTGGAAGATCAGCAGGTGGTGGGTGGAGCCGAGGATCGGCTCCAGGGCGTCGGCCAGCTCCGGGTGGATCGGGGCGGGCCGTTGCTTGCCGTTCTGCCGCAGTGCGTAGTTGGTGTGCGCGTTCGCCGCCATGGGGCCCGGCCGGTACAGGGCGTTGGCCGCCGCGATGTCCTCGAACCGGGTGGGCCGCATCAGCTTGAGCAGGGCCCGCATCCCGCTGCCGTCGAGCTGGAACACCCCGAGCGTGTTGCCCTCGGCCAGCAGCCGGTACGTCGGGGCGTCGTCCAGCGGGATCACCACGGTGGACGCGTCCCCGTCCAGCGGGTCGACGGTGGCCAGTTTGACGCCCCGGTTCTCGCGCGCGTTGGCCAGCGCCCGATCGATCACCCCCAGGTTCCGCAGGCCGAGGAAGTCCATCTTCACCAGGCCCATCGCCTCGCACGACGGGTAGTCGAACCCCGTGA
This sequence comes from Streptomyces sp. NPDC127068, assembly GCF_042724695.1. Lineage (NCBI taxonomy): Bacteria > Bacillati > Actinomycetota > Actinomycetes > Kitasatosporales > Streptomycetaceae > Streptomyces > Streptomyces sp. NPDC127068. The sequence continues at coordinate 121,399 of NZ_JBHXEN010000012.1, read as the reverse complement.
TGCGCGCCCCGTCCGCGGCGCGCAGGTGCAGCGGGATCCGGTCGGTCAGCTCGGTCCGCGACAGGATCACCGCGGCGGCGTGCACCCCGGTGCCGCGGGTCAGGCCCTCCACCCCGCGGGCCGTGTCCAGCACCCGGCGCACGTCCGGCTCGGCCTCGTACATCCGCCGGATCTCGGCCGTCTCGGCGTACCGGTCGTGGCCCGGGTCGAAGACGGCGGCCAGGGGCGCGGAGGCGCCGTTCTGGTCCGGTGGGAGCGCCTTGGTGATCCGCTCGCCGTGGGAGAACGGATATCCGAGGACGCGCGCGGAGTCCTTGACGGCGTTCTTGGCCTTGATCCTGCCGAACGTGTTCACCAGGGCCGTGTACGCCTCGCCGTACTTCTCCGTCACGTAGCGGACCATCCGGTCCCGCTGCCGGTCGTCGAAGTCGAGGTCGACGTCCGGCGGGTTGATGCGCTCCGGGTTCAGGAACCGCTCGAACAGCAGGCCGTGCTCCAGCGGACACAGCTCGGTGATCCGGGTGGCGTAGGCCACCAGGGAGCCGGTCGCCGAGCCGCGGCCCGGACCGACGGGGACGCCGTTCTCCCGGGCGTGCCGACAGATGTCCGCCACCACCAGGAAGTAGGAGCTGAACCCCATCGGACCGATGACGGCCATCTCCGTCTCGTAGCGGTCCAGGACGTGCGCCGGAACCGGGTCCCCGTAGCGCAGCGCCAGCCCCCTGCGGACCTCGGCGCGCAGCCAGGACTCCTGGCTGTGGCCCGCCGGCACGTCCGGGAATCGCGGCATCTCGTCGACGTGGTCGAACACCTCGTCGTAGGACTCGACGCGCTCGGCGATCCGCAGGGTGTTGTCGCAGGCGGCGGGCAGCTCCGCGAACAGGGCGCGCATCTCGGCGGCGGACTTCAGGTGGTAGCCGGAACCGCTGAAGCGGAAGCGCCCGGGGTCGTCCTTGTTCTTGCCGACGCCGATGCACAGCAGGGTGTCGTGCGCGTCGGCCTGGTCCTCGGTGACGTAGTGCGCGTCGTTGGTGGCGAGCAGCGGGAGCGCCAACTCCCGGGCCAGCCGCAGCAGGTCGTCGCGCACGCTCCGCTCGATGTCCAGCCCGTGGTCCATCAGCTCCAGGAAGTAGTTCTCCCGACCGAAGACGTCCTGGTAGGCCGCGGCGGCGGCCTTCGCCTCCGGGTACTGGCCCAGGCGCAGCCGGGTCTGGACCTCGCCCGAAGGGCACCCCGTGGTGGCGATGATGCCGTCCGGCCGTTCGGCGATCAGCTCCCGGTCCATGCGCGGCTTCCCCGCGGGGAACTGGCCCTCGTAGCTGGCCCGGGTGCTCAGCCAGAACAGGTTCCGCAGCCCCTGGGCGTTGTGCGCCCACAGGGTCATGTGGGTGAACCGGCCGCCGCCGGACACGTCCTTCGCGCCCTCGCCGTCGTCGTTGACGGCCCGCCGGCCGCCCGGCGCCCAGAACTCCCGTTGCCGGGCGAAGCGGGAGGAGGGCGCCAGGTACGCCTCGATGCCGATGACCGGCTTCACACCGTCGAAGCGCCGGGCCACCCGCGCGAACTCGTGGGCGCCGAACATGTTGCCGTGGTCGCTCATCGCGATCGCGGGCATGCCCTGGCGGGCCACCTCCGCGAACATCGGCTCCAACTTCTGTGCGCCGTCCAACATCGAGTACTCGGTGTGGTTGTGCAGGTGGACGAAGGAGTCCGACATGGGTGACCCACCTCCTGGGCGGTACGGAACCGCGGTGTGCGTCCGATGAGGTGTCCCACCTGCACCACCGCGGGTTGACCCGGGCCATCCAAGCGAGCCGCACGGCCCGGGATCAAACAACTGCTCCGGCGCCGAGCCACAACCACACGTTGTGGACCTAAGGTGATCGGTGTGGACCTCATCGCCGTACGCACCTTCGTCGTCGTGGTGGACGAGGGGCAGTTCCAGGACGCCGCCGTTCAGCTGTCGGTCACCCAGCAGGCCGTCTCCAAACGGATCGCCGCACTGGAGCGGCACCTCGGCGTACGGCTGTTCACCCGGACCCCCCGCGGGGCGCAGCTCACCATCGACGGGCAGGCGTTCCTGCCGCACGCCCGCGCACTGCTCCGCGCGGCGGAACGCGCCGCCGCCTCCGTGCGCCCCGGTCACCGGGCGTTGCGCGTGGACGTGATCGGGCGGCGGCTCTCGACCGCGGGCCTGCTGCGCGACTTCCACCGTGCGCGCCCCGGCATCGACCTCGACGTGGTGACGCTCTTCGACGCCGAGGAGGCCGTGGCCGCGGTGCTGGCCGGCACCATCGACGCCACGTTCCGCACCGTGGCGACGCCCGGGCGGCGGCTCCCCGAGGGCATCGCGGCGACCCCGGTCCTCGATGAGCGGCTCCATCTGTTCACCGGGCCGGCGCATCCGTTCGCCGGTGCCGCCTCGGTGACCCCGGCCCGGCTCGCCGGACACCGCATCTGGATGCCCGGCAACGTCCCCGGCGCCGAATGGACCGCCTACTACGACGCGTTCGCCGCCGCCTTCGGGCTCACCATCGATGCGATCGGCCCCAACTTCGGTCTCGAAGACCTGCTCGACACGATCGCCGGGTCGGTGAACGTGGCGACGCTCCTGAGCGAGCAGACCCCGCTGGTCTGGCCCGTCGGCCACGATCTGCGGCGCGTCCCGCTCACCGACCCGACCCCGGTCTATCCGCACTCCCTCCTGTGGCGTGCCGACAACCCGCATCCCGCGCTCGTCGCCCTGCGCGACCACCTCGCCGCCGCGTACCCGGGGCCGCCCGGACCGGGGACCTGGACGCCGACGCGTGCGTCCGGGCGCGAGCCCGCCGGGCCCGCCCGGCCCGGCGCGGTCACCACCGGTCCCAGTGCAGCACCTGGTCACGGGGGACCCGACGGGCCGGCTTGAAGTCGGTTCCGAGGGTGAACGCGAGCGGGATGAACGCGGCCAGCATCACCTCCCGGTACGGCACCCCGAGGGCGTCGGCGAGTTCCTCCTCCAACGGCCCCTGCGCCGTCGTCCAGACGGTGCCGAGCCCGCGCGCCCGTGCGGCGAGCATGAAGCTCCACACCGCCGGCAGGATCGACCCCCAGGTGCCGGACTGGTCGAGCACGGAGGCGTGGTCGGTGCGCCCCTCGATCGCCGGGATGACGAACGCGGGTACGCGGTGGACGTTCTCGTAGAGGTGACGCAGGCCCTCCGAGATCCGTTCCATGGAGTCGGGGTGGGCGTACATGCGTTGCACGTCCCGTTCGGTGAGCGGTTGCCCGCTCGCGGTGGTCAGCGCCCGGCGGAAGATGTCCCCGACCAGGCGACGCCGCTGCGGATCGGTGACGATGACGAAGTGCCAGCGCTGTCGGTTGCGGCCGGTCGGTGCCTGGGTCGCCAGGTCCACGCACTCCTCGATCAGGGTGCGCGGGACCGGGCGGTCCAGGTCGAGCCGCTTGCGCACGGCGCGGGTGGTCGACAGCAGTTCGTCGGGGGTGAGTTCCAGGGTCACGATCGTCTCCTCGGTGCTCGGCCGGCCGGTGCCGGCGTGGGTGGTGGCGGCGCGGGTGGTCACGGCCGGTCAGCCGGCGGCCCGGGCCTCGGTGGGAGTGGTGCGGGCACGCAGGCCGAAGTGCGCCAGTGCCGCTCCGAGCAGGGAGAAGCCGCCGGCCGCGAGGAACGCGAGCCGGTAGCCGTCGGGGCCCGGACCGCCCGTGGCGAGGAGCGAGGCCAGCACGGCCACCCCGATGCCGGCGCCGATCTGCACGGACGAGGTGATCAGCCCGGACGCCAGGCCCTGTTGTTCGTCGGGCAGGGCACCGACCGCCGCGATGTTCAGGCTGGGGAAGGAGAGCCCGTTGCCCACCCCGTGCACCAGGAGCGCCGGGAGGAGCACCGAGACGTAGTCGGCCTCGGCGTCGGCCCGGAGGAAGAGCAGGATGCCCGCGGCCTGGACCAGCATCCCCACCGCCGCCGTCCGTCCGAGTCCCCAGCGGTCGATCGGTCGTCCGGCGAAGCGGGCGGTCACCACGATCGCCAGCCCCATCGGGACGATGCCCAGGCCGGTCGACAGGGCCCCGTAACCCTGCACTTGTTGAAGGTGCAGGACGGCGGCGAACTGCCAGCCGATCGTTGCGCAGGCCCAGGCCACCGCGGCCAGGTTGGCGGTGGCCAGGGCGCGCGACCGGAACACCCGCAGCGGGACCAGGGGGAGTCGCTGCCGGCGCTCGACCGCCACGAAGGCGATCAGGAACAGGGCGGCGAGGACACCCGCCCCGCCACTGGTCTCGGTCAGCGCGTACACCAGGAGCAGCACTCCGGCGGTGACGGTGGCCGCCCCCGCCACGTCGAAGCGTCGGGCCTCGGCGGGGGGCGGTCCGTCCTTCGGCAGCACCCTCGGTGCGAGGAGCAGGACCAGCAGGGCGATCGGCACCGGGACGAAGAACACCAGCCGCCAACTGACCTCGGTCAGCAGCCCGGAGGCGACGAGCCCGCCGCTGTACCCGGTGGCGCCGGCCAACGCGTAGACGCCCAGCGCGCGGTTGCGCCCGGCGCCCTCGGTGAACGTGGTGGTGATCAGGGACAGTGCGGCGGGGGCGGTCAGTGCGGCGGCCAGCCCCTTGACCACCCGCGTGACGACCAGTAACCACCCCTCGGAGAGGAGCCCCCCGGCCAGGCTCGCCCCCGCGAAGACCGCCAGGGACAGCAGGAACATCCGGCGACGGCCCAGGAGGTCCGCCACCCGGCCGCCCAGCAGCAGGAAGCCGCCGTAGGTGACCGCGTACCCGGACACGAGCCATTGCAGCGTTCCCTCCGACAGGGACAGGTCCCGTCCCACGGCGGGCAGGGCCACCCCCATCAGCGACAGGTCCATCGCGTCCAGGAACACCGCGGTACAGAGCAGCGTCAGGGCCGCCCGCTCGTTGCCGCCGGGTCCGTTCATGGTCGACCTCCATCTGAGCGCCAATCATCTGCAGGAAGATGATTGGCGATCATACGAAGATGATGGGTGGCGCGCAAACGATCTGTGGGCAGATGGTTCCTGGTAGGGTCGTCGCGAACGGGGAGCACAGGAGGAGAGACCGCATGGTGCCCAGGACCGCGGACCGCGCACAGGTCGCCTACTTCCCGAGGCTCGCCGCGGAACGGTTGGACATCGCGCTGTGTCGGGCCTCCGCTGCGGTGGCCCGGGCCGCCGACGCCCGGACGGACGAACTCGGCCTCGGCGTCGGGCACCACCTGGTGCTCAAGATGCTCGCGGAGGTCGGCCCCTGTTCGCAGCGCGTCCTCAGCGACGAACTGCGCATCGACCGCAGCGTCATGGTCGGCCTCTGCGACACCCTGGAGCGGGCCGGCCGCGTACGGCGCGAGCGGGACGCCGAGGACCGTCGCGCCTACGCCGTCACCCTCACCGACCCGGGGCGCGAGGCACTGGCCCGCGCCGAAGGCGCCCTCCCCGGATTCCTGGACGGCACCTTCCAGGCGCTCGCCCCCGAAGAGCGGGAGCAACTCTCCTTCCTCCTGCGCAAGTTGCTTCAGATCCACCCCTGAACGCCCGGCGGACCCGGCTGCGGCCCCGAAGCGGCGCCGCGGGCTCTCGTGGTCAGCCGCCGAAGGCGGCCCGGTTCTCCGGGACCCACCCGGCGAAGGTGCGGGCCGGCCTGCCGGTGACCTCTTCCACGGTGGGCAACACGGTGCGACCGGCCGCCGGCGGCCGGGTCCGCATCATCACGAAGAACTCGATGTCCTCCTCGGAGAATCCCTGTTCGCGCCAGCCGGCGACGATCTCGTCCCGGCTCAACTCGACGTACCGGACCTCACGTCCCAGCACCTCGGAGATCACCCGCACCTTCTCCGGCGCCGTCAACGCCTCCGGGCCGGTCAGCCAGTACTCCTTCCCGGCGTGCCCCGCTGTGGTCAGGGCCGTGGCCGCCACCGAAGCGATGTCCGCCTCGTGCACCATCGAACTCTCGATGTCCGGGAAGCCCTCGCGGACGAGGCCCTCCGTCCGCACCGACTCGCCCCACTCCAGGGCGTTCGACATGAACTCCACCGGCGCGAGGTACGTGTACTCCATGCCGCTGGCCTCGACGGCCGCATCCAACTCCGTCTTCTCCGTACCGCCCTTGAGGACGGTCACCCGGCGCACACCGGCCCGCGCCGCGGCGTCCACGATCTCCGGCCCGTTGCCCAACGGGGCGTAGTCGTCGCCGAAGCCGATCAGATGGGCCGCCGTCATCCCGGCGAAGACCCCGGGCAGGCCCGCCGTGTCGGACAGGTTGCCGGCCACCACCTCCGCACCGTCCGGGAGGTGAGCCCGCCGGGGGTCACGGGTCAGGGCGCGAACCCGGTGGCCGGCGGTGAGCAGCTGCTCCACCAGGGGGCGGCCGACATGGCCGGTGGCGCCGGAGACAATGATCGTCATGAGGGATCTCCTTAGGTCGTGCCGCCCACGCTAGAAGCAGTTGCGGACAGGTCGTGTCCGCGATCAGTGTCGGGTCCACGGGCCCCGATCCGCCCCCGCCTGAACCCCCACATCCGTCAACTCCGTTGATAACGTGGTCTCTTGACCGAAAGGACCAGCGCGGCACATGACATCCACCACGTATCGCATCGGCGGGGACCGGGAAGTACGACGCCTCGGATTCGGGGCCATGCACCTGTCGACGGAGCCGGGCCCGGACCGGGACGCCTCGCTCGCCGTCGCCCGCAGGGCCGTCGAACTCGGCGTCACCCTGATCGACACCGCGCACCTGTACGGCGAAGGGGCCAACGAGGAACTGTTGGCCGAGGCCCTGCACCCGTACCCGGACGGGCTGCTCCTCACGACCAAGATCGGGGTCGCCCGGACCGGTCCCGGCGGGGACTGGAAGTACGACGGACGCCCGACCGTCCTGCGCGAGCAGGTCGAGCAGGCGCTGCGCCGACTGCGCGTCGAACGGATCGAACTGCTCCAACTGCACCGCATCGACCCGGAGACACCGCTCGCCGAGCAACTCGGCACCCTGCGGGAGCTACGGACCGAGGGAAAGATCGGCCGTATCGGGCTGTCCGAGGTGACGGTCGCCGAGCTCGACCTGGCGCGGCAGATCGTCGACATCGCGAGCGTGCAGAACCGCTACAACCTGCTCGACCGCGAACACGAGCCCGTGCTCACCGCCTGTGCAGAGGCGGGCATCGCGTTCCTGCCCTGGCGCACGGTCGCCTGGGGCGACTCCGGGAAGCACGCCGAGGTCGCCGCGGTGGCGGCCGAACTCGACGCCACGCCCACCCAGGTGGCACTGGCCTGGCTGCTCGGTCGCTCCCCGGTGGTCCTCCCGATCCCGGGCACCTCCAAGATCGCCCACCTGGAGGAGAACCTCGCCGCGGAACGCCTCGTGCTGTCCCCGGCCCACCGCAGCCGTCTCGACCGGCTGACCGCCCCGACCGGCTGATCGGGGCCCGCGCGGCCCCCGCCTCCCCGGTGTGGCGGCCCTCCGCCCGGGTACCCGCAGGCCGTCGTCCGACGACGACGGAGGACGGGGGAGGACGGGGGCCGTGGGCCCGGACCGCGAGGAGGAGGGGTCGGCGTGGGGCTGGACGACAACGGTCGTGAACGAGGACACCAGGACACCGAGCACCAGGACACCCAGCGTCGGGACATCGGGCGGTACGGCACCGGGCGTCAGGAGTCCGAGGAGGAGCGCGCCGACCGACGCTGGAGCGATCTCCTCCAAGAGGTGCGGGTGGCCCAGACGGGTGTGCAGATCCTGTTCGGCTTCCTGCTGACCGTGGTCTTCTCCTCCCGCTTCGCCGACCTCCCGCGGACCGACCACGTCATCTACCTCGTCACCGTGTTCCTGGGGGCCGCCGCCACCGGCGCACTGATCGGCCCGGTGGCGCTCCACCGGATGCTCACCGGCCGGAGCGTGAAGCCGCAGACCGTGGAGCTGGCCTCGCGACTCGTCGTCCTGGGGCTGGCGCTGCTGCTGTGCACGATGGGCACGGCGCTCCTGCTCGTCCTGCGGGTCGTCCTGCACGACGCCCTCGCCGGCTGGCTGCTCGTGCCGATGGTCCTCTGGTTCGTCCTGTGCTGGTTCGTCCTGCCGCTGTGGGCCCGACTGCGTGGCGAACGCCCCACGCAGACCGTGCCGTCGGATCGATCGGATGCCGGGGCGTCGGAGCCCTGACCCGAAGTGGGCGTCCCGGCGCGGCGGTCGACGCCCCGCGTCGATGTCAGTGGCGGCTGCGACGCTGACGCCATGAACCCGTTGACCCTGCTCGACCTCGACCGGGCCCTGCGCGCCAGCTGGGCCGCCGACACCTGCTCGCCCGACGACCTGGCCGACTGGCGGCCGGAGAATCCGGCCTGCGGGCACTGCGACATCACGACCCTGATCGTCAACGACGTCTTCGGCGGTGACCTCCTCTGCGGCGAGGTCGCCCTCGAAGACGGGACCCCGCGCGGCTACCACTGGTGGAACCGGCTGCCCAGCGGGGTGGAACTCGACCTGACGCGCGAGCAGTTCCGCAACGGCCAGACCGTCACCGTCCCCCGCGTGATCGTCCGTCCGCCGGGCCCGCTGCCCCGGCGCTGGGACGACTACCTCCTGCTGCGCGAGCGCGTCGGCACGCACCTCGGTCCGCTGCCGGAACCCGTCTGAGTCGAGATCGCCACCGCGTCGGAGTCGGGTCGCCCTTCGCCCGATTTCCGGCTCTTTATGGGGACGTAGCTGGTCGAGGGGCCCCTTAGGGGGGAGGTGGGGGAGATGGGGGATGAGGTTAGGTTAGGCTAAGTGAAGTTTTGAATCTTCGCAGCTGCATCGCCGGGCGATGCGGCTGCCTATGTGGTCCTGGGAGTCGTTCGCCGTGCGTTCCATCCGTTTCCGCCAGTCCATCGTGGTGACCAGCGCGGTCCTGTGTGCAGGTGTCGTGCTGAGCGCCTGTGGAGAGTCCGGCGGGGGCTCCGACTCGGGCAAGAGCGAGGGTGACGTCACCGTCACGACCGCGAAGGGCGAGCTGAAGGTTCCCCTGAAGCCCGCCAAGGTCGCGGCGCTCGACAACACCTCGTTCGCGACGCTCAAGGCGTTCGGCGTGAAGCCCGTCGCGGTGCCGAAGGCGCTGCTGCCGAACGAGGGCTTCGAGGACTGGAAAAACGATTCTTCTATCAAGGACGTGGGCACCCACCGCGAGCCCAAGTTCGAAGAGCTGAACGCCGCCGAGCCGGACCTGATCATCGGCGGCTACCGGTTCACCGACCACCACGACAAGCTGTCCAAGATCGCCAAGACGGTGGACGTCGCCCCGTCCGACGAGGCCAAGGGCGGCTACGTCGCCTCGCTGAAGACCCAGACCGAGAGCCTCGGCAAGATCTTCGGCCAGGAGGCCAAGGCCAAGGAGATCGTCGCGGCCCTGAACAAGGCCGAGAAGTCGGCCGCCGACGCCACCAAGGGCGAGACCGTGTTCCTCGCGGTCGCCAGCGCCGGCAAGATCGACAACGGTGCCAGCCGCATCGGCCGCCTCTCCGAGCCGCTGAACCTGAAGAACGTGATCAGCGCCGAGGGCGAGGACAGCACCTCCGTCCACAACGACTCCGGGCTCGCCCCCGAGACGGTCGCCAAGCTCAACCCCGACTGGGTCATCATGCTGGACCGGGACGCGGCCGTCGGCACCGAGGACGGCTCCGAGGCCGTCGCCGCGAAGAAGATCGTGGACGGCATGGAGGCGTGGGACAAGACGACCTTCCGCAAGCAGGACCAGGTCATCTACCTGGCGAGCGACTTCTACGTGACCGAGGGCGCCCAGGCGTACACGGACGCCTTCGACCAGGTGGCGACCGCGTTCAACGCGGCCGGCTGACACCCCACCTCGACGCGGTCCCGGCCTTCCCCCGGGGCCGCGTCGTCCCCTTCCCCCGGACCATCCATCCCGGACCATCCATCCCGGAAGCCCCATGCGTCGACTTCCCCTGCTGCTGGCCACGCTCTGCGTGCTCGCGCTGATCACGGCCTCGCTGTTCATCGGCGGGTACGACATCGACCTGCGCGCGCTGTTCACCGACCCCGAAGCCCGGCGGATGTTCCTGATCTCCCGGGTGCCGCGCACGCTCGCCCTGGTGCTCGCCGCCGCCGCGATGGCGGTCTCCGGCGTGATCATGCAGATGCTTGTGCAGAATCGTTTCGTCGAACCCACGACCACGGGCACCAGCGAATGGGCGGCCCTGGGCGTCCTGCTGCTCACGATCACCGTGCCGGCCGCGTCGCCGATGGTGAAGATGGGCGCAGCCAGCGCCTTCGCGTTCGTCGGTGCGCTCGTCTTCCTGTTCGTCCTCGGTCGGATCGCGCTCAAGTCGCAGGTCATCGTGCCGATCGTCGGCATCATGCTGGGCGCCCTGGTGAGCGCGGTGACGCTGTACATCGCCTCGTCCACCAATCTGCTCCAGATGCTCGCCACCTGGCGCTCGGGCGGATTCAGCTCGGTGGTGCGCGGCACCTACGAGCCGTTGTGGGTGGTCGGCGCCATCGTCATCGGCCTGTACCTGGCGGCCGACCGCTTCACCATCGCCGGACTCGGCCGGGACACCGCCACCAGCCTGGGCCTGCCCTACCGGCGCATCATGTTCACCGGGCTCGTCATGGTCGCCCTCGCCACCGGTGTGACCACGGTCGTCGTCGGGTTCATCCCCTTCCTGGGTCTGATCGTGCCGAACCTGGTCTCGATGGCACGCGGCGACGACGTCCGCAGCAACCTGCCGTGGGTGGTGCTCAGCAGCGTCGCCCTGATGATCGCCTGCGATCTCGTCGGGCGGATCGTCGTCTTCCCCCTGGAGATCCCGGCGACGGTGGTGCTCGGGGCCGTCGGTGCGGTCGTCTTCGTCGCGATGATCCTGCGTCAGCGAGGGAAGGTCCATGTCTGAGAGTCCCGCACGGACCGCGCCCCCGCCGGGCGCTGCCGGCGAACGTCCCACCGCGGAGCCCGCCTCCCCCGCCCGGCCGAGGCTGCCCGCCACCGCCCGGCTGGTCATCGCGGGCGTGCTCGCCGCCGTCGCGGTGTGCTGCTTCCTCTTCCTCTTCATCAAGGGGTCCTTCGACTTCGCCTTCGAGCGACGCCTGACCATGCTGGGCACCATGACGGTGGTCGCGTTCGCCCAGGCGGTGGGCACGGTGGTGTTCCAGACCATCACCCACAACCGCATCCTCACCCCCTCGATCATGGGGTTCGACTCCGTCTACATCCTGATGCAGACCCTGCTGGTGTCGGTCTTCGGGGGAAGCGTGCTCGCCGCGACGGACGGCATGCCGAAGCTGATCACCCAGACCCTGTTGATGGTCGGCTTCACGATGCTGCTGTTCGGCTGGCTGTTCAACGGACGCAAGGGCAGCATCCACGTCCTGCTGCTGGTCGGCGTGGTGCTGGGGCTCGCCTTCCGGAGCCTGTCGGACTTCCTCCAACGGCTGCTGTCACCCGCCGAGTACGACGTGCTGTCGGCGCGGCTGTTCGGCCGGCTCAGCAGCGCCGAGGCGGAGTACCTGCCCCTGGCGGGCGGCGTGTGCCTGATCGTCGGCGCCATCGTCTGGCAGCGCCGCTACCGGCTCGACACCCTGCTGCTCGGTCGGGACGCCGCCACGAACCTGGGCATCGCGCACAAGCGCGAGCTCTCGTTGATGCTGCTGCTGATCTCCCTGCTGGTCGCGATGTCGACCGCGCTCGCGGGGCCCATGACCTTCTTCGGCTTCGTCACGGCGATGCTCGCCTACCAGATGTCGGGCACCCACCGGCACGTCATCGTGCTGCCGATGGCGTTCCTGATCGGGCTGATCACCCTGGCGGGCGGGCAGTTCGTCATGGAACACGTCTTCTACGCCTCCGGCATGCTCACCGTCGTCATCGAGTTCCTCGGCGGGGCGATCTTCCTCGTCCACCTGCTCAGGAAGGGCACCCTGTGATCGAGTTCACCGACATCCGCAAGACGTACGGCGACGACACCGTGCTCGGTCCGGTATCCGGGCAGATCCCGGCGGGCGGCATCACCTCGCTGGTCGGCCCCAACGGGGCCGGCAAGTCCACCCTGCTGACCATCATCGGTCGGCTCGCCGAGCCGACCTCGGGCACGGTGACCGTCGACGGCCTCGACGTGCACCGCGCCAAGTCGCAGGACGTGGCCCGGACCCTGTCCATCCTCCGCCAGGAAAACCACTTCACCGCCCGGGTGACGGTGCGGGAGCTGGTCTCCTTCGGGCGCTTCCCGCACAGCCGCGGACGGCTGACCCCCGAGTGCGTCGCCCAGGTGGACGACGCATTGGACTTCCTGCACCTCGGCGACCTCCAGCACCGCTACCTCGACCAGCTCTCCGGCGGCCAGCGCCAGCGTGCCTACGTGGCGATGGTGCTGGCCCAGGACACCCGGTACGTGCTGCTCGACGAGCCCCTCAACAACCTCGACATGAAGCACTCCGTGCGGATGATGAGCCAGTTGCGGCGTGCGGCGGACGAACTCGGCAAGACCGTGGTCCTGATCGTGCACGACATCAACTTCGCCGCCACCTACTCCGACCGGATCATCGCCCTGCGCGACGGCCGGATCGCGGCCTCCGACACCGTGGACGCGATGATGCGGGCGGAGGTGCTCACCGAGGTGTTCGACACTCCCGTGCAGGTCCACGAGGTCGACGGGAAGCGGACGGCCGTCTACTACCGCTGAGACCCCGGCCCCCGGGCCGCACCGCTGCGGACGGCCGCCCGGAAGTCGGTCGGGGTCTGCCCGGTGCGGCGGTGGAAGAACTTGCTGAAGTGCGTGGGGCTGGGGAAGGCCAACCGGTCGGCGATCCGGGACGAGGCGTCGTCGCTGTGGGCGAGTAGGCGCTTCGCCTCCAGGACGACCCGACGGTCGATGAACTCCTTGGCGCCGGTTCCGGTGGCGGCGAGGGCGGCCCGGGACAGGGTGCGGGGCGAGTAGCCGAGCAGGCCCGCGTAGTCCGCCACCCGCCGGGTACGCGCGAAGTGCTCCTCGACCGCGTTCCGGAACCGCAGATAGGTCTCGTCGGGTCCCGGGGAGGGGACGTCGTCGGCCCCGGCGAGGTGTGACAGCCGCAGCACGAGGACGGCCAGGAGGTGGCGCAGCGTCGCCGTGTGCGCTGCCAGCGGCAGGTGCCCGAAGGAGCGGAACTCCCGGTCGAGGTGTGCCACGGCCAGGTCCAGGGCCGGTACGTCCTCGGCGACGGGGGTGCGGACGGCGGGGCCGTGGACGTCGTCCAGCCGGGCGCCGGCCGCGGTGGCCCCGTCCAGGAAGTCCTGCTGGAAGAGGACGAGGGTGCCTTCCGCCGCGGTGAGGTCACCCCACTGTTGGACCTGACCGGGGCGCACCCACAGCCAGGACCCGCGTCGCAGGGTGTGTGCGGTGAAGTCGACGGTGTGCCGCAGGGTGCCCGAGGCGACCGTGAGCAGATGGTGGAAGCCGACGCGTTGCGGCGCCGTGAAGCGGTCCGGACCGGCGCGGGCGCGCAGCTCGGCCAGGGACAGGACCTCGATGCCGGGGGGCGTCCCGGCCGGTGCGGCGAAGGACACCTCCGCAATGCCGGCTGTACCGTCCTGTCGGTTTTTGGCCATCATGAGTCCCCAGCGTACCCAGAAGGTCCCAGCTAGTGGGCCTAGCGTGGAGGCATCGGCCCGATCCGCCCGACCTGGATGACGGAAAACGGCGGGCGGCCGAACGCCAAGGCCGCCCGGGTTCCCCCTCGGGCCCGGGCGGGTCGGGGAACCGGAATCCTGAGGAGCTCACCATGAAGATCGTTCTGTTCGGTGCCACCGGCATGATCGGAAGCCGCATCGCCGCCGAGGCCGTTCGCCGGGGACATCGGGTCGTCGCCGTGTCCCGTTCCGGGCAGGCCCCGCTCGACGACCCGCAGCTGACCGCCGTCGCTGCGGACGCCGGCTCGGCCGGGACGGTCGCCGGCCTGGTCAGGGGGGCCGACGCGGTGGCCTCCGCGCTGGTCCCGCTCCGCGACGGCTCCGATCCGCTCGCGCCGTTCACCGCGCTGTACGACGCCTTCCTCGACGGGGTGCGCTCCGGTGGCGTCGCCCGGGTGGTGATCGTCGGCGGAGCCGGATCGCTGCGGGTCGCCGAGGACACCGCGCTGAAGGACACCCCCGGCTTCCCCGTTGCTTACCGGCCCGAGGCCGGGGCCCACAGCGCCCTGCTGGACGTGCTGCGCACGGTCGAGGACCTGGAGTGGACCTCCGTGTCGCCCGCCGCGCTCATCGCCCCCGGCGAACGCACGGGTGCCTTCCGCCTCGGCGGCGACAGCCTCCTCACGGACGCCGAGGGCAACAGCCGCATCAGCGCGGAGGACTTCGCCGCCGCCTTCGTCGACGAGGTCGAGAAGGCCGAGCACCCCAGGGCCCGCATCAGCGTCGCCTACTGACCCGGCACGGTCCGCGCCCCGGTACGGACCAGCGGACCACCGGATCAGTTCCGCGGGCCGAGGGCGTGGAGGGTGTAGCCCCAGCCGATCGTGGTGCGCTCCACCAGGCGCAGGCCCGCGGCGTCGAACAGGGCACGGTGCCCCTCGCGGTCCCGTGCACCGCCGCCGTGCAGGGCGAAGTCGATCAGGTCGTCCTCGTAGTCGTGCTCGTCCGCCACCTCCGGGTCGAGCACGTCACCGAAGACCAGGACCCGGCCGCCCGGGTTCAGCCCGGCCGCCGCCTGACGCAGTACGTGGACCGCGTCGACGTCGGTGAGGGAGCGCAGCGCATCGGCCAGCAGCACCGCGTCGGTGGGCACCGGGCGGGGGCCGAGCAGGCTGCCCGCCTCGTACCCGATGCGCTCGTGCGCCGGGTACGCCCCACGGAAGGCGTCGATCTCCGAGGGGGCGGCGACCACCGTGGCCCGCAGCGCGGGGTGCACCTTGACCAGGGCGGCGGCGAAGCTGCCGGCAGCCGGACCCGAGACGGTCACCGTGGACAACCCGACGAACGCGGAGGCGGCGGCGAGGGCGCCCGCCACGTACACGGCTTCCCGCGCCTCGTGTGCGGTGCGGGCGGCGAGCAGCGCGGGATCGTCCTGGACGTGCCGGGCGTAGTCGGCGCCGAACCAGCGGGCGTGGTCGCCCCGACCGGTGCGCACCGCGGACCACAGCGACAGGGCGCCGCCGAGTTCGCGTCGAGCGGGCAGCCCGTCGAGGTGCAGGGTGTCGATGACGTGGTCGTCCTCCAGTTCGCGCCCCAGGTCGGTGAGCCGGTAGCGGCCGTCGTCGAGCCGTTCGGTCAGGTCGAGGGCGGCCAGGTAGCGCACCAGTTTGCCGAGTCCGACCGGGTCGGTGCCGGTGGCCGCGGCCAGTTCGGCGACGGTGCGCGGTCGTTCGCCGAACGCGGTCGCCAGGCCGAAGGTCACCGCGGTCCGGGCGGCGAACGCGGGCAGCACCTCGGTGAGTTCGTGGAACCGCTGCGCCTCGTTCCCGCTCCCTTCGGCGTCCACCGGTGCGTCGCCGGGCCGCGCGGAGTGCGGGTCGTCGACGGCGACCGGTTGGCGGCGCCAGTACCCGGTGACGTCGACCTGCTCCTTCGCCAGTGCCTTCTCGTTCCTCAGCCACCGTCTGATCGGGGTGAGGGTGCGCGATTCGCCGGCGACCCAGACGAACACCGTCCCCGCCCACCACGGGGCCTGCCGGACGGCGTCGAACAGCAGGGTGGTCGTGCCCGGTTCGGCGCCGTCGCGGCTGAGCCAGGTCACCGTCACCCCGTCCGGGAGGGGGAGGTCCTGCCGGTGGTCGGGGTGGCCGACCTCGATGAACACCTGGCCGCGGGCGCCGGCCGGCCACTGCTCCAGCCACCGGCCGATCGCCGGCAGCGCGGTCTCGTCGCCGGCCACCAACGTCCAGTCGGCCCCCTCGGGGTGCAGCGAGGAGGACTTGGGTCCGGCGATCTGCACCCGTTCGCCGGGCCGCACCCGGGAGGCCCAGGTCGACGCCGGTCCGACGCCGTGTATGACGAAGTCGACGTCCAGCTCACCGGCGACGGGGTCCCAGCGCCGCACGGTGTACGTGCGGGAGACCATGCGGGCGTCGTCGCGGGGCCAGTGCAGCAGTCCGTCGGCCTGGGTCGGTCCGACGACCGTCTCGGCGTCGGGGTGCTGGAGCAGGACCTTGAACTCGTCGTCGAACCCGTCCGAGCGGAACGCCGCCACCGGGTGGCCGTTCGCCGCGGTGTGGGCGGCCAGTTCGGGGCCGCCCAGGGTGACCCGGCGCATCCCGGGCGTCACGTCCGTCACGCGCAGGACGTCCAGGGTGCGGGTGGTGATGGGGAAGACCTCTAGGTGCCTCAGGCTCTGTGCCACGGTTCTCACTTCTCTGGACGGGGGTCGGCGGCGGTGGCGCCGCGGGACGGAACCGGGCCCGGTCCGTCCACTGCTGCGGGTTCGGTCGGGTGACGGGGCGCCGTGCGCGGGTCGAGCGGCACCACCGTCGGGGTGCCGGTGACGGGGTCGGGAACGACGAGGCAGCGCAGCCCGAAGACCCGCTCGACCAGCTCCTCGGTGATGACCTCGTCGGGGGTGCCGGTGGTGACGACGCCGCCGTCGCGCAGGACGACCAGGTGGTCGGCGTAGCGGGCGGCCTGGTTGAGGTCGTGCAGCACCGCCACGACCGTCTTGCCCTCGTCGTGGAAGGTGCGGAACAGCTCCATCAGCTCGTACTGGTGGGCGATATCCAGGAACGTGGTCGGCTCGTCCAGCAGCACGATCGGCGTCTGCTGGGCGAGGAGCATCGCCACCCAGACCCGCTGGCGCTGCCCGCCCGACAACTCGTCGACCAACCGCCCCGACAGTTCGGTCAGCCGGGTCGCCCGCAGTGCCGCTTCGACGGCCTCCTCGTCGGACCGGCGCCAGTGCTGCACCAGGCCCTGATGGGGTGCGCGCCCCCGGGCGACGAGGTCCGCGACCCGGATTCCGTCGGGCACCAGGGAGGTCTGCGGCAGCAGGCCCATCCGGCGGGCGACCTCCTTGGACCGGTAGGTGCTGATCGCCTTCCCGTCCAGCAGCACGCGCCCCGCCGAGGGGGTCAACACCCGGGCGAGGGTGCGCAGCAGGGTGGACTTGCCGCAGCCGTTCGGACCGATGATCGCAGTGAACGAGCCGTCCGGTATCCGCACCGAGAGGCGCTCGGAGACCACGGCCTTGTCGTAGCCGATCGTCGCTTCGTCGACGACGACCCCGGCCCGGGGCGGGGCCGAACCGCCGGGGCCGGCGAGGCCGTCGGGGCGTTCACGGTCGGGCGTGGGGGTCATGTGCTCGTTCTCTTCGGGTGGGGTCATCGGGGTGCGCCGTACTGACGCCGGGACTCGTGGATCAGGAGGCGGATCAGGTACAGCCCGCCCAGGCACACGGTGATCAGACCGACCGGGACGGGCCGGTAGGACCGGGCGACGAGCAGCGCGAGGACGTGGGCCGCGCTCAACAGGGCCGCCCCCATCGCGGCTGCCGGGAGCAGCCGCACCCCGGGCGAGCGGGTGAGCCGCCGGGCCAACTGCGGGGCGACCAGGGCGATGAAGCCGATCGGCCCGGCGGCGGCGGTCACCAGCGCCGTCGTCGCGACGCCGACCACCAGCAGGGCCAGCCGGACGGCTCCGACCCGGGTGCCCTGGGTGACGGCCGCGTCGTCGCCGAGTTCCAGGTGGCGCAGCGACGGGGCGAGGAGCGCCGCGGCCAGCACGATCAGCACGGTGACGGCCAGCGAGAGGGCCATGCCGTTCCACGTCACGCGGGTGAGGGACCCGGCGCCCCAGAACCCGATGGTCAGGGCGTCGGTGAGGTCGGCCCGGGAGATCAGATAGGCGTTGACCGAGCCGAGCAGCGCCGACACGCCGATGCCCACGATGATCAGCCGGAAGCCCTGCACGCCGCGCCGGTAGGCCAGTGCGTACACCAGGAAGGCGGTGGCCAGTCCGCCCACCACCGCAGCGCCGGCGACGGACCAGTAGGCCCCGCCGCCGAACACCAGGAGGGACAGGACCACGGCCGTGTAGGAGCCGGCGTCGAAACCGATGACGTCCGGGGAGCCCAGCGGGTTGCGGGTCAGCGACTGGAAGATCGCCCCGCCGACGCCCAGCAGCGCACCGAACACGAGGGCGGCGGTGACCACCGGAAGCCGCCACTGCACCACGACGGTCCGGTGGAACTCCGCACCGGAACCGGTGAGCGCGGCGGCGACCTCGCCGATCGTCAACACGTAGTCGCCGAAGCGCAGCGCCACCACGGCCGACACCAGTGCGACGAGGAACAGGGTCGCGGTCACCGCGGTCTGGCGCACCCCGAGGCGCGCCGAGAACCACCGGCACCGCACGCTCCGGTTCGCGTACCCGAAGTCCACGCGTCCCGAGCCGCGCACGCCGGCCCCCCGGGTCGTTCCGGCGGGGTCCCGTACGGTGTCCGTGTTCACAGCCCGCTCGCCTTCCGACGTCGTACCAGGGCGATCAGCGCGGGCGCGCCGATCACCGCGGTGAGGATGCCGGCCTCGATCTCCCCGGGGCGGGCGATCACCCTCCCGAGGACGTCCGCGGCGAGCACCAGGGCCGGGCCGGCCAGCGCGGAGTACCCGGTGATCCACCGCTGGTCGGGTCCGACGAACCACCGCACCACGTGCGGCACCATCAGACCCACGAAGGCGATGCCCCCGGTCAACGCCGTTGCGCCGCCGGCCAGCAGGGTGACCGCGAGGACGCCCAGCACCCGGGTGCGCAGCACCTTCGCCCCCAGCGAGACTGCGAGGTCGTCGCCGAGGGCCATCGAGTTCAGCGCACCCGAGACGGCCACCGCGATCAGCAGGCCGAGGGCGAGGAACGGGGCGACCGCGGCCGTGTCGTCCAGGCTGGTGCGGGCGAGGGAGCCGAGCCCCCAGTTGCGGATCGAGCGGAAGGTCTCCGGGTCGATCAGGGTCAGGAAGGTGCTGAATCCGTTCAGCACCGCGCCCAGCGCGACTCCCGCCAGTACGAGGGTCACGGGTGAGGCGGTGCCCCGTCCGGCCGAGCCGATCAGGTACACCAGGACCGTTCCGGCCGCCGCCCCCAGGAACGCGAACCAGACGTACCCGGTGATCCCGGACAGCCCGAAGAACCCCACCCCGAGGGTGACGGCGAACCCCGCACCCGCGTTGACGCCCAGGATGCCGGGGTCGGCCAGCGGGTTGCGGGTCAGCGCCTGGATCGCCGCGCCCGCCACTCCCAGCGCCGCGCCCGCCGCGATGCCGGCGACCGTGCGCGGGACCCGGAGGGACCAGACGACGACCGACGCCTCGGACCCGTCGCGGTGCCGGAACCCCCGCCACACCTGTTCCACGGAGAGGGGATTGGCGCCGAGGGCCAGGCTCGCCAGGACCGTCACCGCCAGTACCAGCAGGAGCAGTACGAGACCGGGGACGCGGCGCGAGGTGTCGGCCTCCGGTCCGGGGCGCAGGGGGGCGCCGGGCGGGTGGGCCCGGGCCGGGCCGGCGTCGGCGCGGGGGGCGGGCCGGTGGACGGTCGTCATGCGGGGGGAACCGCCGGACGGCGCACACGCAACGCGGTGCCGCGGTGTCCGGGGAGGCCGGCCACCGTCGATCCACCTCCCGCCAGGGCCTGCCTCAACGGATCGCCCTTCCACCGAACTCGGCGAGCTGGTCGATCAGCCAGGGCACGCTCAGCACGCTCTGCACGTTGAGGCCCCAGGCGAAGTGGTTGGTGCCCGCCTCCTTGTCCTGCGGGTTGATCACGGCACGTCCGTCGGCCACCGCGGGAACGGCCTCGACCAGGGGCGCGTCAACGAAGTACGCGGGGCTGGCGGAGGTGCTGAGCAGCAGGAAGTCGGCGTCGATGAGCCCGACGAGTTCGTCGCTGATCGTGCCGTCCTTGGTGAACTTCGCGGCGGCCTCGGGCAGGACGAAGCCCAGTTGTTCGAAGAGGTGAGCGGTGTCGGAGCCGGGGGAGCTGGCGTAGTACGGGCCGTACTTCTCGTCGTAGACGATGACGTGCGTGGCGCTCTTGCCCCGGAACTCGGGGTGTTCGGCGCGGGTCTTCGCCACGCTCCGCTCCGCCGTCTCGACGGCCTTGACGGCCGCGTCGGTCAGGTCCAGGGTGTCGCCCAGTTTCCGGGTGAGCTCCTGCCAGGTCAGCTCGCCCTGGGGTGCGTAGAGCACGGGGGCGATCGCGCTGAGCTTGTCGAACCGCGCCTGGTCGAAGGTCTCGTAGGCGGCGAGGGCGACGATGAGGTCCGGCGCGGCGGCGGCCACCGATTCGGCCGACACCTCCGTACCCGCTTCGGCGTCCCAGAGCTTCGCGATGCCGGTGACGGCGTCGTCATCGAGCCAGGGGTTGCGGTCGACGGTCGAGGGCGCGAAGACGGGCGTGCCGCCGAGCGCGATCAGCGCATCGGTGTCGAGGGTGTTCGCGGTGACGATCGCGATGCGTTCGGGGCGCCGGTCGAGCGTGGTGTCACCGAACGGCGTCTTCAGGGTGAGCGGGTACGCGGTCGCGCCTTCGGCGGCGGGAAGGACGGTGGCAGCGGCACCCGAGCTCTCGGGGGCCCGGTCGGCGCCCCGGTCGTCCGGGGTCGCGCACCCCGTGACCAGGACCAGGCCGGCGATGACGGCGCCGATCAGGCGGGAGGTACGGGTACGGGGCGTGCGCATGACTTTCATGGGGCCTTTCAGGTGCGGGTACCCCGGGTCGGATCGGTGCGACGGCCGGCCGGACAGGGCGGCGGGGGCTGCCAACTATGGTTAGCCTTACCTATGTGATGGCTCCAGTGCGAAAAGCGACAACCTCGATGCGAATCCTGACAAGCGGGGTGAACGGGTGACGGTGCGCAGAAGGGACGCGGGAGGCCACGCGAGCCTCTCCTCGCTCGACTTCCCCTTGCACATCCCGAGCGTCGACATCCCCGAGCAGGTCCACCACGACGAGCACATGGCGCTGTGGCAGATCAGGGGCAGCACCCTCGTACGGTGCGGGGAGACCACCGTCGAGATCACCGAGGGCGAGGTCATCTGGTTGCCCGCGGGCACCCGACACGCACTGGAGGTCCGGGCGAACTCCGTACTGTTCCCGCTCTCCATCTCGATGGACGAGATCGCGACCGTGCTCACCGACATCACCGTCGTGTCGATCCGCAACGACGAGAAGATCTACTTCCTCGCCCTCCACCAGAGCCAGAGCACGATCATCCAGCCGTCCGCGAACATCCAGCGGCAGGTGCTGTCGATCCTCGAACGCCGGGTGCTGGCCCCCGACGACCTGCCGCTGCCGACCAGCCCCGGCGCCGCGGCCGTGGCGGGCGCCCTGCTGTTCAACCCGGGGGACGACCGGCGCATCCTCGACTGGGCCCGCGAAGTGCGGACCAGCGGGCGCAGCCTGGAACGGGCCTTCGTCGCGGAGACCGGACTGACGTTCGGGCAGTGGCGCACCAGGAGCCGGATGCACGCCGCGGCCCGGCTGCTGCGCGCGGGTTCCTCGGTGGTCTCGGTGAGCCAACGGGTGGGCTACGAGGACCCCAGCAGCTTCGCCCGCGCCTTCCGCGACTTCTACGACATGAGCCCCACCGAGTACACCGCACGGTGAGGGCCCGGACGGTGCGCCGCGGGAGGCGAACGCCGCTGTGGTCGCCGCTCCAACTGCTGCCGAGGGGTGGGTGGTTCAGTCCGCGGCCGGGCCGGTGGGCGGGGCGAGGTCGAGGAGGGGCACGTACCGGGCGAGCCGGGTGGCCGCGTGGAGCATCGACACGCCCCGGCCGGTGAGCCGGTCCCGCCAGTCGTCGAGGGCGGCCGACAGTGCCTGGGTGCCGCCGGCCGTGCGGACCTGCCGGACCACGGTGGCGATGTGGTCCAACGGGTAGCCGCCCCGTCTCAGGAGGTGGGCGAGCTCGGCGTCCCGGACGTCCGCGGCGCCGTACGTGCGGTGCCCGGTGATCGGCTCGCGGTCGGGGGCCAGGACGCCCGCCGCCTCCCAGTTGCGCAGGGTCGCCGCGGTGACCCCCAGCCGGTGGGCGAGCGCACCGATGCTGAAGGGCTCGCGGTGCGCGGGCGCGGGCGGAGCGGCGCCGGTGGCGGAGGTCAGGTGCGCCACCGCCGCGCCGACCGCGTCCAGCGTCTCCCGGTCGCGGAGCAGTTGGGCGTGACCGCGGTCCACGGCCGTCAGCGCGGCGTCGAGGTCGCCCGCGTGGAGCGACCGCATGATCTGCCCGGCCACGGCGTAACCGTGCGCCGCGACGAGCGCCAGATAGGCGCGGAGGGCCGCGGCGTGCGCCGCGGTGTAGGTCCGGTAGCCGGTTGGGGTGCGGGCGGCCAGCGGGAGGAATCCGTCCCGCTCGTAATTGCGGACCGCCTGGGTCGAGATCCCGTGTTCACGGGCCAGGTCGGACGGGCGCAAGTGATCCATGGTTGGAGACTCTCACGAATCCTTCCAGCGCTTTTCCCCGTTAAGTCTCAACCGTCATGGCAAGTCTACGCTTGAGGTCACGAGCAGGGCAGACCAGGACCGCGCCGCACCCCCCCCGTACGACCGGGGCGTACCGCGCGACTCACCGGGGAGGGACCATGACGGTCGGCACGGGGATCGACCCACCGCCGCCCGCGTTGCACATCGCGGACAGCCACGACCTGATCCGCGTGCACGGCGCACGGGAGAACAACCTCAAGAACGTCACCGTGGAGATCCCGAAGCGCCGACTGACGGTGTTCACCGGGGTCTCCGGCTCGGGCAAGAGCTCCCTGGTCTTCCACACGATCGCCGCGGAGTCGCAACGGCTGATCAACGAGACCTACAGCGCCTTCGTCCAGGGCTTCATGCCGAGCCCGGGCCGGCCCGACGTCGACCACCTCGACGGACTGACGACCGCGATCATCGTCGACCAACAGCCGATGGGCTCCAGCCCCCGCTCCACGGTCGGCACCGCCACCGACGCGGGCGCCCTGCTGCGCATCCTGTTCAGTCGGCTCGCCGAGCCGCACATCGGCTCCCAGCGGGCGTTCGCCTTCAACATCGCCTCCGCCGAGGCGACCGGCACACTGGTGGTGAACGGGAAGAAGACCGAGAAGGGCTTCAGCGTCGTCGGCGGCATGTGCCTGCGCTGCGAGGGCCTGGGCACCGTCACCGACATCGACCCCACCGAGCTCTACGACGACGCGCTGTCGCTCGCCGACGGCGCGATCACCGTCCCCGGCTGGAAGGCGGACGGCTGGGTGGTCCGGTCGTTCACCGAATCCGGCTTCCTCGACCCGCACCGGCCGATCCGCGACTACACCGCCGACGAACTCCACGACCTCCTCCACCGGGACCCGGTCAAGGTCAAGGTGAACGGGCTCAACACCACCTACGAGGGACTGCTCGCACGGGTGCGGAAGTCGTTCCTCACCAAGGACAAGGAGACGCTGCAACCCCACGTCCGCGCCTTCGTGGACCGCGCGGTGACGTTCTCCGTCTGCCCCGCCTGCCACGGCACCCGGCTCAGCGAGACCACCCGTTCGTCGAAGATCGACGGCATCAACATCGCCGACGCCTGCGCCCTCCAGATCAGTGACCTGGCCGCCTGGGTCCGCGGCATCGACGAGCCGTCCGTCGCGACCCTGGTGGAGGTGCTCGGCGGGACGCTCGACTCCTTCGTCGGGATCGGGCTGGGCTACCTCTCGCTCGACCGGGCGTCGAGCACCTTCTCCGGCGGCGAGGCCCAGCGCACCAAGATGGTGCGCCACCTCGGTTCCGCGCTCACCGAGGTCACCTACGTCTTCGACGAGCCCACCGTCGGTCTGCACCCGCACGACGTCCAGCGGATGAACGACCTGCTCGTCCGACTGCGGAACAAGGGCAACACCGTCCTGGTCGTGGAGCACAAGCCGGAGACGATCCTGATCGCCGACCACGTGGTCGACGTCGGACCGGGGGCCGGCGCGGCGGGCGGCGAGGTGGTCTTCGAGGGCGCCGTGGAGGAACTGCGCACCAGCGGCACGCTGACGGGACGGCACCTGGACGACCGGGCCTCGCTCAAGCCGTCGGTGCGCACGCCCCGAGGGGTGCTGGAGGTGCGCGGCGCGAACTCCCACAACCTGCGTGACGTCGACGTCGACATCCCGCTCGGAGTGCTCACGGTGGTCACCGGCGTCGCGGGCTCCGGCAAGAGTTCGCTGATCAGCGGCTCGGTGGCCGGTCGGGACGGGGTGGTGACGGTGGACCAGGGGCCCATCAAGGGCTCCCGGCGCAGCAACGCGGCGACCTACACCGGCATGCTCGACCCGATCCGTACGTCCTTCGCCAGGGCCAACGGGGTGAAGCCCGCGCTCTTCAGCCCCAACTCCGAGGGTGCCTGCCCCGGTTGCAAGGGCGCCGGTCTCGTCTACACCGACCTGGCGATCATGGCCGGGGTCGCCACCACCTGTGAGGACTGCGCGGGGAAGCGGTTCCCGCCGTCGGTGCTGAGGCACCGCCTCGGCGGTCGCGACATCAGCGAGGTGTTCGCGATGTCGGTGGCCGAGGCCGAGGAGTTCTTCGGCGCGGGTGAGGCCCGCACGCCGGCAGCCCGGGCGGTCCTCACCCGGCTCGCCGACGTGGGGCTGGGCTACCTCAGCCTCGGCCAGCCGCTCACCACCCTCTCCGGCGGCGAGCGGCAGCGCCTCAAACTGGCCACCCACATGTCGGGCACGGGCCGGGACCGGGTCTACGTACTCGACGAGCCGACCAGCGGACTGCACCTCGCCGATGTCGAACAACTGCTGGGCCTGCTCGACCGGCTGGTCGACTCGGGCAGGTCGGTCATCGTCGTCGAGCACCACCAGGCCGTCATGGCGCACGCCGACTGGATCATCGACCTCGGCCCCGGCGCCGGCCACGACGGCGGCCGGATCGTCTTCGAGGGCACCCCGGCCGCGCTGGTCGCCGCCCGCTCCACCCTCACCGGCGCACACCTCGCGGACTACGTCGCCGGCTGAGACCGCGTCGGCGGCCTACCGCCGGGCCCGGGCCGCGGTGCTCGACCACCCCGGTTCCGGGGCTCGTCCGGCCGTCGCCCCGGGGCTCCCCGTGAAGGACCCGGCGAAGGCCGCGGGGTGTTGCTCCGCAACGGTGGCCAGGGGGACAGTGGAGCCATGAATCCAACGGGTGTTCGACTCGATGCTCATGTCGACAGTGAACCCGGGCCCGGCGTGGCTCACCAAACGGAAACCCACGCCCGAACCCCCTCGGCGGACCGGCCCGCACGGCCCCGGGACGGGGACGGGGACTGGGACGAGGAACTGGTCCCGGACGAACGAGGGCGCACCGAGGCCCCGGAAGAGGACTGTCCGGTCGAGGTGGCCCTCGCCGCGATCGCGGGCCGTTGGACCACGCTCATCCTGCGCGAGCTGATGCACGGCCCGCACTCCTTCGGTGACCTGCGCGACCGGTTACCCCGCATCAGCCCCAAGGTGCTCGCCGAACGACTGCGGGTGCTTGGAGAGCGAGAGCTCCTGGTCCAGGACCGGCTGCTCGGGTTCCCCGTCCGCACCCGCTACCACCTCACCCCCGCGGGCAGGGCCCTGCGCCCCCTGCTCGTCGAGCTGTACAGCACCGGGACCAACGTCCAGGCACTGCGCGCACAACGGGCCGACGGAACGACGGAGCCGGCCGGGCCGAGCGGATCGTGACCCGGTACCAGGAGCCGGCCCGGGCCACCGTGAATCAGGTCAACCCGCGTGGAACCTGGACGGTCTTCTCGTCATCAGGGGCGAGTCAGGGGGCCGCCCTCACGGATTTCCGACGGACGGGGGAAGATCGGCGTCATGAACACCGCAGAGACATCCGGCCACCCACCGATCTACGAGCGCTTGGTTCAGGAACGTGGTGACGTCCTGTTAGAGACCCGGAAGGCCGCCGAGGAGGCCCAGCGCACGGCGCGGCAGGCCCTGGACTGGAGTGGACTGCGGCGCTCCCAGGCAGAGAGGGAGGAGCGCGCGTTTTCCCCGTTCGGCTGAGGGGGCCGCACGGTTGGCATCGCGTCCCCGGGCCGTCGCACCAGCCAGGGCCCACCGCGTGACGCACGGGTCGTACGGCCCCGCCCGGCATGATCTGCGCGGGCGGGGCCGTACTCGTGGGAACCGGTCACCGCGGCGAACCCGCGGCGGGCACCCGCCGCGGTTCCCCGGTGCCGGTCACCGGTCGGCCTCCGCACGGGCCCGCGCCAGCGCATCGAGCAGCGCGGAGCTCTCCTGCGCCCCCTCCACCGCGTGCCGGCCGTCGATGACGAGGGTCGGCACCGAACGGATTCCGCTCGCCCGCGCCGCGTCGAGCTGCCCCGTCACCTCCGGTACGCCCTCGGGGCCCGCCAGCATGCCGAGCACCCGCTCGGCGTCCAGGTCCGGTGCGGCCACCACGGCGAGCACCTCGGGCCGGGTGAGGTCACGGCCGTCGGTGAAGTAGGCCGCGAACAGGCGCTCCTTGACCGTCGCCTGGACCCCTTCGGTCCCGGCCAGCCACAGCACCCGGTGGGCGTCGAAGGTGTTGCCGATCAGCGCGCGGCCGAAGTCCATGGTGATGCCCTCGTCCGCGGCCACCCGCGTGGTGTGGGTCAGGACGGCTTCGGCCCGCGGCCCCAACCGCTCGCCGAGGTAGTCGCGCGCCAGGGTGCCGCTGCGCGGGGCGCCGGGGTCGAGCTGGAACGCCCGGTGGACGACCCGGACGTCGTCGGCCCCCGGGAAGGAGTCCAGCGCCCGGTCCAGCCGACGCTTGCCGATGTAGCACCAGGGGCAGACGAGGTCGGCGTAGACCTCGACGGTGATCGTTCCTTCGGACGTGCGGGGGTGCGTGCTCATCGTGTTCCTCGGGCTCTCATGTCTTCGTGTTCTTCCGGTGCGTCGAGTGCTTCGTTCTCACTCCCCGAGCCCGAAGGTCTCGGAGAAGCGGCCGAGCATCAGGTCCGCGCCCTTGTACTGGGCGGTCGTCTCGGGTCCCAGCAGTTCCCCGCCGGGCATTTCGGTCGCGCCGCCGTCCGGGCCGAGCGGCAGCAGGAGGACCGGCGGACCGGGTTCGTAGCGTGTCAGGTCCGTACCGCCCCCGATCAGGGAGGTGATGTTCTCCGCGATCACCTCGGCGTGCCGCATGGCGGCGCCGGCCCGCTTGGGCTCGGGCACGTCGGTGATGTCACCGAGGGCGAAGACCGTGCGCTGGCCCTTCACCTGGAGGGTGGGCGTCACCTCCACCTGGCCGCCGACGAGCCGTGCGTCGGCGAGCGCCCCGGCGAGGTAGCCGGTGGCCGGGGTGACCCCGTGGGTACGGAACCAGGTCTGGGCGGTCACCTCGGTGCCCGCCCGGGTGGTGACGGTGAACTGCTCCGCCGTGCCCGCCGCGGTCGGCGGTTCCTGGGCGAGCGAGTCCCCGAGCAGCAGCTCGACCCCGAGGTCGTCGAGCTGACGCAGGATCTCCGCGCGGAACGGCTCGGAGTAGCCGCGGAGGATGGCCGGTGCCGGGTCGATGAGGACGACCTGCTTCCCCGGCCACTTCGCTGTGATCTCGCCGGCGAACTCCAGGCCGACGGGCCCCGCCCCGAGGAGCAGCACCCGGTCCGCCTGCGCGAGCCGTGCCCGGGTGGCGCCGAACTTCGCCAGGGTGGCGGAGGAGTCGTCCAGGTCGCTCTTTGCCGGGAAGGGGTAGCCGGAGCCGGTGGCCAGGACGAGGTAGTCGGCGTCCAGGGTCGTGCCGGAGGCCAGGGTGACCCGCCCGGGCTCGACGCGCACGGCACGGTCCCGCACGATGCGTCCCCGGTTCAGGAGCTTGTCGTACGGCAGGAAGATCCGCGGCGCGAAATCGGCGTCGACCGCGGCGCGCAGGGCGCCCACGTTGTGCAGGAAGGCGTCCTTGGACTCGACGAGGGTCACCTCGGTGACGTCGTCCAGTGCCTTGGCCGCGGCGCTGCCGCCGTATCCGCCGCCGATGATCACGACTCTGGGGGACATGGGGTCTCCAGTACGGGGTTCGAGGGTGGTCGCTCGGAGGGATAAAACTCTACGACTGTTGAGTTTTATTCCGATGCTGGCCCTTCGGTGTCGCTCCGGTGTGTCCCGGTCCTGTGTGCCGGGGTGCGTGCGGGGTGCGCCCGCGGCGCGCGGGCGCGGGCGCCGGGTGGTGCCCGGGGTGCGCGAGGGTGCGGTGCGGGAAGACCCCGGTGACCGCGAGCGACGGGTTGTTAACGTTGTGCAGTGGAGTTGCGCACCCTTGAGTACTTTGTCGCCGTCGCGGAAGAAGGCTCCTTCACCAAGGCCGCCGCGCGCTGCCATGTGGTGCAGCCCGCGATCAGTCAGCAGATCCAGGGTCTGGAGAAGGAACTGGGCGAGCCGCTGTTCGAGCGGCTGCACCGACGCGTCGTCCTCACCAGCGGCGGCCTCGCCCTGCTGCCGCACGCCCGGGCCTGTCTGGCTGCCGCGACGGCAGCCGCCGTGGAGTTCTCCGGTCGTGCGGGTCTCCTCGGCGGCTCCCTCGCCCTGGGTACCGTCGGAGGGCTCGAAGGCACCTGCATCCCGGAGCTGCTGGGGGAGTACTACCGGCGCCATCCCGCCGTGGCCGTGAACCTCGTGGGGGCGTCGAGCCCGTCCCTGGTGGCCGGGCTCCGCAACGGGACCCTCGACGCGGCGGTCATGGCGGCACCGAGGAACGATCCGTCGAAGACCATCGGAACCCGGGTGCTGTTGCGGGACCGGATCGTCGCGGTGCTGCCGGCCGGGAGCCGGGCGCCGGATGAGGCGATGACCCTCGACGAGGTCTGCGAGGCGCCGATCATCACCTACGGTCCCGACAGCGGTGTCCGTGGATTCCTCAGTGATGCCTTCGCCGCGAACGGGCTGCGGCTGAAGGTCGCCTATGCGACGAACAGCGTCGCCCTCCAACTCGCCCTGGTCACCCAGCACATCGGCATCGCCCTGGCCCCCTGTTCCAGCCCCGTGCTCGCGGCCGATCGGCGCGTCGTGGTGGTGCCGTTGACCCCCGCCATCTCCTTCGACAAGGTCTTCGCCTGGCGGTTGGACCGGCCCCCGAGCGTGCCGTTGAGCGCCTTCTTCGACCTGTGGGCCGAGCAGCTGCCCGGGGGCCGCAGCCACGTGCGCTGAGGCGGGAGCCGAGGGCGCCGCCGGGGTCGGTTCACGGTGTGCGGTGCGCGGCCCAGCTCCGTCGGACGAGGGGCTTGTCCGGTTTGCCGACGACGGTGCGCGGCACCGATTCCACCTCCCGGACCGAACCGGTGACGCCCAACTCCCGCAGGACCGCCTTCACCTGGGCGACCGCGGCGCCGGCCGCGGCAGCCGTCGAGGCCCGCACCGCGACGAGGACGTCCGGCCCGTAGACCTCCGGCTCGGGGAGGACGCTCACGGATTCGGCGGCTGCCGGGCAGCGTTCGGCGATGAGCGCGTCCAGCACCGGAGCGGGGAGCGGGCCGTGCGCGGACCTGACGGCGTCGGTCGTCCTTCCCAGGATGCGGTACGAGCCGTCCGCGGTGCGCTGGGCGATGTCGCCGGTCCAGAACTCCCCGCCGCGGAAGGTGACGGCATTGGCCGCGTCGTCGTGGAAGTACCCCTCGCTGGTGCAGTCGGAGGACAGCACCAGGACACCCAGGTCGGGTGCGGGGTCCGCGCCGAGGGGAGCGAGCCGGGCCGTCACCCCGCCGACGGGCAGCATGCCCGTCGCGCTCTGCACGACATCGTCCATGTTGCCCAGGGCGAGGCCGAACTCGGTGGAGCCGTAGACCTGTCTGAGGTGGATGCGCAGGGTCTGCGCGCAGGACTCCATCAGGGCGGGACTGACGTACGCGCCACCGCACAGGGGCCTGCGCAGGGCCGGCAGTTCGACGGGTGACGTCCGCGCGGCCTCGATCAACTCCGCGTAGTGGCCGGGGAGCGCACTCATCAGGGTGACGCGGTGTCGCGCCAGGTGTGCGAGGAGCTCGGCCGGGGGCGTCCGGGGGTCGGTCAGGACCAGGCGGGCGCCCGCCAGGAGGGCGGCGAAGACGTGCAGGTCCGTGGCGTGCGCCACGTCCAGGGTGTGTCGGCACAGGAGGACGTCCGACTCCTCGATGCCGATGTCGGCCACCCACCGCAGTCGTTCGCGGACGAACGGCCCCTGTTTCCACGACACCAGCTTGGGGAGCCCGGTCGAACCGGAGGTCCACAGCCGGCGGAAGACCCGGTCCGGGTGCCCGGTCGCCAGCGGCGCGGAAGCGGGGCCGGCCGTCACCAGGTCGGCCAGGTCGACCCGCGGCGGAGCCGTCCCACCGGCTTCCGGGTGAGGGGGGCCGACCCAGAGCACCGGTCGGGTGAGGGCGAGCGCACGGGCGAGGGCCGGGCGATCGGCATCGGCCAACACGGGCACGTAGCAGGCGCGCAGGGCGGCCACGGCGAGGATGAACGCCACGTGGTCGGGAGTCTGGGGCAACCGGTGACTGACCACGGTGTCCCCGGGGCCGACCCCTCGGGCGCTCAGCCCCGCTCCCAGGGCGGCGGTGCGTGCGATCAACTGTGCGTAGGTGCAGAGCTCTCCGTCGGTGGTCTCCACCGCCGGCGCGTCGGGGCGGCCGGCGGCGATGCCCCGGATGGTCTCGAACAGCATGGGCGTTCCGTTTCCTCAGCGGTGGTCCGGTCCGGTCGACGAGGTCGTGGGACGGGTGTCGCAGGTCAGGGCAGCAGCAGGTCCCGGGTGGTGGTGGTCATCAGATCGGCCGCGGCCCGAGCCCCGATGCGTCGCTCCAACTCCCGGAGCCAGGGGGCGACGGCCTCGGCCGGTGCCGGGAAGCCGCGGTGTCCCAGGTCGCCGCCGAAGACGAGCAGCGGGAGCGGATAACAGCGCGTCAGCCTGAGGCTGGAGTCCTCCGGAGGGCCGAGCAGATCGGGAACCACGCCCAGTTCGCAGTGGGCGCCGAGCGCGCGGAACGCATCGGCGGTCTCCTCCCGCCAGCGCAGGAACGCCAGTTTGGGATGGTTGACCAGCAGCCGTCGCACCCCGCGCCGCCGGGCCTCGGCGAACACCACCAAGGCGTCGGCGGTGCTCAGATGGCCGCTGGCCAGCACCAGGTCATGAGCGGCCACCGCATCGAGCACGTCGAACCACTCCGCGCGCAGCCGCCCGTCCTCGGTGACGTCGACGGGGCGCAGCTCGACGTGCCGGTGGACGGCCAGTTCCGGTGCCGCCGCTGCCGCCCGGTGGGCGCGGGACGACAGGGTGGGCAGCCACACCATCCGGCCGCCGAGCGCCGCGGCCACCCGGACCGCTTCGGGATTGCCCCCGCCGACACAGCTGTTGAGCACCACCCCGCCGTACGTGCCCGGGCCGGCCGCCGCGGCCCTCGCGGCCGTACCGCCCTCGTGCGCCTTCAGGACGAGGGTGGTGAATCCCAGGGCCCGCATCGCGGCGACGGTCTCGCGGTCGTCGCCGTGACGGGGCACCAGGCTGGGAGCGGAGTGCACGTGCAGGTCCGCCATGTCCTGCGCCCAGTCGGGCATCGCCGGTGCCCCGCAACGCACCCGTTCGCCCTCGCTGTCGGTGTCGGTCGGGGTGCCCGGGACTCCGGGCCGGCGGCGGTTCACCCGGTCCGACCGGTGGGGAGCCACGGCGGGCGCCCCCGTTCGTACGCACGGATGCCGGGGTCGAGCAGCAGGGCGAGGTCGAGGAGTTCCAGGCCGTTGACGAGTCGGTGGTGGGCGCAGTCGTCGAGACGGAACGGTGCACCGGTCACCCCGGCCGCCGCGCAGTCGACGGTCCGGTCGACGACGCTGACGGTGATCTCGGCCCGGGCGTCCTCGGTGGTCGCCCGCAGCAGCGCGTCGGCGACGGCGGCGGACACCTGTACGGGGACCAGGCCGGCGTTGGGCAGGTTGTTGCGGAAGATGTCCCCGAACCCGGGGGCGACGACGGCGGTGAAGCCGAAGTCGCGCAGGGCCCAGGCGGCGTGTTCGCGGGAGGAGCCGCAGCCGAAGTTCGGACCGGCGACCAGGACGGTGGCCCCCTGGCGTTCGGGCCGGTTGGTGATGAAGGAGGGGTCCTGCCGCCAGTGCGAGAACAGCGCGTCGCCGTACCCCGTGCGGGTGATGCGCTTCAGCCAGGCCGCCGGGATGATCTGGTCCGTGTCGACGTCGGACCGCGGTAGGGGCACCGCCCGGCCGGTCAGGGTGGTGAGCGGTGTCATCGAGCACCCCCGGGCGGACGGCGGCCCCGGGGGTCGAGGTCGGCGGCGGCGGACAGGCGTCCCGTCAGGGCGGTCGCCGCCGCGGTCTCCGGGGAGACGAGGTGGGTGCGGGCACCGGGCCCCTGACGGCCCTCGAAGTTGCGGTTCGAGGTGGAGGCGCTGCGCAGTCCCGGCGCGACGGTGTCCCCGTTGATGCCGACGCACATGGAGCAGCCGGGGGAGCGCCAGGCGAATCCGGCGGCCGTGAAGACCCCGTCGAGGCCCTCCGCCTCCGCCTGCCGTTTGACCACCGCGGACCCCGGCACGACCAGTGCGCGCACCGAGGGGGCGACCCGGCGGCCCCGCAGCACCGCCGCGGCGGCGCGCAGGTCCTCGATGCGACTGTTGGTGCAGGACCCGATGAAGACGACGTCGACGGCTATGTCACGCATCGCGGTGCCGGGGCGCAGCGCCATGAACTCCAGTGCCCGTTCGGCGGCGTTCCGCTCCACCGGGTCCGCCATGTCGGCGGGGTCGGGCACATGGGCGTCGATCGACGTGGTCTGGCCCGGGTTGGTGCCCCAACTCACCTGCGGGGCGATCGTCGAGACGTCGACGCCCACCTCCCGGTCGAAGCGGGCGTCGTCATCGCTGCGCAGCGTCCGCCAGTGGTCCAGGGCCCGTTCCCACAGTCGTCCGCGGGGGGAGCGTTCACGCCCTTCGAGGTAGCGGAAGGTGGTGTCGTCGGGAGCGATCAGTCCGCTCCGGGCGCCGGCCTCGACCGCCATGTTGCAGACGGTCATCCGGCCCTCCATGGAGAGCGCCCGGATCGCCGGGCCGCGGAACTCGACGAGCGTCCCCACCCCGGCCCGGGTGCCGGTGCGGGCGATGAGGGCGAGGACCAGGTCCTTGGCCGAGACCCCGGTGGGCGGGATGCCCTCGACGGTCACCGCCATCGTGCGCGGCCTGGCCGTGCGCAGCGTCTGGGTGGCCAGGACGTGTTCGACCTCGCTCGTTCCGATGCCGAACGCGACGGCCCCGAAGGCCCCGTGCGTCGCCGTGTGGCTGTCCCCGCACACGATGGTCATTCCGGGCTGGGTCAGCCCCATCTGCGGGCCGATGACATGGACGATGCCCTGCCCGGCGGAGCCGAGGGGGTGCAGCTCGATGCCGGCCCCGCGGCAGTTGTCCGTCAGGAGCCGCAGCTGCCGGGCCCCACCGGCGTCCACCGGCGATCCCTCGCCCCCGGCGGTGAACGTCGGCACCTGGTGGTCGGCGGTGGCCACGCAGAGGTCGGGCCGTCGCACCCGCCGCCCGGCGAGCCTCAGTCCTTCGAACGCCTGGGGCGAGCTGACCTCGTGGAGGAGGTGCAGATCGACGTAGAGCAGATCGTCGAGACCGTCCGCACCGCGTTCGACGAGATGCTGCTCCCAGATCCTGTCGACCAGTGTGCTGCCTGACATGCCCTTCCTCGCTTTCCGGAGAGTTCGGAGAGTCGGAGAGTCCACGGATCGTGCGGCGTACCCGTCACCCGGAGGTTCAGGGGGTCACCCAGCCCGCGTAGGTCACGAAGCGCCAGTCCTTGGCGAGGCAGTCGACCTCGGTGAAGCCGGCGGCCCTCAGCCACCCCAACTGGGTGTCGAGGTCGACGGGGATGTCGAACTTCATGCGTTCCCGGCCCGCGGCCCACTCCGCGTCGGGCGTTCCGGAACGGAGCACATGGGCCTCGTGCATCCGGTCGTACATCTCCTCCAGCCACGGCCGCGCCCCCAACAACTGCTCGACGTGGACGAAGACGCCCCCGGGGCCGAGGTGCTGCCGGATGCGGGCGAACAGCCGTTGTTTCTCCTCGTGGGGGAGGTGGTGGATCGCGAGCCCCGAGACGATCGCGTCGTACCGCCCCTGCGGCAGCGGGTCCACCAGGTCCCGTACCAGCACCGTGACCCGTTGCTCCGACGCGAACCTGCCGCGCGCCTGGGCGAGCATGGAGTGGGACCGGTCCATCAGCGTCACGTCGGCGTCCGGGAGTCGTTCCAGCAGCCGCGCGCTGAGGAGTCCGGTGCCCGCTCCCAGGTCGAGGATGCGCGGTCGGTCACCGACCGTCATGGCCACGGCCTGGACGGCGCTGTCGTACAACAGGTCGAAGGACGGGATCAACTGACGGCGCAGCGAGTCGAAGGTGGTGGGGTCCCAGAGGTCGTTCCCCCGGATGGCGAAGTTCTGCGACACGGTGTCTTCCGTTCTGCGAGGGCGAGCCGGGCGAGTCGTCGGCTGCCCGGCGGGGGTGCATCAGGCGGGGTGGGCGCGGTTCAGGGCGGCGAAGGCGGCTTGGAGGTCCGCGGTGTCCGGGTCGGACGCCATGCCCACGCCCCAGTACCGCTCGGGCACCGGGTGCTCCCGGTCCTCCCGGGTGACGGAGGCGTCCAGATAGACGACGGCCTGCGCCGCTCGGCGGCCCGGTGTCGCGTCCTCGACGCGGTGCACCACCCGTAGGTGCGTGCCCAGGGTGGCCAGGGCGCCGACGAGGGCGTCGAGGGGGGAGTCCCCCTCGGCCACGAGTTCCGTCTTGTTGCCGTCCAGGCTGACGCGGAAGAGGTGCGCACCGCCGGGACCGTCGACGGGGCCGTGGTGGCCCAGCAGGCTCAGCGGCCCGTCCGGTTCCACGTACGCCCCGTGGAACAGGTCCCGCAGCCGTTCGGGCGGGACCTCGCCGCCGGTCCGATCGGTGTACGCCTGCACCAGTCGCGAGAACTCCGCCCGTAGGCCGGAAGGCAGGGTCAGCCCGTGCTCCGACTTCATCACATGGGCCGTGCCGCCCTTGCCGGACTGGGAGTTGACCCGGACCACCGCCCGGTAGCTCCGGCCCACGTCCTTCGGGTCGACGGGCAGATAGGGAACCTGCCAGGGCACCGGTGCCGTCGGGTCGTCGTCCCCCGTGCCGGCGGCGGCCTGGGCCTCCAGCCCCTTGCTGATGGCGTCCTGGTGACCGCCGGAGAAGGCCGTGAACACCAGGTCCCCCGCGTAGGGGTGCCGTTCGTGCACCGGCAGGCCGGTGCACTGCTCCATGGTCCGGCGGATGCCGTCGATGTCGGAGAAGTCGAGTTCGGGGTCGACGCCCCGGCTGAACAGGTTCATGCCCAGCGTGACCAGACAGACGTTGCCGGTGCGTTCCCCGTTCCCGAAGAGGCACCCCTCGATCCGGTCCGCTCCCGCCAGGTGTCCCAGCTCGGCCGCGGCCACCGCCGTGCCCCGGTCGTTGTGCGGGTGCAGGGAGAGGACCACGCCCTCGCGGCGGATCAGGTTGCGGCTCATCCACTCCACCGAGTCCGCGTACACGTTCGGCGTCGCCATCTCCACGGTGGCGGGCAGGCACACGGTGGCCGGGCGCTCCGGCGTGGGTCGCCAGATGTCCAGCACCTCGTTGCACACCTCGGCGGCGAACCCCAACTCGGTGCCGGTGTACGACTCCGGTGAGTACTGGAGCCGGAGGTCGGCCGACCAGCGCTCGGCGTGCTCCGCGACATGGCGCGCCGCCGAGGTCGCCAGGGCCTTCACCCCCTCGCGGCCCTGCCGGAACACCACCCTGCGTTGGAGCGCCGAGGTCGGGTTGTAGATGTGGACGGTCGCCTTCGGGGCGCCGGCGACGGCCGCGAAGGTGAGGTCGATGAGTTCGGGACGGCAGGGGGACAGCACCTGGATGCGCACGTCCCCCGGAACCGCGCCCTCCTCGATGATCGACCGGATGAAGGTCCAGTCGGCCCGGCTGGCCGCGGGGAACCCGACTTCGATCTCCTTGAACCCCATGCGCACCAACAGGTCGAAGACGCGCCTCTTGCGTGCGGGCGACATGGGATCGGCGAGGGCCTGGTTCCCGTCGCGCAGATCCACCGCGCACCACATGGGGGCACGCGCGGCGACTGCTTCGGGCCAGGTCCGGTCGGGTAGCGAGATCGGCTCCACTTCGTCGAAGTAGGGCCGGTACCGGTGCACGGGCATTCCGCTCGCCCGCTGGGTGTTCCACCCGGCCGACCGGGGCGCGGGGGAAGCCCCGGAGCGGGGCGGCGACATCAACTGCTCTGCTTTCATGGACACTCCATGCCGTGTTGGCGCGCATCCCGGCCGAACCGTCGAGCCGCGCCCACGGGGCGATCGCTCGAACGGGGAAGAGGGACGGGAGGTGCGGGGGCAGCTGCGCTGAGCCCTGGCCGACCGGGGCCCTTGTGGGGCCTGAGAGGGATTCTCCTCGCCCGGAGACAGCCGGACCAATACATTCCGGTACTCGCAGCGCTCACGGAAACTGATGCGTGACCCCACCGGACACCGCACGGACGCCGCACGGACACCGCACGGCGCGGAGCTCCGATCTAGGACAGTGACTGTCCGCAAGTCGCGTTAGCGTGCTGCCATGACGACGACGAGGAACAGCGACGGAGCGAGCGGCCCGGGCGGCGTGGCGGGAACGCCCCGGCGGGCACCCGCCGGGGCGGGCCGAGGCAGCGCACCCGCGACGGCGTCCGCAGCGGCCCGCAGCCCCCGCCCCACCGGCCGCCGCCGCACGGCGGACGCCCCCGTGCTGAGCGACCGCGCGCTCAACCGGGCCACCCTCGCCCGTCAGCACCTCCTCACCCCGGCCGCCCCCGACACCCTCGGCGCCGCCGACGCCCTGTCCCACCTCCTCGGTCTCCAGGCCCAGAACGTCAAGCCGCCCTACTACGGCCTCGCCGCCCGGATCGACGGCTTCGACCCCGGGGACCTGTCCGCCCTGATGGCCGACCGCGCGGCCGTCCGGATGGTCACCCTGCGCTCGACCATCCACACCCACACCGCGGCCGACGCGCTCGCCCTGCGCCCCTTCGCCCAGGGCGCCCTCGACCGCGAACTGACGGCCTTCCGCAAGGGGCTCGTGGGGGTCGACCTCGACCGGTTGACCGCACTGAGCCGGGAACTCGTCGAGGCGGAGCCCCGCACCCCGGCCCAACTGCGCGCGGAACTCCTGGTGCACTGGCCGGACGCCGACCCCTTGGCGCTCACGATCGCCGCGCGCTGCCGGCTGTCACTCGTCCAGGTCACCCCGCGCGGCTTGTGGCGCCGCAGCGGCCGGGTCGCGCTCACCACCGTCGAGCAGTGGCTCGGCCGGGCCACCGAGCCCGCGCCGGTCGAGGAGGTCGTTCGCCGCTACCTCGCCGCCTTCGGGCCCGCCTCGGTCAAGGACATGCAGACCTGGGCCGGGGTGACCCGACTGCGGGACGCCTTCGAACGGCTCCGGCCCGAGTTGCTGACCTTCCGCGACGCCCGGGGAACCGAACTCTTCGACCTGCCCGACGCCCCCCGCCCCGACGAGGACGTCCAGGCCCCGCCCCGGCTGCTGCCCGAGTACGACAACCTGTTGCTCTCGCACGCCGACCGCACCCGGCTGGTGCCCGCCGAGGTCAAGGGCCTCACCTGGCGGGGCAACCACGCGTACTGCGTGCTCATGGTCGACGGACTGGTGGCGGGCGTGTGGAAGCTGGAGGAGACGGGGACCGCGGCGGTGCTCACCGTCGAACCGTTCGCCCCGCTGACCGCCGCGCAGCGCGCCGGCGTGCTCGCGGAGGGGACGCGCCTGCTCGGGCTGCTCGCCGAACCCTCCGCCGACCAGGACGTGCGCTTCGGGACCGTACGACACCCGTGACGCCCCGCCCGGGGAACGGGCCTCAGGGCAGCAGTCCGGCCCGCCGCGCCTCCACCACCGCCTCCAGTCGCGTGGCGGCCCCGAGCTTGCGCATCGCCGACCGCAGGTACGCCTTCACCGTCTCGGGGCGCAGCCCGAGACGTTCCCCGGCGACCGCGTTGGTCACCCCCGACGCCACGCAGGTGAGCACGTCCACCTCACGTGGAGCGAGCGTCACCGGGGCGCTCGCCGCGGGCGTCTTGGTGGCGGCGGCGCCCGGCGCGCCGGCGAGCAGCCCGCACGCGGCGAGCAGTTCGGCGCGCAGCACGGGATCACCGATGCGCGGGGCCAGCGCGCGCAAGGCGCCGTGCGCCTCCCTGACCTGTTCCCACGCCGCCGCCCGGGCGCCCTCGTCACCCGTTCGGGGTTCCGCCGAGGCCAACAGCGCCCGGGCCTCGTCCCGCACTACCAGCGCCTGTTCCACGTCGCGCGCCGCCGCGACCGCCGCGCCGAGCGTGCGGTCGCCCAACGGCTGGGCGGCCCGCAACGCCCCGTAGAGCACCCCCCGCACCCGGCGCCGCACCACGATCGGCACCGCCAGCACCGACCGCAACCCCTCCACCTGGACCGGCTCGTCGTACTCGTGGCTGATCTGCCGGGAGGAGCGGTAGTCGGTCACCGCGCACGGATGGGACCTGGCCAGCGCCTTGCCGCCCAGGCCGTTGCCCAGCGACACCACCAGCGCCCGCAGCGAGGCCGTCGACGTCCCTGACAGCTGTTGGATGCGGACCTGCCGCCCGCCCGCCTCGATCAGCCCGCCGAACGCCACCGGCAGCCCGGTCGTCCGACGCAGCCTCAGCAGCGCCGCCCCGATCTCGGCCGCGTCCGTCCTCTCCGACGTCACCGGTCCGCCTCCCGCCCAGCCGTTCGTGCGCGTAGCCCGCCGCTACCCCCGTTCGGGGGTAGTGAGACCTGTATCACGGATTCCACGATGGTAGGCAGGGGTCCGCACGCAGCGGTGGAGCCCGCGGCGAGCCAGCACGTCCGTGACGCCCGAGAACCGTGACCGAGGAGGCGGGATGACCCCGACCAGCGCCACCGGGGAGTTCCGTGCCGCGCGGGACTTCCTGTTGCGGCACCGCACGGACCTGGACGCCGCCCGCGAAGGCTTCCGCTGGCCCCGGCCGCGCCGCTTCAACTGGGCCCTCGACTGGTTCGACGTGATCGCCCGGGACAACGACCGGGTCGCCCTGCACCTGGCCCGGGAGGACGGCAGCCACGAACTGACCACCTTCGCCGAGATGTCCCGCCGCTCCGCCCGGACCGCCAACTGGCTGCGGTCCCAGGGGGTGACCGCCGGCGACCGGGTCCTCGTCATGCTCGGCAACCAGACGGAGCTGTGGGAGGTCGCGCTCGCCGCGATGAAGCTGCGCGCCGTCGTCATCCCCGCCACCCCGCTGCTGGGCCCCGTGGACCTGGCCGACCGGGTGGCGAGGGGACGGGTCCGCCAGGTGATCGCCCGATCGGACGACACCGCGAAGTTCACCGACGTACCCGGCGCGTTCACCCGGATCGCGGTCGGCGACCCGGTGCCGGGCTGGTCGTCGTACGGGGACGGCCGGGCGGCGCCCGCGGACTTCGTCCCCGACGGGGAGACGCTGGCCGACGACCCGCTGATGCTGTACTTCACCTCGGGGACGACGGCCCGCCCCAAACTCGTCGAACACACCCACGTCTCGTACCCGGTGGGCCATCTGACCACCATGTACTGGATCGGTCTGCGCCCCGGCGACGTCCATCTGAACATCTCCTCGCCCGGGTGGGCCAAGCACGCCTGGTCCAACCTCTTCGCCCCGTGGAACGCCGAGGCGACCGTCTTCGTCCACCACTACGCGCGCTTCGACGCCGCCCGTCTGCTGGCCGAGATGGACGCCGCGCGGGTCACCACCTTCTGTGCGCCGCCGACGGTGTGGCGCATGCTCATCCAGGCGGACCTGGGCGCGCTGCGGACCCCGCCGCGTGAGGTGGTCGCCGCGGGGGAGCCGCTGAACCCGGAGGTCATCGAGCGGGTGCGGCGGGCCTGGGGGGTCACCATCCGCGACGGGTTCGGGCAGACCGAGACCGCCGTACAGGTGGCCAACAGCCCCGGTCAGCCCGTCAAGCCGGGGTCGATGGGCCGGCCCGGACCCGGATACCGGATCGTCCTGCTGGACCCGGCGACCGGTGAACCCGGGGCCACCGAGGGGGAGATCGCCGTCGACCTCGCCGACCGGCCCGTCGGGATTATGGCCGGTTACCACGGCGACCCGGAGCGCACCGCCGCCGCCATGGCCGGCGGCTACTACCGCACCGGGGACATCGGCTCCGTCGACGACGAGGGCCACCTCACCTACGTGGGCCGCAGCGACGACGTCTTCAAGGCGTCCGACTACAAGATCAGCCCCTTCGAGCTGGAGAGCGCGCTGTTGGAACACGAAGCGGTCGCCGAGGCAGCGGTCGTCCCGGCGCCCGACCCGCTGCGACTCGCCGTCCCCAAGGCGTACGTGGTGCTCGCCGAGGGATACGCGCCGGGACCCGACACCGCGGCCCTGCTGTTCGCGCACTCCCGGGCGGTCCTCGCCCCCTACAAGCGGGTGCGCCGGCTGGAGTTCGCGGAGCTGCCCAAGACGGTGTCCGGCAAGATCCGCCGCGTCGCCCTGCGGGAGGCCACCGCGAAGGGCTCCACCGCGGAGTACCGGGAGGAGGACTTCCGATGAGTACCCCCGCCCCCGCCCGGGACACCACCGACGGGCCCGAGCCCTCCTACGCGCACGGCACCAGTACGACCCCGCTGCTCGGGGACACCATCGGCGAGAACCTGGACCGGACCGTGGCCGCCTTCCCGGACCGGGAGGCGCTGGTGGACGTGCCCTCGGGGCGGCGCTGGACGTACGCGGAGTTCGCGGCCGAGG
Organism: Streptomyces sp. NPDC127068; assembly: GCF_042724695.1. Classification (NCBI taxonomy): domain Bacteria; kingdom Bacillati; phylum Actinomycetota; class Actinomycetes; order Kitasatosporales; family Streptomycetaceae; genus Streptomyces; species Streptomyces sp. NPDC127068. The sequence continues at coordinate 80,705 of NZ_JBHXEN010000012.1, read as the reverse complement.
TGGACCGGGTGGCCCGCGGACTGCTCGCCCGGGGCGTCCTCAAGGGCGACCGGGTGGGCATCTGGGCGGTCAACTGCCCCGAGTGGCTGCTCGTCCAGTACGCCACGGCCCGGATCGGCGCGGTCATGGTGAACATCAACCCCGCCTACCGCGCCCACGAGCTGGAGTACGTGCTGCGCCAGGCCGGGGTGTCGGTGCTGGTGGCGTCGACGGGACACCGGACCAGCGACTACCGGGAGTTGGTGAAGCAGGTCCGCGAGCGCTGTCCGGAGCTGCGGCAGGCGGTGTTCATCGGCGAAGCCTCCTGGGAGGACCTGCTGACCGCCGGGCGTCCGGACCTCCAGGACCGGCTGCACGCCCGGGCGGCGGAGCTGAGCTGCGACGACCCGGTCAACATCCAGTACACCTCGGGGACCACCGGCTTCCCCAAGGGCGCCACCCTCTCGCACCACAACATCCTCAACAACGGCTACTGGGTGGGCCGTACGGTCGGCTACGACGAGCAGGACCGCATCTGTCTGCCCGTCCCCTTCTACCACTGCTTCGGCATGGTGCTGGGCAACCTCGCGGCCACCACCCACGGCGCCTGCGTGGTCATCCCGGCGCCCTCCTTCGACCCGGTGGCCACCCTCCAGGCCGTCGAACGGGAGCGCTGCACCTCGCTGTACGGGGTGCCCACGATGTTCATCGCCGAGCTGAACCTCGCGGACTTCGCGCTGTACGACCTCTCCTCGCTGCGCACCGGGATCATGGCCGGCTCGCCGTGCCCCGTGGAGGTGATGAAACGGGTCGTCGCCGAGATGCACATGGCCGGCGTGTCGATCTGTTACGGGATGACCGAGACCTCGCCCGTCTCCACGCAGACCCGCAGCGACGACGACCTCGAACGGCGCACCGGCACCGTCGGCCGGGCCCTGCCGCACATCGAGGTCAAGGTCGTGGACCCGGTGAGCGGGGTGACCCTGCCGCGCGGTGAGGCCGGGGAGCTGTGCACCCGGGGGTACAGCGTGATGCTCGGGTACTGGGACGACGCCGCGCGCACCGCGGAGGTCATCGACCCGGGGCGGTGGATGCACACGGGGGACCTCGCGGTCATGGGGCCGGACGGGTACGTGCGCATCGTCGGCCGCATCAAGGACATGATCATCCGTGGTGGCGAGAACATCTACCCGCGGGAGATCGAGGAGTTCCTCCACCGGCATCCGAAGATCGCGGACATCCAGGTCGTCGGCGTCCCCGACGAGCGGTACGGCGAGGAGGTCCTCGCCTGCGTCATCCCGCGGGACCCGGACGACCCCCTCACCCTGGACGAGTTGCGCGCCTACTGCCACGAGCGGCTCGCCCACTACAAGATCCCGAGCCGGCTGCGCATCCTCGACGCCTTCCCCATGACGGTCAGCGGCAAGGTCCGCAAGATCGAACTCCGCGAGCGCTACGCGGACTGACACACGTCCGGGCCCCGTGTCGGCGCGGGGCCCGGACCCTCCTCGGTGAACGGGGGAGGGCGGGCCGGCGGTGGTGCGCCAGGTCACGCGCCGGTGGACACCAGTTCCTCGGCGACGCCGTTGACCGGCTGGGGCACCCCTGCGAGGTCCACCAGGAACAGCGGTACGCCCAGGGCGTCGGCCCCTTCGCGCACCCCGTCCTCGTAGCCGGCGAGGGCGAAGTACGCGCAGCGCTCCGCCCCGGTGAGGGAGACCAGCCACAGGCACTCCACGTCCTTGAGGGAGGTCACCCGTACGGTCGGTTCGATCGCGGCGACGAGTCCGTCCGCGGCGAGCCCGACTCCGGAGGCCAGGGGTTGTTCGGCCCGGCGGATCTCCCCGTACCCCAGCCAGCGCAGGTACAGCGCGGTGACCGTGACGGCGTCCCGGGGGGTGCGGATCACCGTGGGGCGGAACGCGGGCCGGGGGACGGACGCGGTCGCGGGCAGCGGGATGTGCGCGGGGAACGCGGGCGATCCCGTGCGCCCGGCGGGTTCCCGGCCCTCCCGGGCGGTCGGCCGGGGCGCACCGGGTGCGCCGCCGCCCGCTGTCGCGTCGTCGGGTGCGGCGGCGGCGTCGTCGTCGGGGGCGGCGGCGAGCGGCACCCGTAACACCGCTCCGCAGCTACAGCCCAGTTCGGGCCGCGGCCAGGGGTCCGCCCGCCCGCAGGAGGGGCAGGGCACCGTCACCCAGTCCGCGGACCAGGCGCGGTCGGTCACGTTCTCGGGCGTCCCGTGCGCAGCCACCGTCGGGGCGACGGGTTGTCCGCACGGACAGGGGTAGGAGGTCGGGGTGAACTGGTGATCGCGGCGGCAGACCGGGCACCGCACCGGCACGCTCTCGGACATGACCTCTCCAGGACTGGGCTCGGTGGTCCGTGAACGGCGCCGTCGGGCCGCACCGGGGGCGGGACCGGGCCCGGACGGCTCGTGGACGGCGCCTCGACAGCAGGTCCATCGTCCTCCAACCGCCCCCGCTCGCGCAGCCGTTCTGCTTATGCCAGCGGCCTATCAACTGCGCCGGTGTACGCCTCGGTACGCCGGGCGGCGCAGGTGAGGCGGACGGACCTGTGAGTCCTGTGGCCCGTGGGGTGACGGCGAACCCAACTCGCCGATGAGGACTTCTCGCCCTGCTGCGGTCCGCGGTGCCCGCACTGCGGGGCCGGGTCACCGAGACCGAACGGGTCCTCGACGGCTCCGCGATCGACGTGGACGCCCGGGCGGGCCCCGGCCGCCGTCCCGGCTGACCTGCACGGCGCGCTCAGCGGCACCGTCACCGGGTTCGGCCACCACCCGGAGTCCACCCGGCTGCCGTCACCGCGGGTGCGGACACCGCACGGGACCTCGCCCTCGGCCGGGCGCCCACCGCACTGCTCACCGGGCGGATCAGCGGCCACACGGGCGCCGAACGGGGCGCGACGGTCGGGGTGGCCGACACCCCGGCGAGCGCCACCACCACCGGCGACGACGGCCGCTACACCTTCCCCTTCCGGCCCCGTCACCGGGGACACGACGGTCACCGCCACCGGCTACACCGCAGCCAGCCGGCGGACCGCTCCGGAAGCGGGCGGCGCGGAAGTCGCCGACTTCGTGCTCACGACCGGGCGTGGGTCACGGTGCTGGTCCCGGCCTACCGGACGGCCCGGCAGGGGATGTACGAGTACCGCTTCGACGGGCTGTCCTCCGGCGCCTACCGGATGGAGCTGGGCTTCGCCGCACTCGCCGACCAGCAGCCCGCCCGGCGGGTGTTCGCCGTGATGGCCGAGGGCACCCCGTTCGGGGCGGACCGCGGTGAACTCGATCCGGGGCACCGAGCGCCCGGACCTGGCGGTGGGCTGAGCCGGAGGAAAAGGGGACGGGGTGGTAGGACGCCGCACAGCGTCCTACCACCCCGTCCAGCGGGAACCTGGTCGGGGACCCGCGGTCTAGGCCGCCGGAGCGGGGAAGGTCGGGTACTCCACGCCGGAGACGTGCTGGACCACCCGGATGACCTGGCACGAGTAACCGAACTCGTTGTCGTACCAGAGGTAGAGGATCGCGTTGTCGCCGTCGGCCCTGGTGGCCCCGGCGTCCACGATCGAGGCGTGACGCGAACCGATGAAGTCGCTGGAGACCGCGTCGGGCGCGCTGGTGAAGTCGATCTGACGCTTGAGCGGCGAGGTCAGCGACACGTCGCGGAGGTGGTCGAGGACCTCCTCGCGGGTGGTCTCCCGGCCGAGCCGCAGGCTGAGGATCGCGATGGAGACGTTCGGCACGGGGACGCGGATCGAGCTGCCGGTGATGGTCGCGTCGAGGTCGGGCAGCGCCTTGGCGACGGCGGAGGCGGCACCGGTCTCGGTGATGACCATGTTGAGCGGCGCGGACCGGCCGCGACGGTCGGACCCGTGGTAGTTGTCCAGCAGGTTCTGGTCGTTGGTGAACGAGTGGACGGTCTCCACGTGGCCGCGCAGCACGCCGAACTCGTCCGCCATCGCCTTGAGCGGCGGCACGATGGCATTGGTGGTGCAGGACGCGCAGGACAGGATCTGCTCGTCCGGCTTGATCATGTCGTGGTTCACGCCGTGCACGACGTTGAGGACGTCGCCCTTGCCGGGGGCGGTCAGCACGACCTTGGCGATGCCGGGCCGCAGGTGCTTCGACAGCCCCTCGCGGTCGCGCCACCGGCCGGTGTTGTCGATGAGGATGGCGTCCTTGATGCCGTGCTCCGCGTAGTCGACCGTGGTCGGGTCGTCGGAGTAGATCACCTTGATCTCGTTGCCGTTGGCGATGATCGTGCTGTTCGCCTCGTCGACGGTGATCGTGCCCTGGAACTGTCCGTGGATCGAGTCGCGGCGCAGCAGCGAGGCGCGCTTGACGATGTCCTGGCCGGATCCCTTGCGGACCACGATGGCGCGCAGCCGCAGACCGTTGCCCGAACCGGCCTTCTCCACCAGCAGCCGGGCCAGCAGTCGGCCGATGCGGCCGAAGCCGTAGAGCACGACGTCGCGCGGCGCGCTGCGCTCGATCTTGTTGGCGCCGGTGGCGCCGGCCACCGCCTCCGCGGTGAAGTCCTCCACCGACAGGCCGCGGTCATCGGCCTGGTACGTCGCGGCCAGCATGCCGAGGTCGATCTGGGAGGGCCCGAGGTCGAGCGTGGTGAGCGCCCGCAGGAACGGCATGGTCTCGGTGACCGACAGCTCCTCGCCCGTGATCTGCCGGGTGAAGCGGTGGGTCTTGAGGATGCTGACCACCGACTTGTTCACCAGCGAGCGGCTGTGCAGCAGGATCGTGACGTCCCGCTCCCGGTGCATCTTCCCGATCATCGGAATCATCGACTCCGCGATCTCCTCGCGGGTCTTCCAGTTGGTGAACGAGTCCTCGTTGACAGTCACAGATTTATCTTTCGAGCTAGGCGGCGCTCATATGTAACCCTGCCGGGCTTTGATCGATCAAGCCATATCGGGGGATGAAATGCCGTGACTAGGGTCACGATCCGTCGGTGAGCATCCGGATCGTGACCTTTTTGTGGTTATTCAAGGTGATATGCGCCATCAGGTGAGCGACGATGCTTGCGCGCGCAGCAGGTCGCGGACCTCGATGGCCACCGTGTGGGTCTTGCCGCGCGGGGTGGTGGCGAGCCGCCCGGGTGCGCGGGTCCAGGCGTCCTCCACGGCGAACCAGTCGATCCGCTCCGGCGTGCCACCGGTGCGCAGCGCCTCGCCCAGCGTCTCGAAGTACCGCGACCAACGACGTCGGTACAGCCCGCCGACCAGACCGGCCCACTCCCGGTTGCCGTAGTCGCGCAGTCCCGCGTCGGCCCCCTTGCGGGTGCCCCACACGGTGAGCAGCGACAGCGCGTCGTAGGCCAGTCGCTCCCGCTCCGCGGCGTCGGCGCCCCACGAACGGGCGTCCGCGAGATAGCGCCCCAGCAGATGGGCGCGGTCCGTCGCCAGGAGCCGTTCCAGCACGTCCATCAGGTCGAGCCAGTGCGCGGTCAGCCGGCGGAACCGGCCGGCGTCCCCGGCGTCGTAGGCGGCCTTGATGCGGGGGAGCAGGGCCCGGCCGCGGTTGGAGAGCGCTTGGCGCGCCACGTCCAGCAGGTCGTGCCGGTACGCCGACGAGGACCGCAGCCGCGGGCTGACCGAGAGGAGTTCGTCGAGCGCCGGCTCGAACTCCGCCGGGTCGTAGCGGAGCGACTTGGGGGACCAGCGGGCCGCCCGCACCGCGGTCAGTGCGGGACGGGCGCCGAACAGCCCGTCGGCACCCTCGCTCCAGCCGTCCTCGCGGGTCGTCCCGTACACCGTCCTGCGCAGCCGGTCCCAGGCCGCCGCCGCGTGCGCGTCCCGCGCGCCGTAGCGGGCGTGCGCCCACCGCGCGAACCAGTCGGCGAGGTCGAGCGGCCCGTCCGACCAGGCGAGTTCGGAGAACAACTCGAAGGCCGCGGGGTTGTTGTCGGCGGCCTCCGGCAGCAAGGCGATGCCGCGCAGTGCGCTGCCCGGCCGCGACCGGCGGTCCGGGAACGCGCGCGCCCACTCCCGGGCGTTCGCGCCGAGCGCGGTGTGCCCGCCGAAGTTCCAGATCGAGCCGTAGGCGTACGGCGTGCCGAGCCAGTCGCCCTCCCGGTCGTCGGCTGCGGCAGCACGGTCGGCGATGCCGTCGAGGACGAGCATCCGGTCCCGGTCGACGGCCTCGACGAGCTCCCGCGGCGGGTTCGTCCGCCAGCCCAGGGTCACCCACACCGCCGTCGGGTGCGCCTTGCGCAGCGCCCGTTCCACGGCCCGGGCCGCGTCCGCCACCGGGACGTCCCCCGCGCTGCCGCCCTCGTGCAACAGGTCCATCTTGAACAGCGTGGTCGCGCCGAACGCCTCCTGCTGGACGTCGTAGTACGCCGCGGCGACCCGGGCGAACACCTCGCTGCGCGGGTCGAGCCAGTCCGGCCGGTCGAAGCCGTACCACTCGCCCTGGGGCACCGTGCGGGCGCCGGCGTTGCGGTCCGCGAACCCGGGCGGGACCATGCCGAACCAGCCCGGCAGCACGGGGGTCATGCCCAGTTCGCGGAGCCGTCCGCAGATCCGCCGACCCAGCGCAGCACGTGCCGCGATCAACCGGCCGGACGGGGGCGCCGGGAACCCGGAGAGGTTCTGGAGCAGCCACCAGGGCTGGTGCGCGGGGCCCGGGACCCAGCGCCGCACCTCCTGCTCGTCGTACCCGAACTCCTGGAAGACCCGGTGGTGCACCGCCTCGGCGCCCACCTGGACGAACACCCGGTTGTAGCCGTGCAGGGCGAGCACGTCCAGCTCGCGTTCCCAGGAGGCCCAGATGCGGTAGGCGCCGGTGTAACCGTCGTTGGTGTCGTTGAGGGCGAAGCGGTGGGGCACCCGGGCGGTGCGCACCGTCTCGGCGGCGGGCGCGGGGAGGGTGGCGGGGAGGGCGAGCTGTTCGCCGGCCCAGGTGAGGTTGGCGTGCGCGGTGTGCTTCAGGTACCAGCGGAGCGCGGTGAGTTGGACCGCGGGGGTGTTGCCGGTGAGGACGATCCGGCCCCGGGCGCCCGACACGGTGAAGGAGTCGGCCGTCCCCGGCGCCGACCGGAAGCGGAGTTGGTCCGCGTGCCGGGGGAGCAGCCGCCGGGCCGCGCGTGCGGCGGCCCCGGCAGCGCCTGCGGCCCCGGCCTGATCGGTGTCGTCGGCGGCCGTTCGGTGCGCCCCCGGGGCTGCGGCGGCCCGGACGGACACGGACGCGCCCGCCGAACCGGCGACGGCGGCGAGCAGGGTGCGGCGGGGCAGCGGCATGGCGCCTCCAAGGGGTGGGGCCCGGTGGGCGGTCCGAGACGGCGGGACCATGTCTAGCCGGTGCGACCCCATGGAGGAGGGCCATACGGTTTCGTGTGACTGATCGTGTCGCGAAGACGCGGGTGCGCCGTCCCGTGCGGGTGGGGCGCGGTCAGTCGCGGCGGGGGGAGGCGAGGAGGTGGCGACGGCCGCCGACCCGGGGTTCGGTGTGCTCGCTGACCTGCCACCCCGCCCGGCCGAGGGCGTCGGCGCAGGCCCGCAGCCCGGCCGCGTCCGCCGCGTACACGCCGACCGCTTCGGGCTGCGCGGACTCCACCACCCGGTACCCGGGCCCCTCCCCGGTCTCGGGTACGCACCCCGCCGCCTCCAGTGCGAGCGCCGCCGCCGCGAGGAGGTGCGTGCGCTCCCAGCCGCAGGGGCGGTCCGTCGCCGCGTCCGTACGGGTCATGCGCCGTAGCTCCAGCAGCCCCGTCCACGCACTGGCCACCTCACGGGCCCGGCGGGGGCCGCCCCGGTCCGCCGCGTCACCGCCGAGGCGGGCGGCGAACACCCGGTCGGCGGGCGCGGGGCCATCCACCACGGCGTCGGCCGGCGGGTCGTGCGCGGGGGCGTCCGCGTCGGACCGGAAGCGGTGGCCAGCCGGGGTGAGGAACCAGTCGTGCGGGGGGCGCGGATGACGGAACGCCAGCCCGAGCCGTCCGAGCGCGGCGAGTTGCACGGGCGTGCCGCGCAGCCGCCCCGTCACGGGCTCGGCCGCCGCGACGACGCGTCGCTGCGCGGCGGTCGGTGGTCGGGCCATGCGGTGCCTCCCCTCGGCGAGCGGGGAGCCCCCGTGCGCTCCCCGCTGTCCGCAGCCTACGGCGAGGGTCTGACATTCCACCCCGCGACGACGGGGCGACCGTGCTCGGTGCTGAGCCGGCACACCGTTCCGGTGGCGAGTTGGAACAGCGCCCCGTGCGACGGCGGGAGTCCGAGCCGTCGCGCCGTCAGCACCCGGAGGAAGTGCCCGTGGGCCACCAGCACGACGCTGCCCTCGTGGTTGGCCAGGGCGGCATCGGCCTTGGCCAACATCCGGTCGGCCCGGGCGCCCACCTCCTCGGGGCTCTCCCCGGGGTGCTCCGGCGGTCCCGCGGCCACCCCGTCGTCGAACAGGAACCAGCCGGGGCGGGAGCGGTGGATCTCCACGGTGGTGATCCCCTCGTAGCCGCCGTAGTCCCACTCGTGCAGGTCCGGGTCGATGCGGACGTCCGTGAGCCCGGCCAGTTCGGCGGTCTCCCGGGCCCGCTTCAGCGGGCTGCTGATGGCGCACGCGATCCGGTGCGAGGTGAGCAGCGGCGCCAGCGAGCGGGCCTGCGCGCGGCCGTTGTCGGTGAGCGGGATGTCCGTCCAGCTCGTGTGCTGTCCGGAGAGGGACCAATCGGTCTCCCCGTGCCGGACCAGAAGAAGATCACCCATGGGTCCTTGATACCACCGAGGTGATCAAGGACCGCTGTGGTGTCACTGCCGGTACCCGCTGAGGAACCGTCCGATCCGGCTGATCGCGGCGTCCAGGTCGTCGGCGTGCGGCAGGGTGAGGATGCGGAAGTGGTCGGGGCGCGGCCAGTTGAAGCCGGTGCCCTGGACGACCTGGATCTTCTCCCGCAGCAGCAGGTCGAGGACGAACTTCTCGTCGTCGTGGATCGCGTGCACGGCCGGGTCGAGGCGCGGGAACGCGTAGAGGGCGCCCTTGGGCTTCACGCAGGAGACGCCGGGGATCTCGTTGAGCTTCTCCCAAGCGCGGTCCCGCTGTTCGTACAGCCGTCCGCCGGGCGCGGTCAGCTCGTGGATGGACTGCCGTCCGCCCAGCGCGGCCTGGATCGCGTACTGGGCGGGCGCATTGGCGCACAGCCGCATGGAGGCCAGCATGGTCAGGCCCTCCAGATAGCTGCGGGCGTGCTGCCGGGGGCCGGTGACGACCAGCCAGCCGGAACGGAACCCCGCGACCCGGTACGTCTTGGACAGCCCGCAGAAGGTCAGGACGACCAGGTCGGGGGCGAGGGCCGCGGCCGAGTGGTGCACGGCGTCGTCGTAGAGGATCTGGTCGTAGATCTCGTCGGCGAACACCATCAGGTGGTGCCGGCGGGCGAGGTCGAGGATGCCCTCGACGACCTCCTTGGGGTACACCGCGCCGGTCGGGTTGTTCGGGTTGATGATGACCACGGCCCGGGTCCGGTCCGTGATCTTCGACGCCATGTCCGCCAGGTCCGGGTACCACTCGGCCTGTTCGTCGCAGAGGTAGTGCACCGCCTTGCCGCCCGCGAGGGTCGTCACGGCGGTCCACAACGGGAAGTCGGGCGCCGGGATGAGGACTTCGTCGCCGTCCTCCAACAGGGTCTGCACCGCCATGGACACCAGCTCCGAGACGCCGTTGCCGAGGAAGACGTCGTCGACGTCGACCTCCAGGCCGAGCGCCTGGTACCGCTGGGCGACCGCCCGCCGGGCCGACAGCACGCCCCGCGAGTCGGTGTACCCGTGGGCGCGCGGCAGCATCCGGATCATGTCCTGGACGATCTCCTCGGGCGCCTCGAACCCGAACAGCGCGGGGTTGCCGGTGTTGAGGCGCAGCACGCTGTGGCCCGCCTCCTCCAGCGCGTTGGCCTGCTCGATCACCGGGCCCCGGATCTCGTAGCAGACCTCGTTCAGCTTGCTCGACTGCCGGAACTCCATGTGCGGCCTCCCAGACCTGTGGGGCGGACGGCCTCCCGTGCGGCGGACCCGGCGCCCTGCGTGGCGTGATGCTTGGTTTTACCAAGTGTGAGCTTGGAAAGTCCAACAACATCGCTAGACTGCGGCGCATGCCACGTCAGCCGCATGCCGCGCCGGGCCGTTCCCGCCGCAGCTACGACCAGTACTGCGCCGCCGCCCGCGCCCTCGACTCCGTGGGTGACCGCTGGACCCTGCTGATCGCGAGGGAACTGCTCGCCGGGCCCCGCCGGTACACCGACCTGCACACCGACCTCCCGGGCGTCAGCACCGACATGCTGGCCTCCCGGCTGAAGGACATGGAGCGCGACGGCATCGTCGAACGCCGCAGGTTGCCCGCGCCCGCCGCCGCGACCGTGTACACCCTGACCGCACGCGGCGGGGAACTCCTCCCCGTCCTCGACGCACTCGCCGAGTGGGGCGCCGGCGAACTCGCCGGCCCCGGACCTACGGACGCCGTCCGCGCCCACTGGTTCGCCCTGCCGCTGCGCCGCCGCCTGGCCGGGCTCGGCGGTACGGGGGTGGTCGAGGCGTACGTCGACGAGGGCGCGTTCCACGTACGGGTCGGGGAGCGACCGGTCACCGCGCAGCACCACCCCGAGCCCTACGGTGACGGCCCGGCACCCGAGGGCTCCGACACCCGGCTCACCCTCTCCACCGACACCTGCGCCGCGCTCGTCCGCGGTGACTTCACCCTCGCGGACGCCGTGCGCGAGGGGCGGGTGCGGGTGGACGGCGAAGGGGAGGTCGCCGAGTTGCTGCGCACGCGCTGAGGCGCGCTCCGGTCCGCCCCGACACGCGCTCGGACCTGGCCCGACCCGTGCGACGGCTCCCGTCCGTCCGGCGGTGCGGCGGCCTGTATGTTGGGCGCGTGGCAGGTGCGGTGGTGGACGAGGAAGGCGCCAAGGGGCGACGGATCCGCGGTCTGGACGCCGCCCAGCGGCGGGCCAGGCGGCGCGAGGACCTGTTGGACGCGGCCTTGGAGCTGTTCTCCGCCCAGGGGTACCAGGACACCTCGATCGAGCAGATCTGCAAGCAGGCGTACGTCGGGACCAAGAGCTTCTACGAGGTCTTCACCGGCAAGGAGGCCCTGTACCTGGCGCTGCTCGACCGCATCGTCGCGGACGTCACCGCACGCCTGCGGTCGGCGCTGGAGGAGTCGGGCGGCGAGCAGGGCGAGGGCGAGTCCGCGCGGGCCCTCATCCGGCACTTCGCGGACGCCTTCGTGGACGACGTCCGGGTGGCGCGCGTGACGTTCGGCGAGGGTCGGGCCGTCACCCCGCTGGTCGAGGCGCACCGTCGGGCCAACCGTCGGTGGGCGGCCTCCTTCGTGGAGACGGCCTGGCAGCGGCTCGGCGTCGAAGCCGGCCCGCATGCACGGGCGGTGGCCATGGGCCTGATCGGCGGCCTCTTCGACATCATCGCCGATTGGCTCCTGGACGCCGGTACTGGCCGGGCCGCCGAACGCGCCGCCCTCCAGGACGGGCTCGACCGCTTCTACACGGTGATCAGCTCCGGACTCCGCCCCTCCTGACGCACTCCTCCTCTTGATGCGCCGTCCCGCCTGACGCACCGCCCCCTGACGCACCGCCCCCTGACGCACCGCCCCCTGACGCACCGCCCCCTGACGTCCCGTCGCCCTCTCGTGCGCCGTCCCGCTCGGTGCGTCGGACCGGTGCGCGCTCTTTGGAAACGATGCCTTGTTCCTAACAAGGGTACGTGCTCTACTTCCGAGTAACCTACCCGTGAGCAAGGAGTTGCCGCATGGCCAAGCTCCGCACGTTCCTGGCAGCGCTCGCGCTGTCCGTACTCGCTTCCACCACCCTGGTGACCACGGCCTCGGCCAAGGCGCCGCCGCAGTCCGGGTGGAACGACTGGTCCTGCCGGCCCAGTGCCGCCCATCCCGAGCCGGTGGTCCTCGTCCACGGACTCGGCGCCAACGGCTGGGACAACTTCCTGACCCTGGCGCCCACGCTCCGCTCGGCCGGCTACTGCGTCTTCTCCGAGACCTACGGCAAGACCGTGCTGGGCGGACTGGCCGGCGGGCTCGCGCCGATGGCGAAGAGCGCCGTCGAGGTCGGCGCGTTCATCGACCGCGTGCGCACCGCGACGGGAGCGGCGAAGGTCGACGTCGTCGGCCACTCCGAGGGCACCACCGTGCCCGCGTACTACCTCAAGTACCTGGGCGGAGCCACCAAGGTCGACGACTTCGTCGGTTTCGGCTCCAACTTCCGCGGCACCACGCTGAACGGCTTGGCGAGCCTGGCCGCCGCCCTCGAACTCCAAGGTCCGCTGACCGCCATCGGCTGCGGCGCCTGTACGGACTACCTGCCCGGCTCGGCGTTCCTCGCCAAGCTCAACGACGGTCCCGTCGCCGTACCCGGACCGACGTACACCAGCATCGTCACCCGCTACGACACCGTGGTCACCCCGTACACGAGCGGTCTGCTCACGGGGGCCGGCGTCACCAACATCGTGCTCCAGGACAAGTGCCGCCTGGACTCGGCCGGCCACCTCGGCCTGGCCGTGGACCCGAACGTCGCCCAACTCGTCCTCCAGCGGCTCGACCCCGAGCACGCCCCGCCGCTGCGCTGCCGCCCCTTCACCACGCTCGGCATCTGACGCACGACGCGCACCCCGGCCCCGCTCCGCTCACGCGGCGGGTTCGCCCGGCTGGTCGTGGGTCGCGCAGTGGATGCCGCCGCCGCCCGAGGCGATCGTGTCGATCCCGATCGGCACGACGTCCCGGTCGGGGAAGTGCTCCTGGAGGATGCCGCGGGCGCGCCCGTCGGCCTTGCGGTCGCCGAACCGGGGCAGGAAGACGGCGTCGTTGGCGATGAAGAAGTTGGCGTAGCTCGCCAGGAACTCGTCCCCCTCGCCCGTGATCCGGTCCAGGTCCGGCTGCGGCAGGTCGATGACCTCGAAGCGCCGCCCGCGGGCGTCCGTCGCCTGCGACAGCACCGACTCCGCCTGGTCCGCGGAGCGCGACCAGGAGTCCGGCGGGGTGTCGGGGTGGGCCCGGTCCAACAGGACCACGCCGGGCTCGGTGAACCGCACCAGGCTGTCCACGTGGGCGTCGGTGATGTCCTCGCCGCGCACGCCCGCCAGCCAGACCACCTTCTCCACGCCCAGGGTCCGCTTGAGTTCCGCCTCGACGGTGTCCCGGCTCTTCCCCGGGTTGCGGTTGGCGTTGACGATCGAACTCTCGGTGATCAGCAGGGTGCCCTCGCCGTCCGGTTCGAAGGAGCCGCCCTCCGAGACCAGCGGGGCCCGGACCCGGGGAATCCGGTACTCGTGCAGCAGGGCGCGCCCGACCCGGGCGTCGTTCGCGTGCTCCTGCTTGTCGCCCCAGCCGTTGAAGTTGAAGTCGACGCCGATGACCTCGCCGTCCTCCTCGACGAACACGGGGACGGTGTCGCGGGCCCACAGGTCGTCGACGGCCAGCGGGATCACCTCGACCTGGGAGCCGCACGCCCGCTGCGCCGCCTTCACCTGTGCGGGCCGGGCCATCATGACGACCGCCTCGTACTCGCCGACGGCCCGGGCGATCCGTGCGATGTCCTCGCGTACGTAGGGCAGGTCCGCTCCCCAGACCGAGGACAGGGCCGGCCAGGACATGAAGGTGCGGGTGTGGCTCTCCCACTCCGCGCCGAGTCGCCGCCCCGCACCGGGCGCGACCTGCCGGGGGGAGTCGACGGGGGCGCTGGAGCGCGGCGCGGTGCCGGAGGGGCCACAGGCCGCGGCACCGAAGGCCGCGGCGCCGAAGGCCGCGGCGCCGAACCCGGCGAGGGTGCGCAGGGTGGTCCGACGGGTGGGGAAGAGGGGCGACACGGAGAAATCCAATCGTGGAACCGGAGCGGGCGCATCCGGCGGGGCGGCCGGGCCACCTGTTCGCTACTGTGCCACTGACTGAAAATTCAGTCAAACGAGAGCCGCCGGTCGCCCTCCCCCCTTCGCCCACCCGGTCACGGGGCCGCACGGACCCGCTCGGGACCCCCGGTAGGCTGCGGATCATGGCGTCTCGCAGCACCCAGATCCTCGAAGCGGCCGCCCGGGTGATCGCCCGGCGCGGGGTCCGTGGACTGCGCGTGGAGGAACTGGCCGCCGAGGCCGGCGTCTCCACCGCCCTGATCTACTACCACTTCAAGGACCGCACGGGGGTCCTGCGCCAGACCCTCGAATTCATCAACGACCGCGCCGAGCGCTACACCACCGACCGCGACCCGGACGGCCCGCCGCCCGCCCCCCGTCAGGAGCTGGAGGAATCCCTCCTGCTCGAACTCCAGGACAGCGCGGAGGTGCGGGAGAACAGCACGGCCTGGGGCGAACTGCGGGCGAGCGCCGTCTTCGACGAGGCGCTGCGCGCGGACCTCGCCCGGGCCACCCTGGTGTGGGTGCGGGAGGTCGCCGCGCTGCTGGGCCAGGTCCGACCGGCGGCGTCGGCCGCCTCGCTCACCGCCGCCGCCGAACGGCTCACCGCCGCGCTGGAGGGGCTCAGCATGCGCTGGCTCAGCGGCGGCATCGAGGTCGGGCACGCGCGGCAACTCCTGCGCGGCGCCATCGACGCCGAACTCGCCGCACTCCGCGAGGACTGACTGACGAAGCCCGCCCGTCCCGTGCTGGGGGCGGCTTGTTAGGTTGAGCTCCATGAACGTCGAACGCGTTGCCGGCCGGACTTCCGCCTCGGCCCTGACCGTTCTCGCAGGTCTGCACGTGGCGTGGGGGCTGGGGTCGACCTGGCCGCTGCCCGATCGGGAGACCTTCTCCGACCTGGTGGTCGGGGGCGCGGGCTTCCCCCCTCCGGCCGCGTGCTTCGCCGTCGCGGGGGCACTGGGGACGGCGGCCGTGCTGGTCTCGGGCCGCCCCCGGAAGCACCCCGCACTCTCCCGGCTGGGTACGGCCGGGACGGCCGCCGTCCTCGGTGCACGCGCAGCTGCCGGGCTCGCGGGACGAACCGATCTGCTGTCCCCGGGGTCCTCGTCGCCCCGCTTCCGGCGCCTCGACCGCATCGCGTACGCACCGCTGTGCCTCGCCCTCGCCGCCTCGACCGCGCTCGCCGCCGCCGCACGCGGTCGGTAGGCGTTTCGGGGCCCGGGAGCAGTACGGCGCGGAGTGCTCGCGTCAGCGGTGGCGCAAGTGCCGCAGCAGCCGTGCCTTCTCGGCCGATTCCGCTTTCGCGCGGTGGTGCACGGGCTTGCCCGTCGCCTCGCCCGAGACGGCCGCGAGGGATGCCTCGATCCTGGTGCTGGACCGCAGGACCTGCTGCTCGCTCCAGTCCTGGGGCCATGCCTGGATCAGGTACCGCTCGGTGGGTTCCGCGTCGACACCGTCGGGACGGAGGTCGCGTCCGTGGGCGTGGACCCTGAGCCGGTACCAGCCCGGGCCCCGGCTGGTGAGGTACGGAACTTCGCCGACGACGTGTCCCGGGTCGACCGCCATCGCTCCGGTGGGGGAGTGCACGCTGGCTTCGACGATCTCCTCCCAACGCCCGGGGCTCCCGGGCGGGGCCTTCGGGCGGATCTCGGTCCGCACGGTCACGACACCGGTGTGGATGCCGGTCTTGATCCACGCTCCGTGGTCCATCGGTGCGAGGAGCCCGTTGGACCACCGCGTCGACTCGACCACGAGGTCTTGGCCGTCCGAGACGCAGAAGAGTCCGCCGTCCACGCGTACGACAAGCGACATGCCCATGGCGAAGAGCCTAGTGCGGCCGAACGGGGACCCGGGCTCAGTGTGTGGACGCGTTGCCGTACGAAGGGTTCGTCCGTCGTGCCGTCAGATCCCGGATGTCGAGGCAGCGACCGGCGTAGTAGGTCGCGAGTTCGTGGTTGTCGAGGTAGTCGTCGAACCCGACGCGATACGCGAGCGTCAGTTCGACCGGCGAGGGTTCGTCGTCGAACGCCCGGTTCGCGCGGATGGCGTCGAGGACGTGCGGCATCGCGTACTGGAACCGCAAACCGCTGCGGACGTAGTGCGGCAGGCCGTCGATGCTGCGCACTTCGGCGTCCTCGGCGCCCGCTCCGGAGTAGATCGGGCGGGTCGCGTTGTCGTAGCGGAAGACCTCGTTCAGCAGTGGCCGGTGACGCCCGGGCACCTTCGGCAGGATCGCCTGCTCCCACCACCGCTGGAAGATCGACGCGAACCGCGGGTCGGCGTAGAGCTTGTGCAGCGACTCGACGATCAGGCCGGAGTCGGTGAACTCGCGGCCGTGGCCGAGCAACTCGGCGACGGCGGGATCGGTCGAGTCCTGGAACCAGTCCGACAGGATCAGCAGTACGGCACTCTGGGTGAGCCCGGCGAACTCCCGCAGCGGCACCCAGATGTGCCGGAAGTACATGTTCTCGCTCATCATCCGGGCCCAGAACATGAACCGCTGCATCATCGTGTTCTCCGCGACCGTGACGGTGCGGTTGGCGAGCACGTACTCGAAGTCGTCGTTGTCGCCGCGCACGGTGACGAAACCGTGCTCCTCGCGGTTCTCCGTGTAACTCGTGTTGGGCAGTAGTAACAAGGGGTAGACGGCGATGCGGGACACGTGTTCGGACAGCCGGTCGTAGCCCGTCAGGAAGGAGTCGACCGTCTCGCCCGGCGCGCCCCAGATCAGCTCGGCGTAGGCGTCGAGTCCCTCCGCTGCGAGCCATGCCGCCAGGTCCCGCCACGCGTTGAGCCGCATGTTGCTTCTGCCCATGTCACGCAACGCCGTGTCGTCCAGCGTCTGCAACGCCACGGTGAACGAGCTCTGGAACCCCTCGGCCTTCATCCGGCGGATGATGTGGTGGAACGTCTTGGACTTGTTCTTTGCCCACGACGTCTCCAACGACTGCGGGAACCCGTACTTCTCGCGCGTCCTGACGAGGTCCTCGACGAACTCCGCGTCCGGCTGCCGCATGCCGAAGTTCGAGTCGCACAACACCACCGTCGGAATCCGGTGATAACCGAAGAGGTCGAGTTCCGCGCGCAGCCGCTCGCGGGAGAAGTCGCGCATCCGCTGGCCGACCGCGCCACCCCAGTAACAGAACGAGCACTTGTACGGACAGCCGCGGTTGGTCTCCATCAGCGCGACGTCGTAGGGGAACCGACCGTGGTGGTCGAGCAGCGGGATGGCCCCGGTGAGGAAGGGCGACGGAATGGTGTCCAGGTCGTTGATGCGTGGTGCCTCGGCAGTGGTGTGGACCGTGCCTTCCTCGTCGCGGTAGGAGATTCCCGGCACCTGCGCGAGGTCCTGTGGCGACTTCTCTTCGAGGAAGGCGAGCAGCAGGTCGCGGAAGGTGAACTCGCCCTCGCCGTTGGCGACGACGTCGACCTCGGGGAAACGTCGGAAGACGCGTTCCGCTTGGTGGGCGACGTGCGTTCCGCCGAAGACGACCCAGCCGTCCGGGCGCACCGACTTGTAGGTCTCGGCGAGCGCGCCGAACTGGTTGAAGTTCCAGCCGAAGACCGAGAACGCCAGCACGTCCGGCGCGACCCCGGAGAAGATCGTGCGTGCCATCGAGCCGAGCGATTCCCCACCGCGGAAGTTCTGTATTCCCACGTCGAACTCGGGTCCCACCACGGGATCGGCCCGTGCTGCGGCCGTGAGGTAACCGGCGGCGAGCGGCATCGATTCCTTCGGCATGTCCCAGGCGCCCTGTTGCACGATCAGCGCGCGCCCGCGCTTCTCCCGTGAACGTGAGCGTGGTCGTGGTAACGGAAGCATGGACCGACTCACAGATCTGCCCCTATGCCGTCAGGCCGCCAGGTTCCCGCGGGCGATGTGCACGTCGTGCACCGTGAAAGGTGACGTGGAGTGCGATGCAGGTGACGAAGCGGTCCACCGCCGCCGTCACGGTGAAGACCGGGTATCCGTCCGGTAGCTCACCCGGTCGAGTCGTCCATGGCGCGGCGCAGGGAGGCCGGACGTAGGTCGGTCCAGTTCTCCTCGACGTGGGCCAGGCACGCCGCCCGGCCGCCCGGGCCGTGCACCACGTGCCACCCGGCGGGCACCGGAGCGAACTCCGGCCACAGCGAGTGCTGGTCCTCGTCGTTGCGCAGCACCCAGAACACTCCGTTCTCGTCGTCGAACGGGTTGGTCGTCTCCGTCATGCCGCCTCCCAGTCGCCGCACCCTACAACGGGGCGCCGGGTGGTCAACACTCCTGCCTGCCTATGCGGTTGGCTCGGGTGAAAGGGGGTCCGGGGCCGGTCCGGCGCAGGTGCTGGACGGGGATTTTCCGCGGCGCGTCCCGTTCCCCGGACTCGGGTTCCGGCGCACGCGAGGGGGAGCGAGGGCGTCCGGTGGGCCGGGGCGTCGGCGGTGATACCGGCCGGGCACCGCGTCCTCGTGCGGGTACCGGCGACCGCGCCGAAGGGGTGTGCGTCACCCACGCGCCGGCCTTGATCGGCTACCTGGAAGTGTGGGGGGACCGCCGCTGGAGGCGGGCGTGCGGCCCGCGAGAAGGAGGGACGGCACGCCAAGGCGAACGCCGGTCAGGCCACCGGGATGGCCGGGACGGCCCGGACGAGCGGGATCACCGGGATCACCGGAATGACCGGGACGACGGGGGCGGACGACCCGTACGCGTCGTCCGAGGCACCCCGGTTGCGGCGGCGTACCGACCGCCACGGCCTCGGCGCGTGCGGGGCGGGCCTGATCGGCCTCCTCCGTGGGGACGCCCCGGCCCACCCGTGGGGGTGGGCCGGGGCGGTTGGGTCAGATGCGGTAGCCGAGGCTGCGCAGCTGCTGACGGATCGCCTCGTCGTCGGCCGTGGCGGTGCCGCTGGTCGCGGCGCCCGAGTCGGTCCGAACGAGCGTGACTTGCTCCTCACGAAGGTTCTCGTTCACTGGTTCTCCTTTCCTGACTTCGGTGTTCATCCCTGCCCGGTCGGACAAGCTCGGTGCCGCCCTTAGGGTGGCGGCATGGATGGCGACATGGATGACCTGGCCTACGACGCGACCGGTACGCCGGCGGTTCGGCTGCGCCAGTGGGAACGGTGCTGGCCACCGGACGACCCGCATGCCAACTTCAAGGCCGAGGTGGTCGACTACGGGCTCCTCGACCCGCTGGAGACCGTGCGCGGCATGTCCCGGAACCTGGACATCCCGGTCGGCGCGATCGTCCGGTACGTGCTGGCGAAGTGGGCCACCGGCGGCAGCGGCGGCCTGCTCGAACTCGGGCCGGTGATGGTGCCGCGCCTGTGGGAGCCGATCGCAGCGGCGGAGGAGGCCGATTCCGACGAGCAGCGGCTCGCGGCGTACCACCAGCTCCGGCAGATGATCTCCTGGCTGAAGGTGCCGCTGGACGACCCCACGGTGTACCCGGCTCAGTGATCGGCCGAGGGACCGGCTCTCAGTGCTCACGGCGCACCACCCCGGTCACGCAGCCGATCCCGCCGGCCGCCCGCAGGTACGCGCCGATGTCGATCTCGTCGACGGCCACGCCCGCCCGTTCCAGCGTCCGCCGGATTCCCGGGCAGCCAGCGGGCATCAGCACCCGCCCCGGTGCGAGCACCAGCAGGTTCATCCCGCGCCGCACCAGCAGTTCCTCGTCCGGCGGCAGCGCGATCACCCGATAGCCGTACTCGGCGAGCAGCGCCCCCAACTCCGGTGGGCTCGCCGCCCGGTGGATGACGGCGGTGGAAGGGCCGAGGAACACCACCGTGCCGAGCAGGTGCTGTACGCCCGGCGCCAGCGGCACCGTCACCACCCGCGCCCCCAGTTCCGCGACCGCCGAGGCGACCTCGGCCGCGCCGGCCGCGTTCGTGCGGAACCCGGTGCCGACGAGCACCGTCGACGGGTCGATCCACAGCGCGTCGGCGCCCTCGAACACGGCGGTGCCGGACACCGTGCGCAGGATCGGGAACCCGGCCTCGGCCAGCGCGAGCGCGGCATGCCGTTCCTCGCCGGCCCGCTGCGCCGATGCCATCCGCGCCAGCACCGCCCCGGCCGGGGTCATCCAGAACAGGTCTCGCGCGAACACCACGTTCGGCCCCGCTTCGGGGGACGTCAGGTGTACCTCGACCCCGTCGTCCCGCAGCCGGTCCGCCAGCGCGTCGCACTGCGCCCGCATCGCCGGGAGGTCCACCGGCCCGAGCATCAGCGAGGCCCCCGGCCGTCGCACCGCGGCGATGCTGTCCGGCGGGCGGACCAGCAGCACCGACCTCAGTGCGGCCGTCTCCGACCGGTACCCGCACGGCGCCCACGCCTTCCCGGCCGCGACTTCGTCCACGTGCGACGCCGTCCGGGGGACCCATCCCGGGCCGCCGTGGGTGCTCAGCTCAGATCCAGTGGTCGTCACGGGCATAACCAAGCCTCTCCGCCATCGCGAGCACGTCGGCGCTGAGCGCGGACCTGATCTCCTGCTCCCGCGCCCGCCACCGGCCGGGGCGTGGTGCGGCGGTGGCCACCGTGGCCGCGATGCCGTCGGTCGCGGCCCGCTGCAGCGGCCCGTCGAACGGGACGCCCAGCCAGTCCGCGATCCGCTCGACGGCGTCCGCACGGGCGTGCGGACCGCAGATCAGGTCCTCGAACCGCACCGTGTGATCCGCCCCGTGCGCGAGCACCGCACGGTGACTCGACCACCATTGGTGGGCGCAGACCCGGGGCAGGGCGGCGGCGGTGTACGCGGGCCAAAAGGGTGGTAGGTCGAACTTCCACCAGTGCCGGTCGGCCGGCCGCACGTCGGCGTATCCGGCGATGCGCAGCGGTTCGTCCAGCCGGTACGCGTGGAACCCGTGGTGCAGCCACCCGTCGACCAGGCCGTTGATCGACGCGGCCGGGTTCCTGGTCAGGTGCAGCACCCGCAGGCGTGCGTTGGGGAACGCCGCCCGCAGGAAGCCGAGTCGGTAGGCGTTGCCCGGCGTCTTGATCACCAGTGGCTTCGTGGCGAGGTCGTGTTCGTTCGCGGGCCGCCACGGGCGGGGGAGGACGAAGGGCGGCTCTTCGAGCAGCACCTCGCCGGGCGGCCCGGCCGGTCGGGGTCCCGGTGACTGCCCCGGAAGGTCGTAGTACCACGGGTTCACGCCGGCCCTGCCGATCAGCGCCCGCGCGAACCGGGGGAGATCACGGTCCAGCACCGTCTCGGCGGTCCGCACCAGGTCGACGGGGTCGAGGCCCAGCCCCGGCCACTGCACGACCAGGCGCCACGCCGCGTCCACCGCCAGGTTCTCCACGCCGGTGCCGGGAGAGCCCGCGTCCAGTGCCAGTTCCGCCTCGAACAGCGCCCGGGACCGCGGCGGGAGCCCGTGCCAGTGCGCCGCGTCCAACACGTCGGACCCGGTGCCGCTGTGCGGGTGGTCGAGGCCGACCAACCGCAGCAACGGACCCAGCTCACCGCGCAGGTGCAGCAGGTGCGGCGAGGACCGCAACAGCTCGGCGAGCATGCTCGACCCGCCCCGCGAACTCGACGCGACGACGACGAGATCGCGCACCTTCGCGCGGAAGTGCGGCACCGGCGTGCCCCGCAGTGGCCGCAGCACCTCCAGCCCGCGCACGACCTCGGCGACCGGGCGATCCACGGTGCGGCTAGGCATGGTCGGGTTTCCGCACCGAGTACACGCACCAACGCCACCGGTCGCGCACCGAGCCGTCCGGCAACACCTCGAACGGATGGACGGCACGTACCTCGCGCGGCGCGTCGTAGTAGAGGCGGTAGATCTCCTGCCGGTTCGCCGGTGTCGTCTCGTGGGTGTCGATCCACCGGTCGATCGACTCCCACAGGAAGTACTCCTCCATCCGGACGTCGGTGAAGCCGCCGCCGGTGAGCAACGCCCGGAAGTCCTCCTCGCGGAACATCTGGTACAGCAGCGGCTGCTTCTTCTTGAACACGCGGAACATCCAGAACGCGTCCACGTCCGCGTACGGCACGATCTGCCCGACGATGAACTGCCCGCCCGGCCGCAGCACCCGGAAGATCTCCGACACCGGCCGCTCCGGCTGGGGCAGCAGGTGCAGCACCTCCCGGGTGACCACGAGGTCGAAACTGGCGTCGGGGAACGGCAGGTCGTAGACGGTGCCCTGGTGCACGACGTCCAGTCGGGTGGCGGCGAGCGTGGTCATCTCCGGGGTGAGGTCCAGCCCGACCATCTCGCCGACCCGGCCGCGGAACGCGCCGCCGACGACACCGCTGCCGCAGCACACGTCCAGCATCCGCGCGTCCGGCGGCACCGCGCACAGCTCCGCGTGCTTGCCGAGCAGGTCCTCGTCGGTGAGCCAGGCGCACGAGTCGTGCCAGTCCTTCGAGCGGATTCCGAACTGTCGCTGGTAGACCGCGTAGTCGACCTCGACGGCCCGGGTCCGGGAGCGGGCCGTCCGCCCGGCCAGCCGTGCGGCGAGCCGGGCCCGACTCGCGTCGATGGCCCGTTCGGCGATGCGACGGGCCAGCTCCGGGTCGGCCGCCAGCGCCTGCCGCGCCTGCTCGGTGACGACGTCGAGCACACGGGCGCCCGCGTCGTCGTTGCGCAGGGTGCGTTTGGTCTGGCCGTCGAACCGCGCGTCCGGGATGCGGACCGCGATCACCGCGGTCAGCCCCTCCAGGATGTCGACCACGGTCATCTTGTCCGCGGCCGGGCCGAGGTGGTCGGCCACCACCCCGGCCAGGGCGGCGCGCAGGGCGTCCACGTGCGACCCGCCCAGGTCGGTGCGGATGGTGTTGACGTAGCTGAAGATCTGCTCCGCGTACCCCTCGGTCCACTGGACGGCGGCGTCGATCACGCACCCGTCCCCGGACCAGGTGATCGTGGTCGGCTCGGCGTGCACCTTCTCGGCGTCGCGGGCGCGGTACGCGAGCAGGCCCCGCACCCCGGTCGTCTCGCACAGCGACTCGTGCCGTCCGGTGCGGTGGTCGGTGAGATCGATCCGCAGGCCCGGGTGCAGGTACGCGATGTCGAGCAGCCGGGCGTGCACCAGGTCCGCGTCGAGCACGCACGAGGAGAAGACCTCCGGGTCCGGGCGGAACCACACCCGGGTGCCGCGGCGGTCGCTGTCGCCGACCCGTTTGAGCGGGGTCTCGATCGAGCCTCGGGCGAACGACTCGCTGTGGTGCGCGCCGTCGCGCCACACGTCCAGCCGCAACCACTGCGACAACGCGTTCACGCAGGCCAGGCCGACGCCGTGCAGCCCGGCCGAGGTCGCGTACGAGGAGTGGTCGAACTTGCCCCCCGAGTGCAGCGTGGTGAGCACCAGCTCGCAGGCCGGTATCCCGGCCTCCGGGTGCGGGTCGGTGGGGATGCCCCGGCCGTCGTCGGTGACCGAGCAGGAGCCGTCGTCGTGCAGCTCCACCGAGATCGCGCCGCAGTGCCCGGCGGCGGCCTCGTCCACGGCGTTGTCGACCAGTTCGAGCACCAGGTGGTGGGCGCCGTCCGAGCCGGTCGACCCGACGTACATCGACGGGTTGCGGCGCACCGCCTCCAGCCCGGAGTAGACGGTGATCGCCTCGGCGGTGTAGTCGGTGGTCATGGCGCTCCGTTCCCGGCGAACCGCGGCTCGGCCAGCTCGGTGAGGGCCTGCTCCAGCCGGTCGACGTGCGTCTTCTTCAACGTGCACAGCGTCTCCAGCCAGCTCGCCACATCGGCCACGCCGTCCGTGTGGGCCCGCGCCGCCAGGCCGGGGTAGCGTGCGGTGGACTCGTCGAGGTCGCCGCTGATCGCCGAGGCGAGGTTGCGGCGGGTGTCACCGAGCGCGTGGCCGGTGCCCGGATCGTCGCCGCCCAGCAGGTCGCGCAGCACGTCCAGGTGCCCGTGGGCGGCGCAGGCCACGCTCTCGGCGAGCTCGTCGAACACCCGGGCCGCCTCGGTGTGACCTTCGATCTCGGCGACCCGTGCGAAGTAGGTGTACCGCGCCGCGGTGGCCGCCTCGGTGCGGAAGGCGGCCTGCACGCCGTCGGCCAGGGACTGGTCCGGTTCCATGTCAGACCCTCGTTCCCGAGGCGACGACGAACAGCATGTGGTCGGTGATCCGCCCGTCCGCCTCGGCCACCGCGTGCCGTGCGCGGAACGCGGGTGACGCCTTCCGGTAGCGGTCCCGGATGGCCTCCCGCGCGTCCTCGCCGATCGCTCCGTTGTCCGACCACACGTCCACGTCCTCCACCGACACGTACCGCTGCGACCGCACCGGGTCGCACCCCGCGCCGGCGAGCAGGGCCTCGACGTCGCCGGGCCGGAAGAAGTGCCGCCGGGCCGGGTTGCGCAGCCGCAGGATCTCGAAGTACTCGTCGCGGTCGTCGTCCCCGTAGGCGCACAGATGGGTCAGCACGACCCGCCCGCCCGGCCGGGTCACCCTCACCATCTCCCGCACCGCGTCCGGCAGCGTCATGAACTGGATTCCCTGACGGCACACCACGACGTCGAACGTGCCGTCATCGAAGGGCAGCTCCTCCGCCGGGGCGATCACCAGTTCGTCGAGCACGTCGTGCGCCTGCTCGGCCATCTCCGGCGTGATGTCCACGCCGACCAGCCGCCGCACCCGCCCGGCGAACAGCCTCGACACCAGTCCGGTGCCGCACGCCACGTCCAGGACCGCATCGCCCGGCCGGGGCACGGCCGTGGACAGCAGCAGCTCGCCGAGCACGTCGTCGGTGCACCACGCACTGGACCGGTCGTAGGTGCTCGCGCGGTCGGCGAAGTGCGTGCGGACGCTTCCCGTTTCGTTCATCTGCTCTCTCCTGCCAGGACCGGGGCGCGGCCCGGCGTCGCGCGGCGGCGCAGTCGGCGGACGGTGGCGTCGCGCCGCCAGCGCCGGAAGTGGTTGCGGTCGGTGCGCAGCGATCGCGCCTCCACCGCCAGTCGCACCGCGAATCCGCGCAGCGCGACGCCGAGCGGACCGGGAGCCGGTTCGTCAAGCGAGGCCGTGTCGAACGAGTAGCCGAGCGGCTCCATCGCCGGCG
Organism: Streptomyces sp. NPDC127068; assembly: GCF_042724695.1. Taxonomy (NCBI): domain Bacteria; kingdom Bacillati; phylum Actinomycetota; class Actinomycetes; order Kitasatosporales; family Streptomycetaceae; genus Streptomyces; species Streptomyces sp. NPDC127068. Next base: position 55,855 of record NZ_JBHXEN010000012.1, on the reverse strand, counting down.
CCGTCACGCTCTCCACCTGCCGCCGCTCCCGGTCGGACAGCCCCCGGCGGTGGGCGCCGATCCGGGCCGTGGTGATCGGGTCGCCCGCCGTGCGCCAGGACGCCGACAGCGACGCGGTCACCCGGGCGTTGCCACTGAGGTGGTGCGCCAGCATCGCGGGCTCGACCGCCTCACCGAGGAAGTCGCAGATCGCCCGGATCTCCCGGTCGGGCGCGGACACCAGGTCCTCGTACCGCACCAGGTGCACCACGGTCGGCCCCCACCGCTCCCGTGCCGCGCGGGCGAGCTCCTGTTCGGCCGCCCACCGCAGCGCCATGCGGTACGGGTGGCAGTAGCCGAACACGGCCCGCTTCGCCGACGCGACCACATCGCGGGGGTCGCGCACCAGCCACAGGAACCGTGCGTCCGGGAGTTCGGCGAGCACCTCGTCGACGTGCTCGACCATGAACGTGCTCTTGCACCCCCACCGGGCGGCGCCCTCCGCGATGCGGTACTGGTCGTAGATCGCCGACACCACTCCGAACAGCGACGGGCCGGCCGCCTCGGTCACCGCGGCCCGGTCGATCACGTGCGGCCACGGATGGATGTGGTGGCGCAGCAACCTCATCGCGTCGCCCACCATCGCGTCGACGTCACCGTCGTACGGGATGCCGGACAGGTACCGCATGAAGTGCGGCGGGTGCGGGACCGCGATCCGCGCGTGCGCGTCGAGCACCAGCCGCAGCAGGTTCGACCCGGAGCGCTCGGTCCCGATGATCAGGATCGGGCCGTCCTGAGTGGACACCGGTCAGGCCCTGACCGAGAGCTTCTTCGCGCCGCAGTCCATCAGCGTGCTCCCGACCGCGGCCACCTCCGCGTCGGCCACCTTGTCCAAGGTGTACCGCTCGGAACCGGGGACCAGGGGCGCGGCGGCGGAACTCCACTCGGTGCGCCAGCCGGTCCCGGCGTACGACGTCGACCGCTCGGTGCCGTCGGCCGGCTGCGGGTGGAAGTACTGGAAGTGCTCCGGCCAGTGCTGGAAGTCCATCACCGGGCCGGGCTGGTAGGCGTCGTACACCCGCTTGTACGCGTCCCGGCAGACCCGCTCGGGCAGCCCGCTCACGTTCAGGAACTCGTCCTCGTGCAGCGCCTGTTCGACCGACAGCCAGTTCAGGTGGTCGATCTCGGTGCGGATCATCTTGTTCCGCACCGCGTCCTGGTACACCGTCGTACCGGGCATGGCCGACAGGTACTTCACCCGGGTCACGTGGTTGTACTGCTCGGCGAACTGCACCATGTCCGACAGGGACTCCTCGGTCTCGTTCGGCAGACCGACGATGAGCAGCGAGCCGAACCGCACGCCGCCGTCGAACGTGGTGCGCATCGCGCGGACGGTCAGGTTCTCGCTGCTGCCCTTGCGGGCCTCGCGCAACACCTCGCGGCCCAGCGACTCGACTCCGTACAGGATGATGTCCGCACCCGCGTCCCGCATCGCGTCGATGCGCGGTACGTCCATGTCGGCGCACCGGGTCAGACAGGTCCACCGCAGGTCGTGCTGGGAGATCACGTCGCACATCTCGATGGTCTGGCCGCGGTGCGAGCTGAACGTGAGGTCGACGAAGAAGCAGAACTCCACGCCGTACTGGGTCTTCAGCCAGTCGAGGTCGCGGTCCATCTTCTCCGGCGACTTCGCCCGCACCTGCGGGGTGGTGCGGTAGCAGAACGAACAGTCCATCTTGCAGCCGCGGCTGTAGGACGAGATCACCTGCGGCTGCATGCCGAGCGGCGACCGCGACTGGGGCCATAGGTCGAGCCGCATCCTGGGCAGCGCGTCGAGGTCCATCATCTGGCCGCGCGGCGGCGTGCGGCGCGCCTTGCCCTTCTCGTCCCGGTAACAGATGCCCTTGATGGTCGGGAGGTCCTGCTGCCACGAACCGCGGGCGTAACTCTCCATCAGCTCCAGGATGGTGATCTCGCCCTCGCTGATCACCGCGATGTCGCAGTCGGTGTCCGACATGAACACCGACGGAACGGAAGTGACCAGCGAGCCGCCGCAGATGATCGGTATCTCCGGGTGCGACTCGCGGACCATCGCCATCAGCGCGCGGCAGAACGGGAAGTTGTCCTCGAACGTGCACACACCGAGCACGTCGGTGCCTTCGATGATCTGCTCGTACGCCGCCTGGAGCGGGTTCGGGGTGTAGCGGACGTCGACGATGCGCACCGGGTACCCGGCGTTGTGCAGCACGGTCGAGATGTACGTCGCACCCTCGTAGGGTGAGGTGAGGAAGAACTCCCACCCGCGCGGCATGGTGAACGGCGAGGGCCCGACGATGAGGGTGAACCTCGGCAGCGTGGGATCGACAGGCACCGGTTCGGCGTCCTGGTTGCGCATCTGCTCGATGTAGCGCTGGTCGACGCCGGCGTTCGCGTCGGCGTACAGCTCCAGCGCCAGGGACAACTTGCGCGCCATGTGAATTCTCCCTCGTGTCACGGGGGTGGACGCTCCGCCAGGTGACTGTAGTAGCGGCATGTGCGGTTCGGCACCGGTGTTCATTCATGCCGCACTGTTCGTCGTTGTCGTACGCGGGGAGCCCGTTGTTAGCCTTCGGTCCCGCTGGCGTCGACAGACGAAAACAGAGGAATCCCGGTGACCACACAGCCGAACATCCTGTTCATCTCCCTGGACACCGTGCGCGCCGACGTGGCCTATTCGGGGAAGTACCCCGGCGTGGAGCGGCTGCGCGCGGGCGGAGTCAGCTTCACGCAGGCGATCTCGTCGTGCCCGCTGACGCCGGTCAGCCACGCCACGGTGTTCACCGGGCTCCAGCCGCCCCGACACGGGGTCAGACACCTGTTCCGCGAAGCCCTGGACAAGCAGGTGCCGACGCTGGCGGAATGCCTGTCGGCGGCCGGGTACACGACCGGCGCGGTGGTGTCCTGCCCGGGCTTGAACCAGTGGTACGGGATCGACCGCGGGTTCGACTTCTACGACGACGAGATCCCGCTGCTGCCGGACGGCCGGGACCCGTTGTCGGTCGGCGACGTGAAGCTGCGCGGGCTGGCGCTCAAGCGCGCGCCGCTGGTGGTCGAACGCGCCACCGACTGGCTCCAGTCGCTCGACGGCACCGGCCCGTTCTTCCTGTTCGCGCACTTCTTCGACGCGCACTGGCCGTACGAGCCGCCGGAGGACGTCGGCGTCGAGGTGGCGAACCCGTACGAAGGCGAGGTCGCCTACACCGACCACTACGTCCAGCTCCTGCTGCGCCGCATCGCCGAGCTGGGCCACGACGTCGATGCGATGCTGGTGGTGTGCTTCTCCGACCACGGCGAGGACCTGGCCGGGTGGTACCCCAACGACCACGCCGGCGACCTCGGCCACCCGTACGAGGAGGGCCACGGCTGTCTGCTGTTCGACGCGACCCAGCACGTGCCGCTGATCATCAGCGGCCCCGGGGTGCCGGTGGGGATGAGCGTGGACAGCCAGGTGCGGCTGGTCGACATCATGCCGACGGTGCTCGACCACCTCGGGATGGACCCGCGGTCCTCGGACGGTGCCTCGCTGACCGAGTTCTTCGCGGACGGCACCGGGGCGTCCCGCGAGGCGTACTCGGAGACCTACTTCCCCCAGGAGCGGGCCGCCGCCTCGGACGACTACCCGGACCTGAAGGCGCTGCACGCGGTGCGGGCGGACGGGCAGAAGGTGATCTGGGAGGCGGACGGCCGGCAGGTGTGGGCCTACGACCTCGCCGCCGATCCCCATGAGCTCGGCGGTCGGGTTCTCGTGTCCGATGAGGACGCGTGAAGACAGGGGCGACCTCGACGCCTCGTTCGGTCCGCCGGGTGCTCGTCGCGAGCACGATCGGCACCGCCATCGAGTGGTACGACTTCTACCTGTACGCGACGGCCTCCGCGCTGGTGTTCGGCCCGCTGTTCTTCCCGGGAACGTCGACTGCCGGCGGTGTGCTCGCGTCGTTCGCCACCTACGCGGCCGGGTTCGTCGCGCGCCCGCTGGGCGGCCTGCTGTTCGGCCACTTCGGCGACCGGGTGGGCCGCAAGGCGATGATGGTGTGGACGCTGCTCGTCATGGGCATCGCCACGTTCGGCATCGGCCTGCTGCCCACGTACGACACGGCCGGGGTCCTCGCGCCGGTCCTGTTGGTGACGTTGCGCGTCGCGCAGGGCATCGGCATCGGCGGCGAATGGGGAAGCGCGGTGCTGCTCAGCACCGAACACGGCCCGCCCGAACGTCGGGGCTTCTTCAGCAGCTGGCCCGCGATGGGCTTCGCGGTGGCGTTGTTCGGCAGCAACCTGACCTTCGTGCTGATCTCCAAGCTGCCCGAGGAGGACTTCCTGACCTGGGGGTGGCGGCTGCCGTTCCTGGCATCGAGCATCCTGGTCGGCATCGGCATCTGGGTCCGGCTGGGGGTCGAGGAGACACCGGAGTTCCTGCGTGCCCGGGCGCAGAACCGCGCCGCCCGGGTGCCGGTGATCATGGTGCTGCGGCGGTGGCCGCGCCGGGTGGTGATCGGCATCCTCGCTTCGCTCGGCACCGGGTCGGTGATCGCGATGTTCACCGTGTTCCTGGTGGCGCACGCGGCGAAGGCCGGACCGGAGGTGCGGTCGACCGTGCTGACCGGGCTGATGATCGCGGCCCTGGCGGAGTGCGTGACGCTGCCGGTGTTCGGCGCGCTGTCCGATCGGTACGGCCGCCAGCGGGTCATGATCTTCGGCTACCTGGTCGCGGTGGTGGCGATGGTCCCGGCGGGCGCCTGGCTGTCCTCGGGCGATCCGATACTGGTCGCCCTGGTGTTCATCCCCGCGCTGACCCTCGCGCACGGCGCGATCTACGGCGGCCTGGCGGCGTTCCTGGTGGACCTGTTCCCGACCATGGTGCGGTTCTCCGCGATCGCCGTGACCTACCAGGTGGGCGTCACGATCTCCAGCTTCTTGCCGCTGATCGCGGTCGCGATCACCGGTGACTCGTCGGCGCTGCTCCCGGTGGTCGCGCTGTTCGCGGTGGTCGAGCTGGCAGCGGCGATCGCCGTGGCGTGCGCGCCGGACTCACGCGCTGACGGGGACCTGGCCGCGGACCCGGCAGGCGAGCGCCGACCAGTCAGCGGCGCAGTCCATGGCGAGGTCGGCAACGACCGGTGACCAGCGCTGGGGGACGGCGGCGGCGAGGCGTTCCCACTGCGCGGCGTCGAGGGTGTTGGCGTCGAGCAGCCGCAGGAGCGCGCGGCCGATCTCGGAGAACCGCAACGACGGATCGGTGCGCAGCGACAGCAGGAAGCGGCCCCGTTCGACGCGGGGCGTGCTGGGGGTGGCGTGGTCGGCGCCGGTGCTGTTGACCGGTGCTTCCTTTTCCGCGCGCTGCCCGGCGGAAAGGCGATGCCGCCGCGGAATGGGATCCTCGCCACGGCGCATTCTTTCCCGGACATCCCGGGCGGTGCCGACCGATATTCCGGCGATTCGGGCGATCTCCCGCAACGAAAGATCTGAGTTTTTCAAAATCGCCTGACTCGCAATCGTGCGCCCGTGGGAGGCGTCGAGTGGCCGCACTTTCCCGTCGCGGCCGAGGCGGGTGTTCAACTGAGTCATTTCCCCGGTTGAACCCTGCCGGATCGCGGCCACCGTCTTGGTGGACACCCCGGCTGTCGACGCGATCAAGCGGTCCGACAAGTGCGGATGCGACGCGAGGATCCGGGAGGTGGCGGCGGTGCGGTCGGCCAGCGTCAGCGGCAACCCCTGGGTCACGTTGGCGCTCACGGCCACCACGAACGCGTCCTCCTCGGTGCCGTCGACGAACCGCACACCGATGGTGGCGTCCCCGCGCAACTTGGCCGCGCGCAGACGGTGCACGCCGTCGATCACCTGCATGGTCGGCCGGTGCACGAGGATCGGCGGGAGGTCGTCCGGGCACTGCGCGAGGGCGCTGACGTGCTCGGGGCTGGTGCCGGCGACCCGCACGAGACGCGTTTCGGTCACCTGGTCGACCGGCACGGACGTCGGCGGCGTGTCCCTTAATCGCGTGTCCAGCGATGTCCCGCTCATCCGAACTCCTCCAGATGGGCCAACCCATTTCCGAGCACGACTTGGTCACGCTCGGCAGCGTGTAAGTGATCAGATCTCGGGAAGCGGCTACAAGATACTGGCCAGGTCATGGAGCCGAACAGACCGGCGGAACAAAGTTTCCGTGAGTAAGTTCTCACACGCGTTCTCACAATTGCTGTTGTGGTCGGCGCATCGGGTGGGCGTCGAGGTAAACACCTCGTCGACCTCGTTGACATCGATCCGCGTCATGAGACAGAGTTCCCCTCGTTCCCCTAATGGATTTCCGTGGGTCACGGAGTGTGAAACCGCAGTGGACGCGCGATTAGATACGGTGAATTCCTTACCGGCCGAGACAATGACGGGGATGTTCCGGCGCCAGGTCGCCCGGGCCCCGGAGTCGATCGCGGTCGTCGCCGCTGACGGCACGCTCTCCTACGGTGAGCTCGACGCCCGCGCTGCGGCGGTGGCGGGCGCGCTGCGGGACCGTGGGGTCGGGCCGGACGACATCGTTGCCGTCGCGATCCCGCGCGGCGCGGACATGGTGGTGGCCGTCGTCGCCGTGCTAGCCGCGGGAGCCGCGTACCTGCCGGTCGACTCCGCCCAACCGCAGGACCGGGTGGTCGCCGTGCTCGCCGACGCCCGTCCCGCCCTGGTGCTGACCCCGGGGGAGCTGCGGGCGCTGGAGGCCGCGGCGGTGTCCGCCGCCCCGGTGGCGGATCCCGATCCGGCGTGCGCCGCCTACGTCATCTACACCTCCGGCTCGACCGGAAAGCCCAAGGGCGTGGTCGTTCCCCATGCGGGGATCGCTCCTCTCGTCGCGGCGCAACGGGAACGCTTCGGTGCCCGACCGGGTGCCCGGGTGTTGCAGTACGCGTCGGTCGGCTTCGACGTGGCCGTCGCCGACCTGTGCATGGCGCTGCTCACCGGGGCCACGCTCGTCCTCGCGCCGCCCGAGGGCCTGCCGCCCGGCGAACCGTTCGCCCGGTTCGTCGCCGCACACGGCGTCACCCATGTGTGCATGCCACCGAGCGCGCTCGCCACCCAGCCGGACATGGCGCTGCCTTCGGTCGCCTGCCTGATCGTCGCGGGGGAGGCGCTGGGCCCGGACCTCGTCGCCCGGTGGTCCGCCGGCCGCCGGATGATCAATGCCTACGGCCCGACCGAGACGACCGCGTGCGCCACCATGAGCGCGCCGCTCACCGGCGGCCCGGTGGTGCCGATCGGGGCGGCGATCCCCGGCACTGAACTACGGGTGCTGGACGCGACGTGCGCCCCGGCCGCCGAGGGCGAGCTGTACATCGGCGGCGCCGGGGTCGCGCGCGGCTACCTGGGCTGCCCCGGGCTGACCGCGCAGCGGTTCGTCGCCGACCCCTGGGGTCCGCCCGGGTCGCGCATGTTCCGCACCGGTGACCTGGTCCGCGTGCTGCCGGACGGTGATCTGCTGTTCCTCGGCCGGGCCGACGACCAGGTGAAGATCCGCGGCCACCGGGTCGAACCGGCCGAGGTGGAGGCCGCGCTCGGCGCTCACCCGGCGGTGGCGCGGGCGGTGGTCGTCGCCCACTCCGGACCGCTCGGCGCCTACCTGGTGGGCTACGTGGTGCCGAGCGGGCCGAGCGTGCCGGACCTGCGCGCGCACCTCGCCGAGCGGCTGCCGGCCCACCTCGTCCCGGACCTGATCGAGGTGGTCGAGCACTTCCCGTTGACCCCCAACGGAAAACTGGACCGGGCCGCGTTCGCCGAGCCCGCGCCGCGGGCGTCGGGCGCGCTCGCCGACGACCTCGCCCGGTTGTTCGCCGAGGTGCTGTCGGTGGATTCGGTCGCGCCGGACGACGACTTCTTCGCCCTCGGCGGCACCTCGCTCATGGCCACCGCGCTGGTCAGCCGCATCCGGGTCGAACTGGCCGTGGACGCGTCCGTGGCCACCGTGTTCGACGCCTCCACCCCCACCGATCTCGCCAAGACCCTGTCCGCGATGGATGCGGTGGACCCGGTGGAGTCGGCCGGGGGCCGGACATGAACGTCGTCATCGTCGGGGCGGGCATGGCCGGAACCATGCTGGCGATCCGGCTGGCCCGCCGCGGCCACCGGGTGGACGTGGTGGAGCGGCGCGGCGACCCGCGCGGCACCAACGGCCCGGACACCGCGTCGATCAGCATCGGGCTGTCCGAACGCGGGCGGGCGGCCGTGCGCGACATCGGCCTCCTGGAGGAGGTCCTGGCCACCGCGGTTCCCATGCGCGGGCGGATCGTCCACCACGGCGGCCGGGTCACCTACCAGCCCTACGGCGCGGACGACACCGAGGTGCTGCACTCGGTCCGCCGCCACGACCTCAACATCGCCCTGCTCGACGCCGCCGCAGCGGTTCCCCGGGTGCGGCTGTGGTTCGGGCACCGCGTCACCGGCCTGACCGGTACCGAGGTGCGGACCCCGGCCCGGACGTTCCCGGCGGACCTCGTGGTGGGCGCGGACGGCGCGTACTCGACCGTGCGCACGCACCTGCACCGCCGGGTGCGCGCCGAGTTCCACCAGACGCACCTGGACTGGGGCTACCGGGAGTTCACCATCCCGGCCGTCGACCGACCGGAGGCGTTGCACGTGTGGCCGAGCAGGAGGGGACTGGTGGTGGCCCACCCCAACCCGGACGGATCGCTGACCGGCACCGTGTTCCTGCCGTTCGACGGCGACACCGGGTTCTCGGGGCTGCGCGACCCGGCGCGGGCCGGTGCGTTCCTGGCCGAGGAGTTCGGCGACCTGACCGATCTGGTGCCGGACCTGGTCACGCAGTTCCTCGCGCACGAGCCGGGCAGCATGGTGTCGGTGCGCACCGCGCCGTGGCAGCACGACGGTGTCGTCCTCGTCGGCGACGCCGCGCACGCCGTGTTCCCGTTCTACGGCCAGGGGATGAACGCCGCGTTCGAGGACTGCGCGGTGCTCGACGCGTGTCTCGCCGAGCACGCCCCGGGCGACGCGCTCGCCGCGTTCGAGGCCCGCCGCCGCCCGCACACCGACGTGCTCGCCGAGCTGTCCGCGCAGAACTTCGTGGAGCTGCGCGACCGGGTGCGGTCACCGGTGTTCCTGGCCCGCAAGCGGATCGACTTCGCGCTCGGCCGCCTGTTACCGGGGTGGCGGACGCTGTACGCGATGATCAGCCACAGCAGCCTCCCGTACGGCGACGCGCTCGCCCGGGCCCGCCGCCAGGACCGCCTCCTCGGTGGACTCGTCGGGCTCGGCGGGATCACGTTGCTCGCTACGGCGCGGTGGAAGCGGAGCGGGAGATGTTGAGCCATCCGGCGGGTGACGTCGCGCTGTTCGAGCCGGATCACCCGGACCTGCCGGCCGCCGCCGAGGTGGTGCTGGCGTGGGCGCGGTCCTATCTGTGCCGACCGCACCCCGAGCTGGGGCGCAGCGGCGACGTGTGCCCGTACACGGCCGTCTCGCTGGAACGGGGCGGGTTCTTCCTCGCCGAACACCCCGGACGGCCGGACCTGCGGGCGGTGATGACCGCCTACCGCGACTGGTTCCCCGACCTGCCGCCGCGGGAGGGGCCGCAGGCCCGGTACCGGACGATCCTGGTGGTGCTGCCGGACGTCACGCCGGGGGAGATCGACCGCATGCAGCGGGAGTTGAAGCCCGGGTTCGTGGAACGCGGCCTGATGGTCGGGGAGTTCCACCCGGGACCGCCGTCCGCGTCCGGGCTGTGGAACGCGGACTTCCGGCCGATGCGCAGCCCGCTGCCGTTGCTGGCGGTGCGGCACATGGTGGCCGCCGACGCGCCGTTCCTGCGGGCGGACCCGGAGCATCTGGCGGCGTACCGGCGCCGGTTCGGAGATCGGGGAGCGTACCGATGACGGTCCCGCTCCCGCCCGGGGCCCGGCGACTGTGGTTCCTTGAGGCGTTCGCCGACGGCGCACCCCTGCACAACAATCCGGCGGTGTTCCGGTTGACCGGCCCCGTGTCGGTGGACGCGCTCCGGCGCGCGGCGGATCTGGTGGTGGCCCGGCACCCGGTGCTGCGCACCACGTTCGACGAGGTCGACGGCGAGCCGGTCGGACGGGTGGGACCGGCGGGCGCCGCGGACGTCGTGGTGCGGACGCTGGCAGCCGCAGCTGCTGCGGCGTTCGCGGCGCAGGCCGCACGGGAGCCGTTCGACCTGCGCACCGGGCCGTTGTTCCGCATCCGGCTGGGCCGCATCACGCCGACCGACCACGTACTGGTGATCAACACGCACCACGCGGTCGTCGACGGTACGTCACTGGCCGTGCTGTGCCGGGAGATCAGCGCCCTGTACGCCGACCCCGCCCGGCCACTGCCGGACCCTGGAGCGCCACCGGACCTCGTCGACCACGACCCGTCCCGCCGGGCGTCCGAACTGGACGGCGCGCCGGACCTGCTCACCCTGCCCACCGACCGGCCCCGCCCGAGGATGCGCGCTTTCCGGGGGGAGTTGCGCCGCCACGCCGTCCCCGAGGGTCTCACCGCGCGGGTCGACGCGCTCGCCCGCGCCACGCGCGCCACCCGGTTCGTCGTGCTCCAGGCCGCGTACGCCGCCACGTTGGGCACGACGGCGGGTCAGGACGACGTCGTGGTCGCCACCCTGTGGTCCGGGCGGCCGGGGCCGGAGTTCGCGGACGTCGTCGGCATGTTCGTGAACCCGGTGCCGTTGCGGGTGGGGATCGGCGGCGATCCGACGTTCCGCGAGTTGGTGGCCAGGGCCCGCCGCGCGGTCGCGGCGGGGCTGGGCGGCGCGGCGGTCCCGTTCGACCGGATCGTCGAGGCGGCCGGCGCCTCCCGCGACCCGAGCCACGCGCCGCTGTGCCAGGCGCACCTCGTGATGCAGGACCCGCCCGAGGTGCTGCTCCCCGGGGTGCGGGCCGACCGGATGCTGCCGGACACGGGCACGGCCGACGTCGACCTCAGCGTGCGGGTGGAGTCCGGCGGCGCGGAGATGGCCGTGGTCACCGAGCACGACACGGACCTGTTCGACGGGGCGACGGTCGACGGTGTCGCCGGGCGGCTGCTGGCCTTGCTGGACCGTGCGTGCGCCGACCCCGAGCGCCGGTTGTCCGCGTTGACGGCAGGGTCTTCGGCGGTGGCCGCACCGGTGGCCGCGCCGGCCGGTGCTCCGGCGCCGTCGACCGTGCTGGACCTGATCCGGTTCGGCGCGGACGGCCTCGCGGTGGGTGACTTGTCCTACGCCGAGCTGGAGCGCCGTTCGGCGGCGCTGGCCTCGGTGCTGCGGGCGAAGGGCGCCGGGCCGGAGGCGTGGGTCGCGGTGGACCTGCCGCGCGGCACGGACCTGGTGCTGGCCGTCCTCGGGATCTGGCGGGCGGGCGCGGTGTACGTGCCGGTGGAACCGTCGTGGCCCGAGCCCAGGCGCCGGGCCGTCACCGAGGCCGCCCGCGTGGTGCTGACCGAGATCCCGGACCTGCCGGCGGAGTTCGCGCGCGTCGATCCGCGCATCGCACCCGAGTCACTGGCGTACGTGCTCCACACGTCCGGGTCGACCGGCCGTCCGAAGGCGGTGGGCGTGCCGCACCGCGCGGTGGCCGGGATGCTGGCCCGGTCGACGGCGTTGGTGGGGCTGGGCGCCGGGGACGTGGTGGCGGCCCTGATCTCCCCGGCGTTCGACATCTCGGTGTGGGAACTGGTCGCACCGCTGACGGTGGGCGCCCGGGTGGTGGCGGTACCGCCGGAGACCGTGATGGACGGTCCCGCGCTGGCGCGGCGTCTGAGGGCCGAGGCGGCCACGGTCGTCCAGGTCACCCCGTCGGTGTGGGCGGTGCTGGTGGCGGCCGGGGGCGTGCCGGAGTGCGTGCGGGTCCGGGTGTCGATCGGGGAGGTGCTGACGCCGGAGCTGGCCGGGTCACTGGGCGGGGCCGAGCTGTGGAACACGTACGGCCCGACCGAGACGACGATCTGGTCGACCGCCGAGCGGGTGCACCCAGGCGGCCGGTTCGGCATCGGCGACCCGCTCGACGGCGTGGCCGTGCACCTGCTGAACGCGGGTCTGCGACCGGTTGACGACGACGTGGTCGGCGAGGTGTACCTGGGCGGCTTCCCGCTGGCGCGCGGCTACCTCGGTGCGCCCGGCCGGACGGCGACGCGTTTCGTCGCCGACCCGTTCTCGCCGGTCCCCGGCGCGCGCATGTACGCGACGGGCGACCTGGCGCGGCGCCGGCCGGGCGGTGTCGTGGAGTTCGTCGGCCGGGTGGACGCGCAGCTCAAGGTGCGTGGCCACCGGGTGGAACCGGCCGAGGTGGAGGCGGCGCTACGGGCGGACCCGGAGGTCGCCGACGCCCGCGTGGCCGGTGACGGCGACCGCCTGGTGGCCTATGTGATCCCGGCCGCCGGGCCGCCCCGCTGGCCGGGGGTGCGGGAGCGGCTGAGCCGTGTCCTTCCCGCCTACCTGGTGCCGTCGGCGATGGTGTCCGTGGACGCGTTCCCGTTGACCAGTTCCGGAAAGCTGAACGTACGCGCTCTGCCCCCACCGGCGGAGGAGGTCGCCGCCGCTGGTCCCCGCCCGGGTCTGGAGACCACGATCGCGGAGGTCTTCGCGCGCCTGCTGGCTCGCCCGGTGAATCGCGAGGACGACTTCTTCCTGTCCGGCGGCCACTCCCTGGCGGCGGCGAAGGCCGTCGCCCAGATCCGGGCGTCGGTCGGCGTGGAGGTGACGATCAGAACCCTGTTCGCCCACCCCACCGTCGCCGCCCTGGCCGCCGCGGTCGACGCGGCCCGGGGCGGTCCCGGTACTCCGGCGATCCCGGACGGCTCGGGCGGGTCGGGGGCGGTGCCCGCTCCGCCAGGACGGCTGTCCGGCCCGCAGCACGGACTGTGGATCATCCACCAGGCGGGCCAGGACAACGGCGCCTACGTCGTGCACGCCGCGTTCCGGTTGGAGGGCGCGCTCGACGCGGCGGACCTGCGCGCCAGGTTCGCCCACGCCCTGGCCACCCATCCCGTGCTGCGATCGGCGGTCGTCGTCCACGACGACACCCCGCAGCTGAGCGCGGCGCCCTCCCCGGACGAGTTGCTGACGAGGGCCTGGCGCACCACCGACCTGAGCGCGCACGCGGACCCGTGGCCAGCGGCCGAACGCCTGGCCGCCCGGGACGCCGACCGCCCCTTCGACCTGACCCGGCGCCCGTTGGTGCGGGCCCACCTGATCAGAACCTCCCCCACGACCCATCTCCTGACGATCACCGCTCACCACATCATCTGCGACGACACCTCGATGGCGATCCTGCTGACGACCCTGACCGGCGTGGCTCCGATCCCCTCGCCCCGGTCCGGTGCCACGGACGTCCAGGGGCCGCGGGCCGCGCTCAGCACGAGGACCGGCGCACCGGGAGCACCGGTCCCCGCGCCGGCAGCCGTGGGTCCACGGCAACGAACCACCGCGTTCTGGGCGGAAACACTCCGCGACGCCCCGCCCGCCTCCGGACCCTCGCCGGACCACCCGTACGGCACGGCCCCGACCCCCGCACCGGGCGGATCGCCGCACCCGGAATCCGGCCCGGGCCCGGCGCACGCCCGCGGCGTAGGCGCCGGCCCCGGAGCCACCCACCGGTTCACCGTCCCGGCCGGGCTCGCCCGCCGCTTCGCCACCTGGTGCCGGGGCGAGCGGGCCACCACCTTCGCCGGTCTGCTCGCCGTCTTCGCCCTCGTCTCCGCCACCCGGGACGGTGGTGACGACCTCGTCGTCGGCGCCCCGGTCAGCACCCGCCCGGCCGGGTGGGACGACGTGATCGGCATGTTCGTCACGACCCTCCCGCTCCGGCTCCGCACGAACCGTCGAGCCACCGCCCGTGACCTGCTCGCCGACGCCACCGGGGTGGTGGCCGACGCGATGGACCACGCCGACATCTCCCTGGCCGACATCCTCACCACGGTCCCCACCCCGCGGGAGGGCCACCCCCTGTTCCGGACGATGCTGGTCCTCAACCGTGAGACGGCCCCCGTCACCTTCACCGGCCTGACCACCACCCCGCTGCCGATCGACCGCGCCACCAGCCGTTTCGACCTCACCCTCCACCTCAGGGAACGCGCGGGCGACTGGCCCGCCCTCATCGACTACCGCACCGACCGGTACAAGGCGGACACGATCACCAGGATCGCCGAGCAGGTGCTGGCGGTCATGGAGGCCGTGGCACGCCACCCCGGTCTTCCCCTGTCCCACCTGGACCTGTTGTCCCCGGCGGACAGCGCCGTCCACACCGCCCTCGACACCCGGTCCGACCCCGCGTCCCCCGGTGCACCGGACACGCCGTCCACCGGCCCGGCCGTCCGCACGCGACCGGCCGCCACGACCGTGCTGGACCTGATCGCGGCCCGTACCGCCCGGACCCCCGACGCCACCGCCGTCCTCGACCTCGCCGCCCCTCCGCTCAGCTACCGCGACCTGGACCGCAGGTCCTCAGCGGTCGCCCACCACCTGCGCGAGGCCGGCATCCGGAGCGAGGACCCGGTCGCGATCACCATCCCGTCCAGCGCCGACGCGATCATCGCGATCCTCGGCGTGCTCAAGGCGGGCGGATGCTTCGTCCCCGTCGACCCCGCCCAGCCGCCCGCCCGCCAACACGCCCTGATCACCGCCAGCGGTGCGAGGACCGTCCTGACCCGCGACGCCCTCCCCGCCACCGGCCACCACGCACCCACGCCCCTCCACCCGTCCCAACTCGCCTACGTCGTCCACACCTCCGGCTCCACCGGCGAACCCAAAGGCGTCGAAGTACAGCACGACACCCTCCTCAACCTCACCACCGCGTTCATCGCCGAACACGGCCTCACCGCCGCGCACCGCCTCCTGATGGTGCCGCCCCCGCACTTCGACGCCGCGTTCGGCGACATCTTCCCGGTCCTCGCGGCCGGGGCCACCCTGGTCATCCACCCCGACCCGGGCGGCCTCACCGGACCGGACCTCCTGGGGCTCTGCGTCGAGCACCGACTGTCCGCAGTGGACACGGCGGCTCCCCTCTGGCAGCGCTGGGTGGCCGATCTCGCCGGGGAACGCCTCCCGTTGGAGATCATGATGGTCGGCGGCGACGTCGTCCCGGCGGCGACCGTCCGCGCGTGGGCGAAGCACGGCATTCCCCTCCACAACCACTACGGCCCGACGGAAGCCACCGTCTGTGCGACCAGCCACCGCACCGTCGACGGCCGCGAGCACCCCTCCCGGCTACCGATCGGCCGCCCGCTGCCGAACGTCCGCGTCCACCTCCTCGACCGGATGCTGCGCCGGGTGCCCGTCGGCGTGGTCGGTGAGGTCTACATCGGAGGGACGGCGCCCGCCCGGGGGTACCGGGGAAACCCGGCCGCGACCGCCGCGGCGTTCTTCGCCGACCCGTACGGCGCCCACCCCGGCGCCCGCATGTACCGGACCGGCGACCTCGCGCGGCTGAACCGGCACGGCACGCTCGACTTCGTCGGCCGGGCCGACGACCAGGTCAAGATCCGCGGCAACCGGGTGGAGCCCGGGGAAGTGGCGGCCGTGCTCGCCGCGCACCCGGCCGTCGCGGAGGCCGTGGTGGTCGCCAGGGGCGACCGGCTCATCGGCTACGTCGGCGTCCCGACCTCGACCGCGCCCACCGGGACCGCGCCCGATCCGGCCACCCCCGACCCGCGGGCCGCCGTCCCGGACGTTCCCGGCCTGCGCGCCTTCTGCGCCGACCGCCTGCCCGCGCACCTCGTGCCGGACACCGTGGTCGTCCTCGACGCCCTCCCCACCACGAGCACCGGCAAGGTCGACAACGCCGCCCTCCCCGAACCCCCCGCCACGCCCTCCGCCCCGGCCGATCCGCCGCGGACCGCCACCGAGCGAGCCGTCGCCGCCATCTGGGCCACCGTCCTCGACCAGTCCGACGTGGACCGCACCGCGGACTTCTTCGCCATCGGCGGGCACTCGCTCATCGCCGCCCACGTCCTCGCCGCCGTCCGCGACCGCCTCGGCGTCACGGTGCCGATGCGCACCCTCTTCACCGCCCCCACCGTGGCGGCGTTCGCGGCAGCCATCGACGACGGTGCCCCGGCGGACCTGCCCACGGTCGACCGGTTGCGCGCCGATGCCGTCCCCCCACCCGGAATCCGTCTCCGCACCGTCCACCCACCCGGCGTCCCCCCGGCCGACACGCCGCGCCGGATCCTGCTCACCGGCGCCACCGGCTTCCTCGGCCGCCACCTCCTCGACCAGCTCCTGGCCCGCACCGACGCCCGGATCCACTGCCTCGTCCGCCAGGGCTCGATCGCTCGGCTGCCGGTCACCGACCGCGTGATCCCGGTCCCCGGCGACCTGTCCGCGCCCGGCCTCGGTCTGTCCACAGCGGATCACGACACCCTCACGACCGTGGACGCGATCTACCACAACGCCGCCGTGCCGCACTTCGCCGCGCCCTACGACGCCCTCAAAGCCGCCCACGTCGACGCCACCGCCGCGATCCTGCGCCTGGCCGGCGACAGCGGCGCCCCGCTGCACCTGATCTCCACCCTCGGCGTCTTCCTCGGTGACGCCTACGACGGCCGCGTCGTCACCGAGGAAGACGCCCCCACCGACCCGAGCGGCCTCACCAGCGGCTACGACCTCAGCAAATGGGTGGCCGACGCCATGGCCACCGCCGCCCGCGGCCACGGCCTGCCCGTCTCCGTCCACCGCATCGCGGCCATCGTCGGCGACACCGCCACCGGAGCCGCCGACCCGCGCTCCGCGTTCAGCCGTTGGCTCACCGGATGCGTCGCCGCGGGCGCCGTCCCCGACACCGCCGAGGTGCTGGACATGGTGCCCGTGGACACGGTGGCCGCGGCGGTCGTCGCCCTCTCCCTGGCCCCGGAGCACCGTTGCCGGGACCACCACTACCACGGCGACGGCGGCCTCACCCGGGCCGCCCTCGCCGCCGCCCTCACCTCGGCCGGTCACCCGACCGAGGTGGTGCCGTACCACCGATGGCGGGAGCGGATGCTCGCCGACCCGGCCGGGCCGTTCGCCCCGCTCGCCTTCTCCCTGCCCGAACGCCCCCGCCCGCACCCGCGGTTCGACTGCTCCCGCACCTGGGCCGCCACGGCCCAGGTAGGGGTGGGGTTCCCCCCGGCCAACGAGCGAATGCTGCGCAGGCACCTGGACCACCTCACCGGTGCCGGCGCGCTTTCCGGAAGTGGATGATCATGCCATTGCCCGAAGAATCCTCCGGTGTCCCGGCTCCGGTACTCGACCGGCTCGGCGCGGCCGGGTACCGGGCCATGATCGCCGGTGTCCGGCTCGGGGTGTTCACCGCGCTGGAACCGGGCCCGCTGTCCGTCGAGGAGCTGGCCACCGCGATCGACGGTGACCCGGCCGGGGTGCGCAGCCTGGTGCACGTCCTGGTGACCTTCGGTTATCTGCGGCGTGACGGCGACTCCGACGGGGTCACGACCGCCGCGACGCCCGGCCCGGTGGACGCCGAACTGTTCTGGCACGAGGTCCTGTTCGAGCACTGGGCCGACGTCGAGGACACCATCCGCACCGGCACGCCCCGCCGCGACTTCTACACCTGGCTGCGCGAGCGCCCCGCCTCCGGGGCCCGCCTGCGCCGGATGCTCGCCGGCGCCGCCGTGGACCTGGCCGACGACATCGCCGCCGCGCTGCCTCCCGCGGCGACCGTCCTGGACATCGGGGGCGGCCACGGCGACCACGCCGTCGAACTGTGCCGCCGTCGCCCGGACGTGCGGATCACCGTCTTCGACCTGCCCGAGACGATCACGTCCCTCCACGAAGACGCCCCGCCGGACCGGGTGACGGCACGGGCAGGCGACTACCTCACCGACGACCTGGGCTCCGGGCACGACCTGGTGCTGCTGTTCAACGTCCTGCACGGCCACCGCCCCGAGGAATGCCGCGAGCTGTTCCGGCGCGCGGCGAAGTCGTTGTCCCCCACGGGAAGCATCGCCATCCTCGACCACGACCGGGAGCCACCGGCCGGGCTGGGCCCGGCCGCGGCCGGGTACCTCAGCATGTTCGACCTGACCCTGTGGCAGGGCCACGGCGGCGGCGTGCACCGCTACGCCGACCTCGCGGCATGGCTGGGCGAGGCCGGGCTCACCGAGGCGCGGGTCGTGCCGCTCGCCGCGTCCCCGCTGGAGAAGTTGTTGATAGCCGGCCGGCCGTCGTGACCGCCGATCCGTACCCGGGCTACGCCTGGTTGCGCGAGCACGACCCGATCTGCCCCGTCGACGACCCGCACGTCCCGGGCCGGACGTGGCTGGTGACCCGGTACGACGACGTCCGCGCCTGCCTGGCGGACCGCCGTCTGGGCAGCGGCGCCCCGGTCAACCCCGACCCGCTCCCGCCCGGCCTGTCCCAACAGGACGATCCCCAACACGCCAGGTTGCGCCGGCTCGTCGCCGCGGCGTTCACCCCCGCCGCGGTGGCCCGCCTGCGCGAGCGCACCGCCCGGACCTGCGCGCACGCCGTCGATTCGTTCGCCCGGCGGGGGCGCGCGGACCTCGTCGCCGAGTACACCCGGGAGGTCCCGGTCGCCGTCGTGCACGACCTGCTCGGCGTCCCGGAAACCGAACGCGCGCCCGCCGCCGACGTGCTGGACATGTGGTACCGCGCGAAGTTCCAGCAGCCGCGTGACGAGATGAAGCTCGCCGAGGTGCTGGAGTACGTCCGGAAGCTGGTGGCCTACAAGCGCTCGCACCCGGGGGACGACCTGCCGACGCGGTTGATCGAGTCGGGCGCGCTGACCGGGGACGAGCTGGAGGTGATGGTCATGACGTTGATCGGCGCCGGTCACCTCACCACGATCCAGTTCCTCGGCACCACCGTCCTGCGCCTGCTCGACCACCCCGGCCAGCGAGCCGCCCTGCTCGGCGGCGACATCGACTGGTCCCGCGCGATCAACGAGCTGCTGCGCCTGGACCCGCCGGACCACGTGGCGGAGTACCGGTACGCGGGCGAGGACATGACGATCGCGGGCGCCCGCGTGGCGAAGGGCGACGTGGTGCTGCTGTCGCTGGCGGCGGCGAACCGCGACCCGGACCGGTTCCCCGACCCCGGCGCCCTGGACCTCACCCGTGATGCCCGCCCGCACCTGGCGCTCGGCCACGGCCCGCACACCTGCCTGGGCAGCCACTTGGTGAAGCTGCAGACGGAGATCGCGATCACCACGTTGTTCGACCGCCTACCGGACCTGACCCTGGACATCCCCAGCGGCGAGGTCGACTGGGGCTACGCCCCGACGTTCCGCGGCCCCCGGGCCCTCCCGGTCACCTTCACGCCCCCCAGGAGCCGATGACCTCGTCTCCGCCGGGCGGAGCCACGCCGTATAACCTGGGGAAATGCTGACCGAGGTCACCGTCACCCACTACGTGGCGCCCCTGCACGAGGGCGGTTCCGTGCCCGGCATCGTCGAGGCCGACGACCTCGGCACCTATGTCGTCAAGTTCACCGGAGCCGCCCAGGGCCGCCGCGCGCTGGTCGCCGAGGTGATCGTCGGGGAACTGGCGCGCGCCCTCGGGCTCCGCGTACCGACACTGGTGCGCGCCCACTTCGACCCGGCCGTCGCCGCCCACGAACCGCACCAGGAGGTCCGGGACCTGCTGGCGGCCAGCGCGGGGCTCAACCTCGGCATGGACTACCTCCCGGGAGCCCTGGACTTCGTCCCGGACGCCCCGCCCGCCGCCCTGCGGGTCGACCCGGCGGAGGCCGGGCGGATCATCTGGCTCGACGCGCTGACCGCCAACGTCGACCGCACCCTGCACAGCTCCAACCTCATGGTGTGGCCCACCTTCGGCGGCCCCTCCGTCAACGTCCCCCGGCTGTGGCTGATCGACCACGGGGCGGCCCTCGTCTTCCACCACCGATGGGAGAACGCCGACCAGGCCGTGACCAAGCGGTACGACTTCCGCCGCCACGCGCTCGGCGGTTACGCGCCCGACACCGCTGCCGCCGATGCCGCACTGGCGCCGCGCGTCACCCGGGACCTGATGCGGGAGATCACCGCCCTGGTGCCCGACGCCTGGCTGACCGGCGAAGCCGGCTTCCCGGACGCCGACGCCGTCCGGGACGCCTACGCGGACCACCTCACCGCCCGCGCCCGGGCGTCCGAGCACTGGCTGCCCACCGACTTCCCCGCCCGCGCCCACCTCGCCGAGGAGGACGCCCGCCGCGCGGCGGCCACCGAAGCCGGCCGCCCGGCCTGGCTCAAGCGCGTCCCGGACCTGCACGGGCAGCCCCCGGCGGAGCAGGACTGGTCCGTCCACCTGGACCGAAACTGACCAGCCGTACCGAAGTCGAACCGAAGCTGAGAGGCCGCACCATGACCGCACCGCCGACCGACGGCGCGCCCCCCACCGCGCACCGCGTGCAGATCGAGTACTGCACCCAGTGCCGCTGGCTGCCCCGGGCCGCCTGGCTCGCCCAGGAGCTGCTCACCACCTTCGAGGCGGAGTTGAGCGAGCTGTCCCTCGCGCCGGGCACGGGCGGGGTGTTCGTCGTCCGGGTCGACGGCGAGGAGGTCTGGGACCGCAAACGGGACGGCTTCCCGGAGCCGACGGCCGTCAAGCGCCGGGTCCGGGACCGGGTGGCCCCGGGGCGCACCCTCGGGCACACGGACCGCCCCTGACCGGGCTGCTCGGCAGGCGCAGGACCGATTCGGCACGGACCCACACCACCCCCCGGAGCGCGCGGGCGCTCCGCGCGCTCCCACGATCGCCAACGCGCCGTCAGATTCGACCGCGCGAAGGACTGTTGGGCAAAGGGGAGGGGAAATTCCGTCCGCTCAGTGGCGGGCACCCCGTCCGGTGGCGTTTACTGGCCCGACCCCACGGATCCGACCGGTCCGGACGGGGACGGCGAGCCTTGAGCAAAAAGCGCACAACGTAGTGCGCGGGGGGAGAGCTGTGTTGCGGAGCGTGGGACAGAAGCCGGTGACCGGCAGCGACGACGATCCGCGGGTTCTGGAGCTGCGCGCCGCGGTTTCCCGGCTCCGTCGCGAACTCGCGGTGCATCCCGCCGAGTTCCCCGACCGGACGATCGCCGAGGACGAGCTCGCCGCCCTCGACGCGATGACCGTCGACGGTGCCCCCGAGACCCCCCGGTTGCGTCGCTCCCTGCTGCTGATCGCCGGCTCCATCGGCTCGGTGAGCGCCCTCGCCGTGAGCCTGGCCCGGGTCCGCAACGCGGTCGACCTCTTCGGCGGCCCGCCGACGGTCCGCTGACACACCGTCAAGCGCGAGGGATTCCGATCACGGTGGGGGGCAGGTCGACGAACCCGCGGTGGCCAACTCGGCGGACAGTTCACCCGCGACCTGCTGGAGCACCGGGACGATCCGCCGCGTCGCAGCCTCGGTGACCCGCCCCGTGGGACCGGAGATGGAGATCGCCGCGGTGGTCGGCGCGTCGGGCACCCGGACGGCGAGGCACCGCACCCCGAGTTCCTGCTCGTCGTCGTCGACCGCGTAGCCGCGACGTCGTACGTCCTCCAGCGCGCTGAGGAACCCCTCCACCGTGGTGATGGTGCGTTCGGTCGCCGGCGGCATCCCGGTCCGGCCCAGCAGGGCGCGCACCTCGTCGGGGGAGAGTTGGGCGAGCAGCGCCTTGCCGACGCCGGTCGAGTGGGGGAGCGCCCGCCGTCCCACCTCGGTGAACATCCGTACCGCATGCCGGGACGGCACCTGCGCCACGTAGACGATCTCGTCCCCGTCCAACAGGGCCAGGTTCGCGGTCTCGCCGGTCTCCTCGACCAATCGGGCGAGGTGCGGCCGGGCCCAGCTCCCGAGCAGTCGGGACGCCGACTCGCCGAGGCGGATCAGCCGCGGGCCCAACGCGTAACGCCGGTTCGCCTGCTGGCGCACGTACCCGCAGGACACCAGGGTCCGCACCAACCGGTGGATGGTCGGCAGCGGGAGCCCGCTGCTCGCGGACAGTTCGCTCAGGCCGACCTCGCCCCCGGCGTCCGCCATCCGCTCCAGCAGGTCGAAGGCCCGCTCCAGGGACTGCACTCCGCCGCTCGCGGCGGGGGACGCCAGGGGGCGGGCGGCGTCGGTGGGGCGGGCGCTGGGCGTCGGCACGGCGCGGTCCTTTCGGGGCGGGCTGGCGAGGAAGCAGCCTACCGGGGGGTCGTCCCCCGCCCCCGAGCACGGCTGCCGTGTCGCCCCGCGGCCCGCGGCGGCTCCGCGGCGCCCCGTCAGGTGCCCTCGGGGGCACGGGCTACTTCTCCTGCTTCTTCATGCTCTCCGCGACCCCGAACAGCGCGAACGCGAACAGCAACAGCGCGATGCTGGCGAACAGTTCGTACCCGTCCAGGAAAGCCACGTGCCTCAGCAGGCCCCAGTCCCCCCAGCCGAACTCGTTCGTGATCCCCATGGCGCCCTGCGCCAGGGCGACGAAACCAAGAAACCCGCACAGATGCCTCATGTCGGTGATCCTCCTCGGCGTGCACCCTCACGGGAATCGGCCACCGGACGGTGCCCGCCGGCCGGAAGTCTCAGGTCCGCCCGGGGTGGTCCGCCGATGGTCGAGGGCACGTCGACTTTGGTCGACGGGCGTGTCGCACGGTACGGGTACGCCCGTACGGGTGCGTAGATTTGTCGGTCATGAACGGCCAAGAACCCCCCGTGCCGGCGGAGTCGGTCCCCGCCTTCCGGCTGCGCTGGCTGCTGCCCTCGGCAGTGGCCGCCCAGTTGTACCCAGAACGGGTCAAAGGCCGCTACCCCCGCCGGACCCTGCGCGACTGGATCGTCGACTTCCTGTGCTTCCTGATCGCCGTCGCGATCGGGCTGCTCGTGGCGGAGAACCTGGTCCAAGACCCGGACGTGCCGGAACCGTTGATCGTGGCGGACCAGGTGCTCGGCGCCCTCGCCTGCGGTGCGGTGTGGCTGCGCCGCCGCTGGCCGGTCGGGCTCGCGGCGGCCCTGGTCCCGGTGGGGCTGCTGTCCACGACCGCCGCCGGAGCCGCCCTCGTCCTGTTGTTCTCGCTGGCCGTGCACCGACGCTTCGCCTACGTGGCCTGGGTCGCGGGCGCCTCCCTCGCCCTCGCCCCGCTGCTCTTCTGGTGGCGCCCGGACCCCGAACTCTCGTACGGCGTGTCCGTCATGTTCACGGTGCTGACGACCGCCACCGTCGTCGGCTGGGGCATGTTCGTCCGCTCGCACCGCGAACTGCTGCTGTCGCTCCAGGACCGGGCCCGGCGCGCCGAGACCGAGGCGGAACTACGCGCGGAACAGGCCCAACGGCTCGCCCGGGAGTCCATCGCCCGGGAGATGCACGACGTCCTCGCCCACCGGTTGACCCTGCTCAGCGTGCACGCGGGCGCCCTGGAGTTCCGCCCGGACGCCCCCCGGGAGGAGATCGCACGGGCCGCCGGGGTGATCCGCGAGAGCTCCCACGAGGCGCTCCAGGACCTGCGCGAGATCATCGGAGTGCTGCGCGCGGGGGAGGGGGAGGAATCCGGCCGCCCGCAGCCCACCCTCGCCGCCCTCGACACCCTGGTCGACGAGTCCCGCGCGGCCGGCGCCACGGTGCGGCTCGCCAACCGGGTCACCGACCCGCGTGCCGCCCCCGCCTCCGTGGGCCGCACCGCCTACCGCATCGCCCAGGAGGGGCTGACCAACGCCCGCAAGCACGCCCCCGGGGCCGAGGTCACGGTGTGCCTGACCGGCGGCCCAGGCGAGGGACTGACGGTCACCGTGCACAATCCGGCACCGGCCGGGAAGGTCCCCGCCGTGCCCGGCTCCGGTCAGGGCCTCATCGGCCTCACGGAACGGGCCACCCTCGCCGGCGGCCGGATCGAGCACGGGCCGGACGCCGCCGGGGGCTTCCAGGTCACCGCCTGGCTACCGTGGCCCTCATGACTGCGATCAAGGTGCTCCTGGTGGACGACGACCCGTTGGTCCGCGCGGGCCTGTCCCTGATGCTCGGCGGAGCCGAGGACATCGAGATCGTGGGGCAGGCGGGCGACGGCTGCGAGGTCCTCGCCCTGGTGGACCGGCTGGCTCCGGACGTCGTCCTGATGGACATCAGGATGCCCACCGTGGACGGCCTCACCGCCACCGAACTGCTGCGCGCCCGGGCGGGCGCCCCCGAGGTCATCCTGCTGACCACGTTCCACGCCGACGAACAGGTCCTGCGGGCACTGCGGGCGGGGGCCGCCGGCTTCGTGCTCAAGGACACCCAGCCGGCCGAGATCGTCGACGCGGTGCGCAAGGTCGCCGCCGGGGTGCCCGTCCTGTCGCCGACGGTGACCCGTCAACTCATCAGCAGGGTCGCGGGCGACGACTCCCGGCAGGACCGCAGCCGGCGCGCCCGGGAACGGCTGGCGGCGCTCGGCGAACGCGAGCGGGAGGTCGCCGTGGCCGTCGGGCGCGGGAAGTCGAACGCGGACATCGCCGCCGACCTGTACATGAGCGTCGCCACCGTCAAGACGCACGTGTCCCGCGTCCTGGCCAAGCTCGCACTCAACAACCGGGTGCAGATAGCCCTGTTGACCCATGACGCCGGTTGGCTGCTCGACGACGAGTGACCCGGTGCGGCCCGTTCACGCCCCGGGGACCTCGTCGATCCGTACCGCCCGCCGTTCCCGCCGGGACCGTTCGCAGGCTTCGGCGATGCGCAGCGCCGTCAGCGCCTCGCGCCCGTCGCAGGGGTTCGCCCGCTCCCCGCGCACCACGTCCACGAAGGCCGCCAACTCCGCCTCGTACGCGGGGGCGAACCGTTCGAGGAAGCCGGGCCACGGTTTGTCGGCGGGCGGGGGGCCGGCGAGTTCCGTGGACGCGATCGGGGTGCGGTCGTCCAGCCCGACCGCCACCTGGTCGGCCTCCCCGGCGAGCTCCATCCGGACGTCGTAGCCGGCGCCGTTCAGCCGGGTCGCCGTCGCGGTGGCGAGGACCCCGTCGTCCAGGGTCAGCACCACCGCCGCGGTGTCCACGTCCCCGGCCTCCCGGAACATCGCGGGCCCCGCGTCGGACCCGGCGGCGTACACCTCCACCACCTCCCGTCCGGTCACCCAGCGCAGCGCGTCGAAGTCGTGGACCAGACAGTCCCGGTAGAGGCCACCGGACAGCGGGAGGTACGCGGCGGGCGGCGGCGCCGGATCGGAGGTCATCGCCCGTACGGTGTGCAGCCGTCCGAGGCGGCCCTCGCGCACCGCTTCCCGGGCCCGGACGTACCCGAAGTCGAACCGGCGCTGGAACCCCATCTGGAGGACGGTGCCCGCCGCTGCCACGTCCCGCAGTGCGGACAGGGTGCCCGGCAGGTCCAGGGCGATGGGCTTCTCGCAGAAGACCGGCAGCCCCGCCCGGGCCGCCCGGGAGATCAGCTCGGCGTGCGCGGCGGTGGCGGTGGTGATCACCACCGCGTCGACGCCCCAGGTGAAGATCTCGTCCACCCCGGGCGCGGTGGTGGCCCCGATCCGGTGGGCCAGTGCCTGGGCCCGTGCGAGGTCGGCGTCCGTGACGACGAGGGAACCCACCTCGCGGTTGCGGCAGAGGGATGCCGCGTGGAACGTCCCGATGCGGCCCGTCCCGATGAGTCCGATGCGCATGGGTACAAGGTGGAGCCGCCCGCACCCCCTGTCAATGGTTTGTCCGGACAATCGAACCGCATGGCTTCCCGTCCTTGGGCCGGACGGCTACGCTCCCCAACCGTGTCCAGACCAGCAGCCGAACCGCCCGTGACGCTCCACCTCGGTGTGGACCGGAGCAGCCCGGTCCCGCTGTACTTCCAGCTGGCCCAGCAACTCGAAGCGGCGATCGAACGCGGGACGCTCACTCCGGGCAGTCTGCTGGGCAACGAGATAGAACTCGCGGGACGCCTCGGTCTGTCCCGCCCCACCGTCCGCCAGGCCATCCAGTCGCTGGTCGACAAGGGGCTCCTGGTGCGTCGCCGGGGCGTCGGCACCCAGGTGGTGCACAGCCAGGTCAGACGCCCGCTGGAGCTGAGCAGCCTGTACGACGACCTGGAGGCGGCCGGCCAGCGGCCCGCCACCCGGGTCACCGTCAACGGTCTCGTCCCGGCGTCCGCGGAGGTCGCCGTCGCGCTCGGCGTCGCCGAGGGCGCCGAGGTGCACCGCGTCGAACGGCTCCGACTGGCCCACGGCGAGCCCCTGGCGTACCTGTGCAACCACCTCCCGGCCGGGTTGCTCGCCCTGGAGACCGCACGGTTGGAGTCCACCGGGCTGTACCGGATGCTGCGGGCCGTCGGGATCACCCTGCACAGTGCCCGCCAGTCGGTGGGCGCCCGGGCCGCCACCGCCGGGGAGGCGGAGCTGTTGGCGGAGCCCGCGGGCGCGCCCCTGCTCACCATGTGCCGCACCACCTTCGACGACACCGGGCGCCCCGTCGAGCACGGGGCGCACGTCTACCGCGCGTCCCGCTACTCGTTCGAGTTCCACCTGCTCGTCCGTCCCTGAGGACCCGCTCCGCGCCGGGAGCCGTCCGCGCGCACCCGTCCGGCGCAACGTCCGGGCGGCCCGTTCGTCGCCCTTGACGCCCCCGGGGGGAGCCGTGAGAACTCCCCCGGCCGCATGACGAGAGGTGGTCCCAGGATGCGCAGAGCAGGCACCGGAGCCGGGCGAGCGGGCCGCGCACGGCACCCGATGAACACCCGCACCGGTTCCGTGGCCGATACTGGAGCGTTCCGGGTCGCAAAATCGACCCCCGGGTCCGGTCCGCCGGCACCGGCGCACCGGGGAGCACGGCAAGAAGGGCACGGGTTCGTGGCAAGGGTACGGACAGGGGTACGGGTGGCGACAGCCGCGCTGGTGGTGACGCTGGCCGTGGCGCTCGCGGGGTGCTCCAGCACCGGCGGCAAGCGCGCCGAGGACGCCCGCGAGGCCGCCGCCGCCCGGGGGAAGGCCGCCGTCACCACCCCGCGCTGGACCTTCGCGATGGTGACCCACTCGGGCGACGGCGACACCTTCTGGGACATCGTGCAGAAGGGCGCCGAGGAAGCCGCGGCCAAGGACAACATCAAGTTCCTGTACTCGCATCACGACGAGGCCCAGCAGCAGGCCCAGCTCGTCGACGCGGCGGTCGACAAGAAGGTCGACGGGCTGATCGTCACCCTCGCCAAGCCCGCCGCCATGAAGGCCGCCGTGGAACGGGCCCGCAAGGCCGGCATCCCGGTGATCACCATCAACTCCGGCTCCGCCGAGTCCCGGCAGTTCGGCGCCCTCACCCACGTCGGCCAGGACGAGACCGTGGCCGGCGAAGCGGTCGGCACCGAGCTGAACGCACGCGGCCACGAGACGGCCGTCTGCGTCCTCCACGAACAGGGCAACGTCGGCCACGAACAGCGCTGCGCCGGCGCAGCCAAGACCTTCGACGGGAAGCTGGAGAACCTCTACGTCGACGGCACCAACATGCCCGACGTCCAGGCGTCGATCGTCTCCAAGCTCCAGGCCGACCGGGACCTCGACGCGGTCGTCACCCTCGGCGCCCCCTTCGCCGCCACCGCCGTCAAGGCCAAGCAGGACGCGGGCAGCAAGGCCGAGATCGACACCTTCGACCTGAACGGCTCGGTGGCCGCGGGCCTCAAGGACGGTTCGCTGGGGTTCGCCGTCGACCAGCAGCCCTACCTCCAGGGGTACGAGGCCGTCGACCTGCTGTGGCTGTACAAGTACAACGCCGACGTGCTCGGCGGCGGCGGTCCCGTCCTCACCGGCCCGCAGATCGTCACCAAGGACCAGGCCGCCGAGCTGGAGGAGTACACGAAGCGGGGGACCCGATGACCGCCACCGCCCCGGCGCCCGCCCCGGGCGGCACCGGAGCCGACGAGCGCCTGCTGCGGACCTCACCGCTGCGCAGGCTGCTCGGTCGCCCCGAGCTGGGTTCCGTCGTCGGCGCGGTCGCGGTGTTCCTCTTCTTCGCGGTCGTCGCCGACAGTTTCCTGCGGGCCACCAGCCTCAGCACCGTCCTGTACGCGGCGTCCGTCATCGGCATCATGGCGGTGCCCGTGGCGCTGCTCATGATCGGCGGCGAGTTCGACCTGTCGGCCGGTGTCCTGGTCACCAGCTCCGCGCTGGTGTCCTCGATGTTCAGCTACCAGATGACCGCCAACGTCTGGGTGGGCGTCGGAGTGTCCCTGCTGGTCACCCTGGGGATCGGCGTGTTCAACGGGGTCCTGTTGACCCGTACAGGACTGCCCAGTTTCATCATCACGCTCGGCACCTTCCTGATGCTGACCGGACTGAACCTCGGCTTCACCAAGCTGATCAGCGGCACCGTCTCCACCAAGTCCATCGCCGACATGGAGGGCTTCGCCTCCGCCCGGAGCGTGTTCGCCTCGACCCTCACCGTCGGCGGGGTCAACTTCAAGATCACCATCCTGTGGTGGTTCGCCCTCGTCGCCCTCGCCACCTGGCTCCTGCTGCGCACCCGCGCGGGCAACTGGATCTTCGCGGTCGGCGGCGGCAAGGACGCCGCCCGCGCGGTGGGGGTCCCGGTCACCCGGACGAAGATCGGCCTCTACATGGGCGTCGCCTTCGGCGCCTGGATCGCCGGACAGCACCTGCTGTTCTCGTTCGACTCCGTCCAGTCGGGCGAGGGCGTCGGCAACGAGCTGATCTACATCATCGCGGCCGTCATCGGCGGCTGCCTGATCACCGGCGGCTACGGCTCGGCGATCGGCTCGGCGGTGGGCGCCCTCATCTTCGGCATGACCAGCAAGGGCATCGTCTTCGCCGAGTGGAACCCCGACTGGTTCAAGTTCTTCCTGGGAGCGATGCTCCTCCTGGCGACCCTGCTGAACGCCTGGGTCCGCAAGCGCGCGGAGGCCTCGACATGACGGACACGACCCCCGGCGCCGACGGCGCCACCCCGGAGGCCGGCAGCTCCACCCCGGGGGCGGACGGTCCGGCCGACCGCCCGGACGACGGCGCCGCACCGCTGGTCCAGCTGGACGACGTCAGCAAGTACTACGGCAACGTGCGCGCCCTCGAAAGCGTCACCCTGGAGGTGCACGCCGGCGAGATCACCTGCGTCCTGGGCGACAACGGAGCCGGCAAGTCCACCCTGATCAAGATCATCGCGGGGCTGCACCAGCACGACGCGGGAACCCTCCGGATCGCCGGCCGGGAACGCCGTCTCTCCTCCCCGCGGCAGGCCCTGGACCTGGGCATCGCCACCGTCTACCAGGACCTCGCCGTCGTCCCGCTGATGCCCGTCTGGCGCAACTTCTTCCTCGGCTCCGAGCCCACCCGGGGCGCCGGCCCCTTCCGCCGGCTCGACGTCGACCTGATGCGCCGGACCGCCCACGCCGAACTGTTGCGCATGGGCATCGACCTGCGGGACGTCGACCAGCCCATCGGCACCCTCTCCGGCGGCGAACGCCAGTGCGTGGCCATCGCCCGGGCCGTGTACTTCGGGGCGAAGGTCCTCGTCCTCGACGAACCGACCGCCGCCCTCGGCGTCAAGCAGTCCGGCGTCGTCCTCAAGTACGTGGCCGCCGCCCGGGACGCCGGACTGGGCGTGGTCCTGATCACCCACAACCCCCACCACGCCTACCTCGTCGGTGACCGCTTCGTGCTGCTGAAGCGCGGCGCCATGGCCGGCAGCCACGCCCGGGACGCGATCAGCCTGGACGCCCTCACCCGGCAGATGGCCGGCGGCAGCGAACTCGACGACCTCCGCCACGAGCTGGAACGCGCCCCCACCCCCACCCACCTGGGTGGTCACCCCACCCACTGACGGCAGCCGCCCCGCCGCCCCCCACCCCCGGGTGGGGGCCGCCCCGGCCCGCCGTCCCGACCGCGCCCCGACGTCACCCGCCCCACCGGCGACGTGTGCACCGCGGGGCGCCCGTGAGGCAGAATCGGCCTGATGAGCACTTACCGCGACCTCGCACACCGCGGCACCGCGCGGGCCACCGTCCTGCGGACCGTCGGCACCCGGGAGCGCCGCTCCCTGCTGACCGCGCCCCGCGTGCCGACCGTCGGCATCGACATCGGCGGGACGAAGGTCATGGCGGGCGTCGTGGACGCCGACGGCACCATCCTGGAGAAGGTCCGCACCGAGACCCCCGACAAGTCCAAGAGCCCCAAGGTCGTCGAGGACACCATCGTCGAACTGGTCCTCGACCTCTCCGACCGGCACGACGTGCACGCCGTGGGCATCGGCGCCGCGGGCTGGGTCGACGCCGACCGCAACCGGGTCCTCTTCGCCCCCCACCTCTCCTGGCGCAACGAGCCCCTGCGCGACCGGATCTCCGAGCGCCTCGCGGTCCCCGTGATGGTCGACAACGACGCCAACACCGCCGCCTGGGCCGAGTGGCGGTTCGGCGCCGGCCGCGGCGAGGACCACCTCGTCATGATCACCCTCGGCACCGGCATCGGCGGCGCCATCCTGGAGGACGGCCAGGTCAAGCGGGGCAAGTACGGCGTGGCCGGCGAGTTCGGCCACATGCAGGTCGTCCCCGGCGGACACCGCTGCGCCTGCGGCAACCGGGGCTGCTGGGAGCAGTACAGCTCCGGCAACGCCCTGGTGCGCGAGGCCCGTGAACTGGCCACCGCCGAGTCCCCGGTCGCCCACACCATCATCGACCGCGTCCAGGGCAACGTCCTCGACATCACCGGCCCCCTGATCACCGAGCTGGCCCGTGAGGGCGACCCGATGTGCGTCGAACTCCTCCAGGACATCGGCCAGTGGCTCGGCGTCGGCATCGCCAACCTCGCCGCCGCCCTCGACCCGTCCTGCTTCGTCATCGGCGGCGGCGTCAGCGCCGCCGACGACCTGCTCATCGGCCCCGCCCGCAAGGCATTCAGCCGCCACCTCACCGGCCGCGGCTACCGGCCCGAGGCCCGCATCGCCCGCGCCCAGCTCGGCCCCGAGGCCGGCATGGTCGGCGCCGCCGACCTCGCCCGATTGGTCGCCCGGCGCTTTAGGCGCGCCAACCGCCGCCGGGTCGAGCGCCAGGAACGCTACGAGCGGTACGCGCAGGCCCGCCGCGCCGCCCAGGGAACCTGACCATGCCGACCGTGCCCCGCCAGCTCCCGCCACCCGACCGGGCACCACGCCGCGCGCGAGGCGGTTGGGTGGTGCGCCGCCGGGCCCTGACCCTGCTGACCATCCTGCTGCTCATCGGCGTCCCCGCCGGGTACCTGGTGATCTCCGCCAACCAGAGCCGGGACAGCGGTCGGGACAAGGCCGCCAAGTACGCGGCGACCGGCCTCACCGAGGGCTGGCCCTCGAAGGTGCAGCGCCGCCTGTACGAGGTGCCCGTCCCGCCCTGGTCCGCGGACGTGGCCCACTACGAGACCAACAACTGGAAGACCAGCCGGCTCTACGTGCAGTTCCTCACCAGCAACGAGGGCCTCGACCGGTTCCTGACGGAGCTCGGGTACAGCGTCGACGCGCTGCACGCGGACGAACTCCCGATCAGCGCCCGGGACCGCGGCATCGTCGGCTGGGACTTCTCCGGAGCGGGCCCGTGGCTGGGCCTGGACCGCGACCAGGAGGACCCGCGCCCCTCCCACGACATCGTCGTGAACCGCGCCAACCCCGACCACCCCATGGTGTACGTGGTCGCCTCGTCCACTCCCTGACCCGCCACCCCCTGACCCGCCACCCACGGGCCGCCGTCGCGTCGGGCCCGGTCGGTTGTCACACCCCGCCCGTACAGTCGAAGACGACCGGTCGGTGCGACGAGCGAGGAGGTGGACCACAGGATGCGCATGTCACGACTGGCTGCGGTGTTCCTGCCGGCCCAGCCACCGCGCGAAGGCCGACTGGCGTTCTGGGACCCGACGGGGCAGCTCCTCGCCCCCGGGGAGCCGGCACCCGCCGAGCAGCCCGGCGAGCCCGGTGAGCTGACCGTGGTGCGCCCCCACGGCCGCGGCGTCCGCAGCGCCACCGTCCCCGCCCGGCTGCTCCCCCTCACCGACGCCCTGCCGCTGCTCGTCCACGCCCGGGGCGAGGCCGACGCCCACGCCGCCACGGCCTGCTGGGGCGCCGCCGCGCTCCTCGCCCTGCGGCTGGTCGCCCGCGGCCGGATCCTGCCCGGACTCACCGCCGACGCCCACGACGCCTGGCGGGCCGGCCCCCTGGAGGCCGACGACCTCGCCCATCTGCGGGCCATCGCCGCGGCCCTGCCCCCCGAGGGCTACGCCACCCCGCTGCCCGGCCGCACCCCGCTGGAACTGCCCCGGCCCGAGGACCTGCTCCGGGCCTTCCTCGACGCCGTGGCCGACACCCTCCCGCGCACCCCCGCGGCCCCGCACGCCGTCGGCGCGCCCTACGCCGCCCGGGAGCCCCAGCACCTGCCCCGTGCGCGGGACTGGGCCGCGGAGGTCGCCGCGGGTGCCGACGCGGGCGTGCGCATCTCGCTGCGCCTCGACCTCTCCCCGTTCACCGTCTTCGACTCGGACGGCGGCGCCAGCGGCGCTCACGCTGCCGACGGCTCCGCCGACACGGCCGTCGGGCGCCGCGCCGGCGCCGCGATCGTGCAGGTGCACAGCCTCGCCGACCCCACCCTGGTGGTGGACGCGGCGAGCCTGTGGGCGGGCGGCGCCGACGAGGCGTTCGGCCCCCGGGCCCGGGTCGACGCGGCCCTCGCGGTACGCCGTGCCGCCCGGATCTGGCCGCCGCTGGACCGGCTCGGCGACCAGGAGGTCCCCGCCGTCCTCGCCCTGTCCGAGGACGAGCTGACGGACCTCCTCGGCGTGGCCGCCCAGCGCCTCGCCGCCGCCGGCGTCGCCGTGCACTGGCCGCGCGACCTCGCCCAGGACCTCACCGCGAGCGCCGTCGTCCGCCCCGCCCCCGGCTCGGCCACGGACGGCACGCCCCTCTTCGACAGCGCACAGCTGCTCCAGTTCCGCTGGCAGCTCGCCCTCGGCGGCGATCCGCTCAGCGAAGCCGAGATGGACGCCCTCGCCGAGGCCCACCGCCCGGTGGTCCGGCTGCGTGACCAGTGGGTCGTCGTCGACCCGGCGCTCGTCCGCAAGGCCCGCAAACGCGAGCTGGGCCTCCTCGATCCGATCGACGCGCTCGCCGTCGCCCTCACCGGCACCGCCGAGGTGGACGGCGAGGAGGTGCCCGCCGTGCCCGTCGGCGCCCTCGCCACGCTCCGCGACCGGCTCGCCGAAGGAGTGCCCCCCGTCGAGCCGCCCCCCGCTCTCCGCGCCCGCCTGCGCGACTACCAGCGCGAGGGCCTGGCCTGGCTGGACCTCATGACCTCCCTCGGCCTCGGCGGCTGCCTCGCCGACGACATGGGCCTCGGCAAGACGGTCACCCTGATCGCCCTGCACCTGCGGCGGGACCGCCCCGAACCCACCCTGGTGGTCTGCCCGGCCTCCCTGCTCGGCAACTGGCAGCGGGAGATCGCCCGCTTCGCCCCCGGCGTGCCGGTCCGCCGCTTCCACGGCAGCGCCCGCAGCCTCGACGACCCCGAGACCCTCACCGGCGGCTTCGTCCTCACCACGTACGGCACCATGCGCTCCACCGCCGCCCAACTCGCCGAGCGCCCCTGGGGCATGGTCGTCGCCGACGAGGCGCAGCACGTCAAGAACCCGTACTCCGCCACCGCCAAGGCCCTGCGCACCATCCCCGCCCCCGCGCGCGTGGCGCTCACCGGCACCCCCGTCGAGAACAACCTCTCGGAACTCTGGGCCCTCCTCGACTGGACGACCCCCGGACTGCTGGGCCCGCTGAAGTCCTTCCGCGCCCGCCACGCCCGCACGGTGGAGAACGCCACCAGCGCGACGGTCGCGATGCACGCGCTACGGACCGCCCGCGCCCCCGACGGCACCACCACTGCCCCCGCCGTCGCCGAACCCGGGGACACCGAGGCGGTCGAACGGCTCGCCCGACTGGTCCGCCCCTTCCTGCTGCGCCGCAGGAAGTCCGACCCCGGCATCGTCCCCGAACTCCCGCCGAAGACCGAGACGGACCACCCCGTCCCGCTCACCCGCGAGCAGGCCGCGCTGTACGAGGCCGTCGTCCGGGAGTCCCTGGCGGCCATCACGGCCTCGGAGGGCATCGCCCGGCGCGGGCTGGTCCTGAGCCTGCTCACCTCGCTGAAGCAGGTGTGCAACCACCCGGCCCTGTACCTCAAGGAACAGCTCCCCACCCCCGCCGCGCGCACCCCGCACCCCCGTCTCGCCGGACGGTCCGGCAAGCTGACCCTGCTGGACGAGTTGCTGGACACCGTCCTCGCGGAGGAGGGCTCCGCACTGGTCTTCACCCAGTACGCGACGATGGCCCGCCTCATCGGCGCCCACCTCACCGACCGCGCGGTGCCCGCCGAACTGCTGCACGGCGGCACGCCCGTGCCCGAGCGGGAACGCCTCGTCGACCGTTTCCAGGCGGGCGCGACCCCAGTCCTGGTCCTGTCCCTGAAGGCCGCCGGCACGGGGCTGAACCTCACCCGAGCCGGTCATGTGGTCCACTTCGACCGCTGGTGGAACCCGGCCGTCGAGGAACAGGCGACGGACCGCGCCTACCGCATCGGCCAGACCCAGCCGGTCCAGGTGCACCGCCTGATCGCGGAGGGCACCGTCGAGGACCGCATCGCCGACCTGCTGGTGGCCAAGCGCGCCCTCGCCGATGCCGTGCTGGGCTCCGGCGAGACCCCCTTGACGCAACTCACCGAGCTGACCGACCGGGAGCTGACCGACCTGGTCTCGCTCAGGAGGCCCGCATGACGGAGACGACGAGCACCCGGGCCGCCGATCCGGCGACCGAACCCGAACACGAACGCGCGGCCGACCTCCCGCGCCCGTCCGAGGCGGCCCGCCGGGCGCTCCACGCGGCCCGCCGGTCCCGCCCCACCGCCCCGCCGACCGACCTGACCGGCGCGCCCACCGCCCCGACCGGGGTACCCGCGCCCCCCACCCCGGTGGCCCCCCACGCCGCCGACCGCCCGGGGGACGTCGCCCGGCGGGCGCTGCGCACGGCCCGGGCCCGCCGCGCCGTCGAGCGCAGCGAGGACCCCCCGGCCGGCGGCCCGCCCGAAGACACCTCCGGTCCGGCACCGGAGCCGACCCCGACCCCGCCCGCCCTGGCCGTCTCTCCCCCGGCCCGCTCCGCTCCGGCGCCCGCCGACCCCGCTCCCGCTGACCCTGCTCCCGCTCCCGCTCCCGCCGACCCGCCGTCGGACGTTCCGATCGCCGCCACCTGGTGGGGCAACGCCTGGGTCCGCGCACTGGAGGAGGGCGGCCTCGACGCGGGCCGACTACGACGCGGCCGGGAGTACGCCGCCACCGGCCGCGTCGGCACGGTCAGCGTGGCACCGGGACGCATCCTCGCCTACGTGCACGGCAGCCGTCCGCGGCCCTACCGCACCCAACTCCGGCTGCCCACCCTCACCGACGAGCAGTGGGACGCCTTCCTCGACGCGGCGGCCGAGCACCCCGGCCACCTCGCCGCGCTGCTCGACAAGGACATGCCGCACTCCCTCGCCGAGTGCGCCGACCTGCTGCCCGGCCCCGGCGACCTCGACCCCGTGTGCGGCTGCCCCGACTCCGGCAGCCCCTGCAAGCACGCCGCCGCCCTCTGCTACGAGACGGCACGGCTCCTGGACGCGGACCCGTTCGTCCTGCTGCACCTGCGCGGCCGGGCCGAGGACGACCTGCTGTCCGCGCTGTCCCGACGCAGCGCCGCCCGCAGCGCCCGTGACGACACCGGCCCGGCCCCCTTCCCCGGGGTCCGCGCCCGTACCGCGCTCACCCCGCGCACCCTGCCCGCGCTGCCGCCACCGCTGCCGGTCCCCGCGCACCCCGAACAGCCGCCGGCCCACCCGGCCGGCGCGGACGGCCCCGACCCCTTCGCACTGGACCAGTTGGCGACGGACGCGGCGGCCCGCGCCCACGCCCTGCTGACCACCGGCCGGGACCCCGTCGCCGGGCTGACCCTGTGGCAGGACGCGGTACGGGTCGCCGCCGCCCGCCCCGGCTCCGGCCTCACCGCCACGACCCGCACCCTGTACGCCTCGCTGGCCGCGGCGACCGGCCGGACCCCCGCGGAACTCGGCCGCGCGGTCGCCGCCTGGCGGCAGGGCGGTCCGGCGGCGCTCACCGTCCTCGAAGAGCCCTGGGACCCGCCGGCCGGCCGTTTCGACCGGGCCCGCCCCGCCCTCCTCGCCGCCGGCCTCCCCGCCTTCCGCCCCGCCCGCAACCACCTCACGCACCCCCGCGGTCACCTCCAACTCCGCCTGGGGCAGGGCGGCCTCTGGTACGCCTACGAATCGGAGCCGGGCCACGAGGACTGGTGGCCCCGCGGCAACGCGTCCCCCGACCCCGTCGGCGCGCTCGCCGGCCTGGCCGCGGCCCGGTAGCGCCCGCTTCCCGGCTCCGCCGCCGGGTGGCGACCGGGCGGCCCACCGCCCGTCCGGCGCCCCGCGCCCCACGACGGCCAACCTCCCTACGCACCACAGCTGTTGATCGTTCGGCGCAGCCCCTCGGTCCGCGCCAAATCCAGTCGCTCCGAGCGGACCGCCGGCCTACCGTCGTCCCATGGCCGACCAAGACTTCGATGCCGCAGCCCTGTACGACGAGGACTACCTGCACTTCTACGCCGGACCCGGAATCCCGGCGGACCACGAACGCCAGGTCGGTGACGACCGCAGCGAGGCCGACGCGGACCTCATCGTCCGACTCCTCGAACTCCGCCCGGGCGCCCGGGTCCTCGACCTGGCCTGCGGGCACGGCCGCATCGCCAACCGCCTCGCGGCCCGGGGCCACGCCGTCACCGGAATCGACTCCTCGCCGGCCTTCCTCGCCCGGGCCCGCACCGACGCGTCCGCCCGGGGCGTCCCCGTCGACTACCGCCAGGGCGACATGCGCGACCTCCCGTGGGACGGGGAGTTCGACGCGGTCGTCAACTGGTTCACCGCGTACGGGTACTTCGACGACGACACCAACCGCGCGGTGCTCCGGGGCGTCGCCCGGACGCTGCGGCCGGGCGGCCGGGTGATCCTGGACCTGAACAACCTCACTTCCGCCCTGCGCGGACACCGACCCGCCCGGATCGCCGTCCACGAAGACGGCGACCTGTTCGCGGACCGGCACCACCTCGATCCGCTCACCTCGCGGCTGCACGCGGAACGGACCGTGGTGCGCGACGGTCGGGCCCGCACGTTCTCCTTCCACGTACGGCTGTTCGCCTTCCCCGAACTGCGGGACTGGCTCCACGCCGCCGGGTTCACCGACGTCACCGGACACGGCGAGGACGGCGGGCCGCTGCGCGCCGACCACGACCGCATGGTCGTCGCCGCCCGCCGGGCCTGACCGCGGCCCCACCGGGCGGGTCTGCTCCCGACGGAACGGATCCGCCCGCTTCGGCGAACTCCCGGTGCGCCCCGGCTCGCCGTCGTACCATCACCGTCATGGCCCCTCGCCACGGACACTCGGACCCGGCCCGCTGCGCCCGCCCCGCGCACGGCTGTTGTTGACCCGAGCCCCACGCCGACCCCGCGCGCCGTCCGCACCCGCCCGATCGGGTCACCGCCCCGCCCCCCGAAGGGGCCGCGCGCCGCTCCGCCCGCCTCCCGTCCCGTCCCGCTCCGTCCCGTCCCGCTCCGTTCCGTCCGCGAGGGAACCGCCGTGCCCATCACCCCCGAACACCGCTACGACCACCTCAGACTGCGCCAGTGGCTCGACGGTCGGGCCCGCGCCGACGGCGTCGCCCGTCGGGACCTGTTCCGACTGCTCGGCGCCAGCGCCGCCCTGAGCGCCCTGCCCACCGCGCTCCAGACGGCCCTGCCGGGTGCCGCGGCCCCGGCGCACGCCGCCGCCGGCATCCGCAAACCACTGCCGCCCGAGTGGTTCACCGTGCGGGGCACCAACGCCGAGACCAAGTTCGACGCACTGGCGGGCACCGGCTACCACACGCCCAACGAGCGGTTCTTCGTCCGCAACCACACCAGCACCCCCGCGCTCGCCCCGGACGACTGGACCCTGACCGTGTGGGGCAGCGGACTGCGCGGCGACCCGGCCGTCTTCGGACTGGACGACCTGCGGGCCCTGCCCGCCGTCACCCGCAGTGCGGTCGTCGAGTGCGCGGGCAACGGGCGCAGCCTGTTCGCGAGCCAGCAGGGGCAGTCCGTCTCCGGTACCGCCTGGACGCTGGGCGCGATCGGTGCCGCCCGGTGGCGCGGGGTACGGCTGGCGGACGTCCTGCGCCGGGCCGGAATCCGACGCGACGCCGTGGACGTGATGCCCCGGGGCCTCGACGCCGAGTACGTCACGCCCGACGGGGCGTCCCTGGGCCGGGTGCGCCGCCCGTTGCCCGCCGCCAAGGCCCTGGACGACGTCATCCTCGCGTACGAGATGAACGGCGAACCCCTCCCGCCCGACCACGGCAGCCCGGTGCGCGTCGTCGTTCCCTCGTGGATAGGCATCGCCTCCATCAAGTGGGTCGGTGACGTCGAGGTCTCCGCCGAGCCGCTCTACTCGCCCTGGAACACCTCCTTCTACCGGCTCTGGGGCGCCACCCACCCGGCCGAGGGCAGCCCGCCGCTCACCCGGCAGACCCTCAAGACGGCCCTCGAACTGCCCTGGAACGCCCGCCTCCCGGCGGGGGAGCGGCACCGGGTGACGGGCCGTTCCTGGTCCGGTGCCGGTGGGGTCGTCCGGGTCGAGACCAGCGTCGACGGGGGCCACCACTGGCGATCCGCGCGGCTCCTCGACCCGCCCCGGCGCGCCGGTTGGGTCCGCTGGCACACCGACTGGCGTCCCGTGGTGCCGGGGCCCGCCGTGCTGCTGGCCCGCGCCACCGACACCACCGGCCGTACCCAGCCGCTCAGCACCGCGCACAACACCCAGGGCTACCTCTTCGACGCGGTGGTCCGCCACCCGGTCACGGTGACCTGAGCGACGTCTGCTCGGGCGGCCACTAGGGTGATGATCATGCGCACGATGAAGATCCCGATTGCTGTCGCCCTGCTCGGACTCCTCGTTGCGGGGTGTTCGGACGGGGACGGCGACCCGGACCGGTCCGACTCCCGTTCCAAGGCCCTGGCGTTGCTCCCGCAGCAGGTGCCCGAGCCCGCCGCCCTACCGGACGCCGCACTGCAACCGTCGCCCGCAGCCGGAGCGCCCTTCGGCGAGCAACTGGCGTACGAACTGCGCACGCGCACCCTGAACATGGCCAAGGCCGGGGGTGACGTGAGCGCCGAGTGCCCCGACTCCGCGGCTTCGAAGGCCGGCACCGAACTGACCTGCACCAGCACCTACGAGGGGCTCAAGCTGACCTGGGACGTGAAGATCGGGGAGACCTCCGACTTCTCGTCCAGCCACGTGGAGTACCAGGCCACTCCCCGCAAGGCCGTCCTCACCCGGGACGGGGCCGCCCGTCTGCTCTACGGCAACTACACCCCCGACGCGGTCCGTTGCAGCGGCATCCCGCGGGCGGTGCTGGTGCCCCTGGACTCGCCCACCTCGTACCGGTGCCAGACGGTGAAGGACGGCAAGCCGGGCCTGGCCCAGAACGTCCGGGTCACCGACGCGGGCCCGCGCTTCTACTGACTTCCCTGGGGCGTCGCCGAGGGGGTCGACAGCAGGCGGGCGAGGGCGGCGGGGTCCTGGATCAGGGAGGCCGGCGGCCCCCCGTCGACCACCAGGGTGGGCACCCCACGGATTCCGTGTGCGGCGGCCCGCCGTTCGTCGGCGCGGACGTCCGCCGCGAACTCCGTTCCGGACAGCACGCGGTGGACCTCGGACGGGTCGAGTCCCGCCTCGGTGCCCAGCCGTTGGAGCACCGAGGCGTCGGCGATGTTGAGCCCCTCGGTGTGGTAACCGTGCAGCAGCAGTTCCAGGACCTCGTCCACCCGTCGGTGGGCGGCGGCCAGCTTGACCAGCCGGTGGGCGTCGAAGGAGTTGACCGGCCGGGCCCGGTGCAGGTCGAGCCGCAGCCCCTCGGCCGCACCGTTCGACTCGATCAACTTCAGGCGCTCGGCAGCCTGTTCGGTACTGCCCGCGTACCGGGCGATGACCTCGGCGGCCGTCTCGCCGGGCACCCGGTCGCCGTCCGGTGCCAACTCCAGGCTGCGCCAGACGACGACCGGCGCGTCTCGTCCCGCCAGTGCGGTCGCCAGTCGTCGGTGCCCTATGTAGCACCAGGGGCACAGGACGTCGAAGTACACCTCTACCTGCATGAGCGGGCTTCCCTTCGATGGGTTCGGTCAGTGGCCGGCGCGGACGTCCGCGCCGCGGCCCTCGGGGGACATGGTGCCCTGCGGGGTGCGCGCCGCCCGGCCGCGCAGGGCCAGGGTCAGGACCGCGAGGGCGACCAGCAACGGCATCAGGACGAACGCGTGCACGTGGAGGGCCTGCGTGAACGCGTCGTGCGCGGCCCCCACCAGCTGCGCTGCGGTGGCCGGCGGCAACTGCCGTGCCGCCTCCAGCGCCGCGGGCAGCGTCTCGGCGGCGGGCCCGTCGAGGTGCGCGGAGAGCTCCCGGGGCAGTCGGTCGGCCAGCCGGTCGCCGTAGACGGCGGCGGCGACGCTGCCCAGACCGGCGATGCCGAGGGCGCCGCCGAGTTCCGCGCCGGTCTCGGAGACGGCCGACGCGGCACCGGCCCGCTCCGGCGGGGCCGCGCCCACCACCAGTCCGGTGCCCAGGGCCATGAACGGGGTGAGCCCGGCGAAGAGGAGCACGGAACCGGCCACCAGGTACCCGGGCCCGCCGTCGACCCGGGTGAGCAGCACCGGCCCCAGCACGGCGCAGGCGGCTCCCGTGCCCATCAGCACGGGCGGTGGGAACCGGCTGGTCAGTCCGGAGGCCCACAGGGCGACCGCGGTACCGGCCACGGCCGTCGGCAACTGCCACAGCCCCGCCGTCAAGGGCTCGAACCCCAGCACCAGTTGGAGGTACTGCGAACTGAGCAGGCTGGTGCTGAACAGGACCGCGCCGACCACCACCATGCCCCCGACCGAGACCGCGAACGCGGGGACGCGGAACAGGGACAGGTCGATCAGCGGGGTGGCGAGCCGATGTTGACGTCGGACGAAGGTCGTGCCGATGAGCAGTCCGGCGGCCACCCAGGCCAGCGCGACGGGAGCGAAGCCGTCCAGGGCGAGGCTCTTGACCCCGTACACGGTCGTGAGGGGGGCCAGCAGGATCAGCGCGACGCTGACCGGGTCCAACCGCCCGCCGCCGGTGGTGCGGAACTCGGGCACCAGGAACGGGACCGTGAGCAGCAGCACCACCATGGCCGGTACGGCGACGAGGAAGACGGAGCCCCACCAGAAGTACTGGAGCAGCGCGCCGCCGACCAGCGGACCGAGGGCACCGCCGGCCATGAAGCTCGTCATCCAGATCGTGATGGCGAGGGTGCGTTGCCCGGGGTCCCGGAACAGGTTGCGGATCACGGAGAGCGAGGAGGGTGCCAGGAAGGCCGCCGCCAACCCCTGGAGCGCACGGGCCGCGATGAGCGTCC
Organism: Streptomyces sp. NPDC127068; assembly: GCF_042724695.1. Lineage (NCBI taxonomy): Bacteria > Bacillati > Actinomycetota > Actinomycetes > Kitasatosporales > Streptomycetaceae > Streptomyces > Streptomyces sp. NPDC127068. The sequence goes on along the minus strand of NZ_JBHXEN010000012.1, from coordinate 14,488 downwards.
CGGGGCCGGTCGCGTAGGCCGCGAGGAGCGAGGCGGCGGTGAACGCGACGGCCCCGACCAGCAGCATCCGGCGGTGTCCCAGTCGGTCCCCGAGGGCGCCCGTGGCGATCAGCGAACCGGCGACCAGGAAGCCGTACACGTCCGTGATCCACAGCAGTTGGGAGCCGCTGGGGCCCAGATCGCGGCTGAGCGTCGGCAGCGCCAGGTAGAGCACCGACATGTTCATCATGACCAGGACGGCCGGGACGCCCAGCACCGCGAGGGCGACCCACTCCCGGGCACCGGCGCGGGCGGGCGGCTCGCGGGTGGGACCGCTCATCGATCGACGTCCGCGGGCTCGACGTCCCCGACGACGAGCAGGGTCTTGCCCAGGGTGGCCCGGGCTTCGATGGCCGCGTGCGCTGCTGCCGCCGAGGCGAGGGGGAAGGTCTGGCCGATCACGGGCCGCAGGGTGCCGTGCACCGCCAGCCGCAGGGCGTCGCCGATCAGGGCACGGGTCTCGGCGGGCGTCGGAGCCGCGGACAGTGCGAGGGACCGGACGCCGCGGGCGGCGAGCGCCTCCTCGTCCGGCTCGGCGTCCGCGCCGCTCGCCATGCCGTACCGGCTGATCCGGCCACCGGGGCGCAGCGTGTCGGTCGCCTCGGTGCCGATGGTGCCGCCCACCCCGTCGAAGACGAGGTCGAGAGCGCCGCCGGCCGCCTCCCGGACCCGGTCGGGCCAGCCGTCCTCGGAGTAGTCGACGGGACGGGCGCCGAGCGAGGCGACGAGTTCGGCCTTCCGGTCGCCGCGCGCCGCACCCACCACTCGCGCCCCGGCGTGCACCGCCAACTGCACCAGGAGGCTGCCGACACCGCCCGCGGCGGCCTCCACCAGGACCTTCTCGCCCGGCTCCACCGCTGCCTGCCGGTGGAGCAGTAGCGCCGTGCGGCCGTCCGCGAGGAGCGCGACCGCCTCGCGCAGATCGAGCCCCGGGGGGACCGGCACCACGTCGTCGACCCGGGCCAGGGCGCGTTCGGCGTAGCCTCCGGTGCCGCCGGTCGTGGTGACGACGGTCGTGCCCCGCAGGGCGGGGTCCACCCCGGGGCCGACGGCGGTGACGCGTCCGCCGACGCCGTTGCCCGGCACCCGGGGCAGCGGCGGGCGACCGAAGGGGCCGCTGCCGGAACGCACCTGGGTCTCGACGAACGTGACGCTCGCGTAGGCCACGTCGACGAGCACCTGACCGGGACCCGGCTCCGGTTCCGCGACCTGTCGCGCCTCCAGGACCTGCGGCGCTCCGAACTCCTGCATCACCACGGCCAGCACGGCAACCCTCCAAACGGATAATTTCGCTTCGTTTGGAAACGTATAACGGAGTGATTCGCTTCGCAAGCCGCTAGAGTGAGGCCATGGCCCGACGAGCACCCCGGTACGCAGAAGCCGAACGCAACGACCGTGCGCTGCTGGAGGCGGCCAAGAAGGTCCTCGCGGTGGACGGCGCCCACGCCTCCGTGGCGGCGATCGCGGCCCGCGCCGGGGTGGGGATCGCCAGCCTGTACCGCCGCTACCGCACCAAGGAGGAGCTGTTCCAGCACCTGTGCGCGCTCTCGCTCGGTCAGTGGATCGAAGCCGCGGAGCACGGGTTGGAACACGAGGACCCCTGGGCCGGGCTCGTCCACTACGTGACCGCCGCCGTCGAGTTCAGCGGCGGCGCGCTCGGGTCGCTGGCCGGCACGATCTCCGTCACCGACGAGATGGCGGAGCGGTTCACCCGGTCCGAGGAGCTGATGCTCGCCCTGGTGGCGCGTGCGCACGAGGCCGGAGTGCTCCGGGCCGACGCCACCGCGGTGGACGTCGCCCTGCTCATCGAACAGCTCGGGAAGTCCTCCCTGGTCGAGCAGTTCGAGCAGCAGGAGCGGACGGACCTCCTCGATGCGGCCGTCAGTGCCCGTCAGCGCACCCTCGCGATCGCCCTGGACGGACTGCGGACGGGGCACGGCCCGCTGCCGGGTGGGCCGCCCGGCCCGGACCTGCTCACCGAGCGCTGGTGACCCGTCGGGGCGGCTCACCCGTACGGCTCACGGAGAGGGTGACTCCGTGTGGCCCCTGTGTGATAATCGCGAACGATCACGTCATCCAGCACTGACCGACGGCGGAAACCCCCTTCGCGCAAGGGCCCGGAACGGGCTTCCGCCGTGCACAGGGAGAGGACCGGCCGCCATGGCGACCGAGCACGGGTCGGAGCCTGCGGAGTCGGCCCCGTCGGGTCACGCGCGGGGGCCCGCCTCCGCCGCGGACGAGCCCGTCGCCCCGGCCGGTGGCGCCACGGTGCAGATCGTGGACCACGCCCTGGCGGTCCTCAAGGCGATCGCCGAGGCCGACAGGCCGCGCGGGGTGCGCGAGTTGAGCCGCGACCTGGTCATCAGCAAGAGTTCGACGCAGCGCATCCTCGTCTCCCTGGAACGCGTGGGCCTGGCCGTCCTGGAGGAGCACTCCCGCAAGTACGTCATCGGCCCGGCCGCGCTCACCCTCGCCTGGAAGCACGCCGCGAACAGTGATCTGGTGGGCGCGGCGGCCGAGGCCACCACCCGGATCGCCGCGGTCACCGGGGAGACGGCGTGCGTGTCCACCCTGGTCGACGGTCGACGCGTGACCGTCTTCGAGGCGGAGAGCGCGCAACCGCTGCGGTTGATCACCGGCGTCGGTCGGCCCTACTCGCTGTTCTCCGGGGCCACCGGCCGGGTGCTGCTCGCGATGCTGCCCGAGGCGGAGCTGGAACGACTGGTGCGCGCCCGCGAGTCGGGGGACGCCGGCCCGCCCGCGGACTCCCGGGAGGTCGTCGAGCGCATCGCCGACGCCCGGCGGCGCGGCTACGCGGTGAGTCGGGGAGAGTGGATCACCGGTGGTTGCGGAGTCGCCGTCCCCATCGGCACCCAGGGGAGCATCACCGCCGCGCTGAGCATCTACGGGCCCGAGGCGCGGCTCAGTGACGAGCGCATGACGGATCTGGTGCCGGCGCTGCGGTCGGCCGCCGCGCAGATCGCCGATCGGTGGCGCCTGCCCGCGTAGCCCCGCCGGGGCCGGTCCCGCGGGACCGCCGTCGCCCCGCCCTCGCGCCGTTCCTGTGAACCAGCCGCACCGAGTGCTCGGTGCGGCTTCTTCGTGCGCGTCACGTGCTTCGTGCGTCCTGTGGCCCACGTGTTCGTTTTTCGCCTGTGCGCACCCCATTGACCTGGCTTGAAGCCGTCGGTACGTTGTGCCGAACGAGATCTGGTCCACTGTCCCAGATTCCCGGTGGCCGTTCTGGGGGCGGCCGGATTCCCCCGTGTCGTTCCCTCCCGGGCCCCACCCCCGGGGCCTTCCGTACCCCGGGTCCTCGGGTGAAGCCCGACCCGGAGTCACGACCGTTCCCCATACCGTCAGTTGTTGAGGAGAAGTCGCTTATGTTGCTCGGTTGGCGTGCACGAATCGGTCAGATCCGTCCGGCCACGGCCATCGAAGGCGCCGAGGAGTGGCGCTCCGTGGCCCCCACGGGCGTCGCGTTCGCCGATGCGCGGACCATCGTCCCCCGCGTGGACGCGGAAGGGCTCAAGGAGATGATGAGCCAGGTACTGGAAGCCTCGCGGCAGCTGGCGACCGCCAAGGTCGACCTGATCGTGCAGTGCGGCGCCCCGGGCACCTTCATCCCGGGACCCGGCACCGACGAGAAGGTCACCGACGAGATCACGGCCGAGACCGGCATCCCCGCCATCACCATGATGCAGGCGACCGTGGACGCCCTCCGGGCGGTCGGCGCCACCTCCGTCGCCGTCGGCAGCATCTACACCGACGAGGTCAACGACGCCCTACGGGACTACCTCACCGCGCTCGGCTTCGAGGTGCCGGTGATGGAGGGCCTCCAGATGACGGACCCCTACGAGGCCAGCGTGCACGACGCGGACAGCGCCTACCGGTTGGGTCGACGCCTGCACCGGGCGGCCCCCGACGTGGACGCCCTGCTGATCTCCTGCGGCACCTACCGCACCTTCGACGTCCTGCCCTACCTGGAGATGGACACCGGTCTGCCGGTGGTGACCAGCAACCAGGCATCGCTGTGGAAGGCACTGCGCCACCTCGGGCTGCGCGACGAGATCGCGACCCTGGGCCGACTCGGCCGGCTCTGAACCGATCCCGTTCACCTCCCGCCCGACCAGTAGAGGAAGTCAACCGTGCTCGTAGACGCACTCCAGTTCGTCAAGCCCTCCCGTGAACGCTTCGAGGAGTGGCACGCCGCCCGGATCACCGCGGTCCACGCCACCGTGGCGATCTGGGAGGACTCCACCGAAACCCTGCGGGAGGTCGGCCGCTGGCAGCGACTGCTCGCCGAGAACGCCGATCTGCTCGGTGAGGGCCGCTCCGGCGACGACCTCCGGGCGGCCGAGCGGGACGGACGCACCGCGATCGTCCTCGGGTTCCAGAACAGCAGTCCCTTCGAGGACGACCTCGACCTCGTCGGCGCCTTCCACCAGGCCGGCGTGCGCATCGCCCAGCTGACGTACAACACCCAGAACTCCGCGGGAGCGGGCTGCTGGGAGGGCGACGACGCCGGGCTGTCCCGGACGTACGGCGTCAATCTGGTCCGTGAGATGAACCAGGTCGGCATGCTGATCGACATCTCCCACTGCAACGAGCGGACGTCACTCGAAGCCCTGGAGGCATCGGAACGTCCGGTCGCCGTCACCCACGCCAACCCCCGGGAATTCGTCGGCGAGAACGTGGAGCTGCGCTTCCGCAACAAGTCGGACACGGTCCTGAAGAAGGCCGCCGAGAAGGGCGGTGTGGTGGGCCTGAGCATGTATCCCCGCATCGCCCCCAACGGAGTCGACTGCACCGTCGAAGAATTCTGCGACATGATCGCCTACACCGTCGAACTGATCGGCGTCGACCACGTCGGACTCGGTTCCGACTACTACGCGGGGCAGGGCGACGAGGAACTGCACTGGTGGCGGCAGGGTCGCTGGAGCCGCAAGCCGATGGTCCCCATTTCCGGACCGGTCGAGTTCCCCGAATGGTTCGCCGCGGGCCGTGGGTACGCGCCCGTGTTGGAGCGGTTGCGCACCCGCGGATTCAGCGCCGCGGAGGTCGAGCAGATATCCGGCGGGAATTGGCTCCGGATGTTCGACGACGGATTCTCGGCCGCCCCGCAGAACTGACCCGCGCGGCGAACACCACGAACACCACGAAAAAACGAACACGGCGAACACGAGGGTGCGAGGAAGGGGCTGGGCGAGTCATGAACCGGTTTGACGCGGTGGTCGTCGGAGGCGGTCACAACGGGCTGGTGACGGCGGCCTATCTGGGCCGGGCCGGACTCAGCGTCGCCGTGGTCGAATCCCGCCCGGCGCTCGGCGGACCCTGCGGCGGCTACGAGTTCCTCCCGGGACGCCGACTCGCCTTCACCAACTCACCCGGCTCCCTCGATCCCGCCGTGGTGCACGAACTGGGGCTCGCCGAGCACGGCCTGAGGTTCGTGAGGGCGGACCCCACGGTCGTCCAACAGTTCGACGGCCGGTGCTTCCTCGGCTGGCGCGACCCGGCCCTGGTCGACCGTCAGCTCGACGGGTTCGCCCCGGGCGAGGCCCGCCGCTACCGGGGACTGATCCGTTCCCTGGAACGACTCGGCGCGCGCCTCGGAGTCCGACTGGACGAGCCGCCGCCGACCCTGGATGCCCTGCGGGAACGACTGACCGACCGCGAGGAACGGGAGTTGTTCGCCGCCGTCTTCGACGGCAGCCTCACCGAGCTGCTCCACGCGCACCTCCGCTCCGACCAGGCCAAGGCGCTGCTCGGGATGCTCGCCCTGAACGCGCACCTCGTCCCGCCCTCGGCCCCCGGCACGGCCGTCGGACTGATGATGCGCCCGTTCGCCCTCGCCGCCACCGCGGCGGGCGGGCACCCGGGCCAGGCGGCCGAGCGGGTGGCGCTCCGCGGCTCCACCGGACTGCCGGTGGGGTCCATGAGCGCGATCGTCGACGCCCTGGAGGGCTGCTGTCGCCGCCACGGAGTGGAGATCCGCACCGGAACACCGGTGGCGCGCATCCTCCACGACGGGGAGTCCGCCCACGGCGTGGTCACCGCCACCGGCGAGGAGATCACCGCCGACCGGGTGGTGGCGGCCGTCAACCCGGTCCACCTCTTCCGCGACCTGCTGGACGACGCGGCGATGGGGGCGTCCGTCCGGTCCGCCGTGACCGGGACCGAGATGCGGGGCTCCGCGTTCAAACTGGTCCTCGAAGTCGACGCGCTGCCCGCCTACGCCGGACTCGACCCCGAGGTCGACCCGGACCGGGTGCGGGCCTGCCAGTTCCGGGTCGGCTCGTCGCTGGGCCAGATCGAGGAGTCCGTCCGCGAAGCCCGCGCCGGACGCCCGTCGCCCCGGCCCCTGATGTGGGGACTGATACCCACCCTCACCTCCCCCGGACTCACCCCCGGGAACACCCACCTCCTCAGCGTGAACGCCTGGCACGCCCCCTACCGCCCGCACGACGGGGACTGGGACGCCCGGCGGACCGAGGAGTTCGGCCGGACCTGCATCGAAGAGCTCGCCCAGTTGATGCCGGGCCTGCCGGACCGCATCGTCGACCACCGACTGATGAACCCGGTGGAGATCGAAAGCGAACTGGGGCTCGTCGAAAGCAACATCACCCACGGCGACATGCTCCCCCACAGCCTCTTCGGCAATCGCCCCCATCCGGCCCTGGCGGGCTACCGCACCCCGCTCGGCGGCTTCTACGTCACCGGCGCGGGGACCTGGCCCGGCGGCTACGTCACCGGAACACCCGGCAGGAACGCGGCCACCGCGATCCTCCACGACCTCTCCGACGAACGAAGGCGACCAGCATGAGGCTTTCGCACCGCAGAGTGCGCGCGCACCCACGAAGAAGCAGGCTGCGTACCGGAATCGGCTGTGCGGTCGCCGCCGTGCTCCTCACCGGATGCAGCACCAACCCCGGATTCGGCCGCGACGCCCACACCGTGGTCGTCGGAGCCGAAGGCGAGATACCCGCGCTGGACCCGCACCGACTCTCCGGAACCGTGGGCCTGCGACTGGTGGACGCGCTGTTCGACCCCCTCATCCGGGAGGACCTGAGCACGAAGACGGACCGGGCACCCGCCCTGCGCCCCGCCCTGGCCGAGTCCTGGAAGGTCTCCCCGGACGCCCGGACCTACACCTTCGCCCTCCGCAAGGGCGTGGAGTTCGCGGACGGAACGGCCTTCGACGCGACCGCCGTCAAGGTCAACTTCGACCGCATCACGGACGAGACGGCGGACGTCTACGACGCGACGGCCAGCGGCAACATGAAGTTCCTGACCCGCTGGATCGAAGCCGTCCGAGTGGTGGACGCGCACACCCTGTCCCTGCGGCTCACCCAACCGTACGCGGGACTCCCGCGCCTGCTCACCGACCGCCGGATGTCCATCGTCAGCCCCCGGGCGCTGCGCGAGCACCGCCCCGACGACATCGGACTGCACCCCGTCGGTACCGGCCCCTTCGCCCAGCAGGAGGCCGACCACGGCAAGCGCATCAAGATGAAGCGCAACGCCGCCTACTGGGGCGGCGCGCCCGCGGCCCCCTCCCTCATCGTGGAGTCGGTCACCGACCCCACCACCCTCGCCATCGCCGCCCAGACCGGTGAGGTGGACGCCATCCTGAGCGCCGGCGCCCAACAGGTCCAACAGCTCACCCACGACGACGTCATGTCCGTCCAGTACCCGGAACCGGCGAACCAGTACTTCCTCCGGCTGAACACCAGGATCGCGCCCACCGACAACACGGCCTTCCGACAGGCCCTGAACCACGCCGTGGACCGTGCGGCCATCGCCACCCTCACCGGCGGCCAGGTGTCCCCGTCCACCGGCCCCCTGCCCCGCGGCAACGAGGCGTACCCCGACGACCGGACCCGAGCCGCCGGGGGGAACGCCCTGTACGCCCACGACCCCGACCGGGCCCGGCAACTGCTGCGCGAGAGCGGGGTGAAGACGCCGGTGCGGCTGAAACTGCTCGCCCCCGACAGCGGACCGGGATTCTCCCAGGCCACCGAGATCATGTCCCTGGTCCAACAGGACCTCAAGGCCGTGGGAGTCCACCTGGACCTCCAGTACGTGGAGTTCGCCTCCCTGGTCGCCGTGGAGGGCAAGGGGTACGACGACGGCACCCACGGCTCCTTCAACGGCTGGACCACCGGCGCCGACGCCGCGGACTTCCTCGAACGCATGTTCAGCGGCGCCCTGCATCCCCCCAACGGGGTGAACCGTGGCTGGTACCGCAACCCCGACGTCGACGCGCTCTTCGACCGGGCCCGCGGCGAACGGGACGACCGCCGTCGCATGGCGCTCTACCAGGACGCCGCGACCACCATCGCCTCCGACGCCCCCTGGCTCTTCCTGTACCAGGACCGACTGCCGCGGGTCCTCAGCCACCAGGTCAGGGGCGTCACCCCCGCCGCGTCGGTCTACGTCGACTACACCACCATCCGCCGCCGGTAGGGAGGCAACAGACATGCACACCACCGCGGCACCCGACACCGCCCCGGCCCCGCGCCCCCGCTGGCGCGCCCGACTGCGCTCCGTCGCCGGCGGCAACACGACCGCCGTCATCGGGGGCACGATCGTCGCCGCCACCGTCCTCGTGGCGGTCCTGGCACCGGTCATCGCCCCCTACGACCCGCTCGCCACGAACCCGTCGTCCGTCGGGCTCGGCCCGCTCAGCGACGGGCATCTGCTCGGCACCGACGAGGTCGGCCGCGACATCCTCAGCCGGCTGATGCACGGAGCCCGCCTCGCCCTCCTCGTCGCCGTCCTGCCCACCCTGCTCGCCCTGCTGGTCGGCGGCTGTCTGGGACTGCTCTCCGGCTACGTCGGCGGCTGGCTCGACAGCACCCTGATGCGGATCTTCGACGTGATGTTCTCGTTCCCGGGCATCCTGCTCGCGCTCGGCATCAGCGTGGCGCTCGGCCCCGGAACCACCTCGATGATCATCGCCATGGTGGTGGTGACGGTCCCCGAGTTCGGACGGATCGTCCGCGGGTACGTCGTCTCCCTGCGGCAGGAACAGTACGTGGAAGCCGCCGGCGCACTCGGGTACGGCCACCTGCGCATCGCCTTCCGCCACATCGCCCCCAACCTGCTCGGTGGCCTGGTCGTCTTCGCCACCCTCCAGACCGGCCGCAACGTCATCCTCAGCTCCAGCCTCGCCTTCCTCGGCCTGGGCGCCCAACCCCCCGCCCCCGACTGGGGCCAGATGCTCAGCGGCGGGCGCGCCCTGCTGGTGACGGCGCAGCACGTCGCCACCATCCCCGGGCTCGCGATCGTGGTGCTCGCCGTCGGCTTCAACCTGCTGGGGGACGGAATCCGCGACCGCCTCGACCCGCGCACCCGGCAGTCACGCGCCGCCCGCGGGCCCCGGGGAGCCGCCAAGACCACGCTACGGACCCGGTGGAGCCGGTCATGAACAGTCCTGGAGAAACGGCATGCTGACCTTCACCCTGCGCCGCGCCCTACAGATGCTCCCGGTCATCCTCGGGGTGACCGTCGCCACCTTCGGCCTCGGCCAGATCATCCCCGGCGACCAGGCCAGCGCGCTCCTGGGCCCGACCTCGTCGGAGGAGGACCGCCAGGCCCTGCGCGCGGACCTGGGTCTGGACGAACCCGCCCTCGCACGCTACTTCAGCTACCTGGGCAACCTCCTCGGCGGGGACCTGGGCCGCTCGCTCTCCTTCGGCCGACCGGTGTCCGAAGTCCTGTCCGAACGGCTGCTCAACACGGTGCTGCTCTCCGGCACCGCCATCGTGGTGGCCGCCGTCGTCGGGGTGGCGATCGGGACCTGGGCCGCGCAGAAGCCGGGTTCGGCCCGCGACCGCGGACTGACCGTGGGCGTCCTCTTCTTCAACTCCGTGCCCTCGTTCTGGTTCGGACTGGTGCTGATCGTCGTCTTCTCGCTCCAACTGCGCGTGCTGCCGGCGACCGGGATGACCTCCATCGGCGGCGGCGGCGCCCTGGACGTCGCCGCGCACATGGTGCTCCCGGTGACCACGCTCGCCGCCTGGTCGCTCGCCGTGATCGCCCGGATGACCCGCTCCTCGGTGCTGGAAGTGATCGGCAACGACTACGTGCGCACCGCACGCTCGCGCGGCGTCAGCGAGTTCCGCGTCATCGTCCGCCACGTCCTGCCCAATGCGATGCCGTCGGTCGTCACGGTGATCGGCCTCCAGGCGGGCTTCCTGCTGAGCGGAGCGGTCCTCACCGAGACGGTCTTCTCCTGGCCGGGCATCGGACTCGCCCTCCACCAGGCCATCTCCACCCGGGACATCCCCCTGGTCCAGGGCGGAATCCTGGTGATCGCCATCGCCTTCGTGCTGATCAACTTCCTGGTGGACGTGGTCCAGGCGTACTTCAACCCCAAGATCAAACTGGCCTAGCGGGAGGGAACCACCATGACCATCCTGGACGTAGCACACCTCAAGGTCGCCCACCGCGGCCGCAACGCGGGCCACGGCGCGCCCCTGGAGACCGTCCGCGACGTCTCGTTCAGCGTCGCGGCGGGCGAATCGCTGGGCGTCGTCGGCGAATCGGGGTCCGGAAAGAGCCAGACCATGCTCGCGGTCCTGCGGATGCTGGGCGACGACGGGGTCGACATCTCGGGCCGGGTGGACTTCGACGGCAAGGACCTCACCAAGCTCACCCCCCGACAGATACGCACCGTCCGCGGCTCCGGCATCGGCCTGATCTCCCAGGACGCGCTGTCCGCCCTCAACCCCGCCATGACCGTCGGCGCGCAGCTGGCCGAACCCCTCATCCACTACGACGGGCTCAGCCGCCGCGCCGCCGCCGACCGGTGCGCCGAACTCCTCGACCTGGTCGGCCTCCCCTCGGCCCGGGAACGCCTGCGCAACCATCCGCACGAACTGTCCGGCGGCATGCGCCAACGCGTCCTGATCGCCATGGCGATCAGCCGCGACCCCCAGGTCCTCATCGCCGACGAACCGACCACCGCACTCGACGTCACCATCCAGTCGCAGGTGCTCCAACTCATCGACCGGCTCCGCAAGGAACTGAGGATGGCACTGATCCTGATCACCCACGACCTGGGCGTGGTCGCCGGCATCACCGACCGCATCGCGGTCATGTACGCGGGGCGGATCGTGGAGACGGCGCCCACCACCGCACTGTTCGACGCGCCCGGACACCCCTACACCCGCGCCCTGATGGAATCGATCCCCCGGATGGACCGGGACCGCGTCGACCGACTTCCCGCCATCCCCGGTTTCCCGCCCGACCCCGCCGCACCACCACCGGGCTGCGCCTTCCGACCCCGGTGCACCACCGCCCACGCGGAGTGCGACCAGACCGTGCCCGACCTGCTCCCACTGACCGCGAACGCCCCCGGGCACCTCGTCCGCTGCCCGTTCACCACCTCGACCGGTGACCGCGCCACGGCGCCGACCGGCGGCCTTGCGACGGGAGACGGCGCATGAGCGTCGAAGCAGCCGGAGCCACCGGGACCGCAGCACCCGACGCCGTGGTCGTCGACGACCTCGCCGTGCGCTTCCCGATCCGCAGCGGTGTCCTGCGCCGGGTGACCGGCACCGCGCACGCCGTCGACGGGGTCTCCTTCACGGTGCCGGCCCGCAGCATCGTGACCATCGTCGGCGAGAGCGGCAGCGGCAAGACCACCACGGGCCGGGCCCTCGTCGGACTCTCGCCCGTCGCGTCCGGCAGCGTCCGCGTCCAGGGCGGTGAACTGGACCGACTCCGACGGGACGGACGACTGCCCCGGCTCGCCCAGATCGTCTACCAGGACCCCTACGCGAGCCTCAACCCCCGGATGACGATCCGGGCGACGATCCGCGAGGTCGTCACCGTGCACCGGACCGTGCCCCGCGAGGAGGTCGCGGAGAGGGTCGAGGAACTGCTCGGCCAGGTCGGGCTCCGCCCGGAGCTCGCCGACCGCTACCCGCACGAACTCTCCGGCGGCCAGCGCCAGCGCGCGGCGATCGCCCGCGCCCTCGCGGTGGAACCCCGCTTCATCGTCTGCGACGAGATCGTCTCGGCCCTCGACGTGAGCATCCAGGGCCAGATCGTCAACCTGCTGAAGGACCTGCGCCGCGACCGCGACGTGAGCTTCCTCTTCATCTCCCACGACATGAGCGTGGTGCGCCACCTCTCCGACCGGGTGATCGTGATGTACGGCGGGAAGATCATGGAGACCGCCCCGTGCGAGGAGCTGTTCGCCGCGCCGCGCCACCCCTACACCCACGCCCTGCTCAGCGCCGTCCCCGTGCCGGACCCCAGGGCGCAGCGGCCGGGCAGCGCCGTGCGCACCCGGGCCGAACCGCCGGACCCGGCGGCCCCGTTGCCGGGCTGCCGCTTCCAGCGCTCCTGCCCCTTCGCCACGCAGGTGTGCCGGGAGGGCGACGCACCACCCCAGACACCCACCGGAACCGAAGGACACACCGTGGCCTGCCACCACTTCGACACCCCCGCCGTGCGCGACGCCCTGTCCGCGGAAAGGACCCAGACCCCGTGAACCCCTCACCCACGGCCGACGACTTCACCTCCCACACCGGGGGCCGACGCCGGGCGCCCGCCGGTACGCCGGTGCCCCTGGTCGACCCGGCCACCGGGCGGACCTGGGCCCGGGCGCACCTGGACCCGGACGCGGTGGAGGACGCCGTGCGCGGCGCCCGTGCTGCCTTTTTCGACCCGACCTGGGCGGGGCTCCCCGCGCACGCCCGCGCCGATCTGCTGTACCGGCTCGGGGACGCCCTGGTCGCCCACACGGAGGAACTCGCCGCGTGGGAGGCGCTGGCGAACGGCAAACCGCTGACGGCCACCCGGGGGGAGGTGGCGGCCCTGGCCCGCTGGTACCGCTACTTCGCGGCGGTGGCCGAAACGTTGGAGAGCCGTTCCCGTCCGCTGAGCGGCACCGCGGATGCCCTGGTCACCCGGGAACCGCTGGGCGTGGTCGCCGCGCTGACCCCCTTCAACGGGGCGCTCTCGCTGGGCTCGTGGAAGCTCGCGCCGGCCCTGGCCGCCGGCAACACGGTGATCCTCAAACCGCCGCCGCAGGCCCCCGCGTCCTCCGTCCGCCTGGCCGAACTGGCGCTCGACGTGGGGTTCCCGCCCGGGGTGGTCAGCGTGCTGATCGGCGGCGCCGAAGAGGGCCAACGGCTGGTGGAGCACGGGGACGTCGCCATGGTGACCTTCACCGGGAGCACCACGGTCGCCCGGGCCCTAGGAGCCCGGGCCGCAGCGCAGATGAAACGTTACGTCTGTGAGGCGGGCGGCAAGTCCGCGCACCTCGTCTTCGCCGACGGGGACCTCGACGCGGCCGTCAGCGCCGCCCGCCAGGGCGCCTTCTCGGCGGCCGGACAGACCTGTGTCGCCGGCTCCCGCATCCTCGTCCAACGCGAGGTGTACGCCGAGTTCGTCGACCGGTACGCGACCGCGGTGCGCGCACTGCGCGTCGGCGACCCCCGCGATCCGCGCACCCACATCGGCCCGGTGGCCTCCGCCGCCGCGCTCGCCCGCATCGAGTCCTTCGTGGACGACGCGCTCGGCCACGGCGCGAAGGCCGTGACGGGCGGCCGGCGCGCCCAGGTGGCCGGCGCCGAAGAGGGCTTCTGGTACGAGCCGACGGTGCTGGTCGACGCCGACGTCGACCTGGCCGTCTGTCGCGAGGAGGTGTTCGGCCCGGTGGTCACCCTCCACCCCTTCGACACGGAGGACGAAGCGGTGGAGCGCGCGAACTCCCTGGAGTTCGGCCTGGCCGCCGGCTTCTGGACCCGCGACGGCGCCCGCGCCCACCGGGTGGCCCGCCGCCTCCAGGCCGGCGTGGTCTGGGTGAACACGTACCGGCTACTGCACTGGAGCGTTCCGTTCGGCGGCTACAAGCAGTCCGGCAGCGGACGGGAGAACGGCGTCGAAGCGGTCGCCGAGTTCCTCCAGACCAAGTCGATCGTCACCGAGCACGGCACCCCGGCCGACCCCTTCGCCCACTGACCGCTGTTCCGCCGCGCGTCCCGCACGACGCGCACCACCCCAAGGAAGACCGTGGAATTCCTCGTCAACATCCAGATCTCCTGGCCCGAGGCCATGGACCCCGCCCGCAAGGAGGCCGTCTCCGAAGCGGAACGCCTGCGCGCGGCCGACCTCGTCGCCTCCGGTCACCTCGTCCGCATGTGGCGCGTACCCGGCCGCACCGAGAACTGGGGCCTGTGGAGGGCCGCCGACCCCACCGAGATGCACACCATCATCTCCTCGCTGCCGGTGTGGCCCTGGATGGACGTCACCGTCCACGCCATGGCCAGCCACCCGGTCGACCCCGGCCCCAGTACGCCGACGACCCCCCGCGAGGCCGCCGCCTGAGGAGTCCGGCGCCCGGGCGGGGTGACCCCCCCGGGGGCGGGCGCGCCCGGGCCCGCGCGCCGCGCGGCCACGCCAGCAGGGGTGGGGGGGGGTGCCCGACGCT
>NZ_JBHXEN010000011.1:68197-165012 GCF_042724695.1 Streptomyces sp. NPDC127068 | reverse complement strand
CCGGCCTCCCCGGGCGGCTCGTCTCTTACCCGGGGGGGGGGGGCCCCCCCCGGGGGGGGGGGGGGCCCCCCCCGCCGTCAGGCGCTGAGCTGCCGCCCTTCGCGGAGGGCGATCGCCCGCTGCATCGCCTTGCGGGCGCGCGGGGTGTCACGGGCGTCGTGGTAGGCGACGGCGAGCCGGAACCAGCAGCGCCAGTCCCCCGGGGCCCGTTCCGTCTCCTCCTTGCGCTTGCGGAACACCGCGTCGGCGGAGTCCCGGTCGATGCGTCCGCTGGGGGTGCGGACGAGTTCGTCGACGGGCAGTCCGCCCTCGCGTTCGAGTTCGGCGGCGAGGGAGTTGGCCTTGCGGGCGAACTGGGTGTTCTTCCAGAGGAACCAGATCCCGATCACGGGCAGGACCAGGACCGCGATCCCGAAGGTCACCGTGATCAGGGTGCCGGTCTGGATGAGGAAGACCCCGCGGCTGCCGACCAGGGCGAAGTAGAAGACCAGGACGGCCGCCGCGAGGGCGTATGTGATCTTGGCGCGCATGGGTCAGCCGAGGTCCAGGAAGTGTTCCAGGCCGAAGGTGAGGCCCGGAGCGTCCACGATGCGGCGCACGCCCAGGAGGATGCCCGGCATGAAGCTGCTGTGGTGCAGCGAGTCGTGCCGGACGGTCAGGGTCTCCCCCTCGCCGCCGAGCAGCACCTCCTGGTGGGCGAGCAGGCCGCGCAGCCGCACCGCGTGCACCCGGACGCCGTCGACGTCGGCGCCGCGCGCCCCGTCCAGTGCGGTGACCGTCGCGTCCGGCTGGGGGGCGCTGCCCGCGCGGGTGCGGGCGGCGGCGATCAGCTGGGCGGTGCGGGTCGCGGTGCCGCTGGGGGCGTCGACCTTGTTCGGGTGGTGCAGCTCCACGACCTCGACGGACTCGAAGTAGGGCGCGGCGATCTGCGCGAACTTCATGGTCAGCACGGCGCCGATGGAGAAGTTCGGCGCGATGAGGACCCCGGTCTCCGGGGACGCGGCCAGGCTGGTGCCGAGCTGCGCGAGCCGGTCGTCCGTCCAGCCCGTGGTGCCGACGACGGCGTGGATGCCGTGGCGCACGCAGAAGTCGAGGTTGCCCATGACCGAACCGGGGTCGGTCAGCTCGACGGCGACCTGCACGCCCTGCTCGACCAGGGTCTCCAGCTTGTCGCCGCGGCCGAGCGCGGCCACCAGCTCCATGTCCTCGGCGGCCTCCACGGCGCGTACCGCCTCGGAGCCGATGCGGCCCTTGGCGCCGATGACCGCGACACGCAGCTTGCTCATGTGCTTGTTCCTTACGGGAGGGGGGACGACACGGGAGGTCAGCCGACCGTCGCGTGCAGCGCGGCCGTCTGCTTGTCCTTGAGCGGGCCGATCACCGACAGGGACGGACGTCGGCCCAGTACGTCGCGGGCGACCGCGCGGACCTCGTCCGGGGTGACCGCGCCGATCCGGGCGAGCATGTCGTCCACGGACATCTGTTCGCCCCAGCACAGCTCGCTCTTGCCGATGCGGTTCATCAGGGCGCCGGTGTCCTCCAGGCCGAGGACCGTGGAACCGGAGAGCTGACCGATGGCGCGGGCGATCTCGTCGTCGGACAGGCCGTGCTCGGCGACCTGGTCCAGTTCGTCGCGGCAGATCTTCAGGACGTCGCCGACCTGGCTGGGCCGGCAGCCCGCGTAGACGCCGAAGAGTCCGCAGTCGGCGAAGCCCGAGGTGTACGAGTACACGCTGTAGGCGAGGCCGCGCTTCTCCCGGACCTCCTGGAACAGCCGGGACGACATGCCGCCGCCGAGCGCGGTGTTGAGCACGCTCAGCGCCCAGCGGCGGTCGTCGGTCCGGGAGAGGCCGGGCATGCCGAGGACGAGGTGCGCCTGTTCGGTCCTGCGGCCGATGTGTTCGACCCGGCCGGCGGCGCGTATGGTGCGGCTGCCGTCGCGGGGGGCGGCGGGTACCGCGTCGGCGCGGCCGAGTGCGCCCGCCCGTTCGAAGGCGGCGCGGACCTGGCGGACGACCTTGTGGTGGTCGACGTTGCCGGCGGCGGCGACGACGAGGTGGGTGGGGTCGTAGTGCTTCTGGTAGAAGCGGCGGATGCGGTCGGCGCTCAGGGCGTTGACCGTGTCGACCGTGCCGAGGACGGGGCGGCCGAGGGGGCTGTCCCCGAACATGGTCTGCGCGAACAGGTCGTGCACGCAGTCGCCGGGGTCGTCCTCGGTCATCGCGATCTCTTCGAGGATGACGCCGCGCTCGGCGTCGACGTCCTCCTGCCGGATCAGAGAACCGGTGAGCATGTCGCACACCACGTCGATGGCGAGCGGCAGGTCGGTGTCGAGCACGCGTGCGTAGTAGCACGTGTACTCCTTCGCCGTGAAGGCGTTCATCTCGCCGCCGACCGCGTCGATCGCGGAGGAGATGTCCAACGCGGTGCGCTTCTCGGTGCCCTTGAAGAGCAGGTGCTCCAGGTAGTGGGTGGCGCCGTTCAGGGCCGGCGTCTCGTCACGGGAGCCGACGTGGGCCCAGATGCCGAAGGTCGCCGAGCGTACGGAGGGCAGGGTTTCGGTGACGACCCGCAGGCCGCCCGGCAGGGTCGTGCGACGGACCGTGCCGATGCCGTCCTTGCCCTTGAGCAGGGTTTGGGTACGGGCGACGGCCCGCGTCTCCGAAGAGACACGGGCCGTCGCGCGGAAACTACGGGACGTCACTTGGCAGCGTCGTCCTTTGCGTCCTCGGCACCGTCTTCGCCCTCGACCACGGGGATGAGGGAGAGCTTGCCGCGGGAGTCGATCTCGGCGATCTCGACCTGGACCTTGTGGCCCACGCCGAGCACGTCCTCGACGTTCTCCACGCGCTTGCCGCCGGCGAGCTTGCGGATCTGCGAGATGTGCAGCAGGCCGTCCTTGCCCGGGAGCAGCGACACGAACGCACCGAAGGTGGTCGTCTTGACGACCGTGCCCAGGTAGCGCTCGCCGACCTCCGGCATGGTCGGGTTGGCGATGCCGTTGATCGTGGTGCGGGCGGCCTCGGCGGCCGGGCCGTCGGCGGCACCGATGTAGATGGTGCCGTCGTCCTCGATCGTGATCTCGGCGCCGGTGTCCTCCTGGATCTGGTTGATCATCTTGCCCTTGGGGCCGATGACCTCGCCGATCTTGTCCACGGGGATCTTCACGGTGATGATCCGCGGGGCGTTGGGGGACATCTCGTCCGGCGTGTCGATGGCTTCCATCATCACGTCGAGGATGTGCAGTCGCGCGTCACGGGCCTGCTTCAGCGCGGCGGCCAGCACGGAGGCGGGGATGCCGTCGAGCTTGGTGTCGAGCTGGAGGGCCGTGACGAACTGCTTGGTGCCGGCGACCTTGAAGTCCATGTCACCGAACGCGTCCTCCGCACCGAGGATGTCGGTGAGGGTGACGTAGTGGGTCTCGCCGTCGATCTCCTGGGAGATCAGGCCCATGGCGATGCCGGCGACCGGGGCCTTGAGGGGCACACCGGCGTTCAGCAGGGACATGGTGGAGGCGCAGACGGAGCCCATGGACGTCGAGCCGTTGGAGCTCAGCGCCTCGGACACCTGGCGGATCGCGTAGGGGAACTCCTCGCGCGTCGGCAGGACCGGCACCAGGGCGCGCTCGGCGAGCGCACCGTGGCCGATCTCGCGGCGCTTGGGGGAGCCGACGCGGCCGGTCTCGCCGGTGGAGTACGGCGGGAAGTTGTAGTTGTGCATGTAGCGCTTGCGCGTGACCGGGGACAGCGTGTCGAGCTGCTGCTCCATGCGGAGCATGTTCAGCGTGGTCACGCCGAGGATCTGGGTCTCGCCGCGCTCGAACAGGGCGGAGCCGTGGACCCGCGGGATGGCCTCGACCTCGGCGGCCAGGGTGCGGATGTCGGTGACACCGCGGCCGTCGATGCGCTTCTTCTCCTTGATGACGCGCTCGCGGACCAGGGACTTGGTCAGCGAGCGGTACGCGGCGGAGATCTCCTTCTCGCGGCCCTCGAACTGCGGGAGCAGCTTCTCGGCGGCGAGGACCTTGACGCGGTCCAGCTCGGTCTCGCGCTCCTGCTTGCCCGCGATGGTGAGGGCCTGGGCGAGCTCGTCCCGGACGGCGGCCGTGAGGGCCTCCAGGACGTCGTCCTGGTAGTCGAGGAAGATCGGGAACTCGCCGGTCGGCTTGGCGGCCTTCGAGGCGAGGTCGGCCTGGGCCTTGCACAGGACCTTGATGAAGGGCTTCGCGGCGTCCAGACCGGCCGCGACGACCTCCTCGGTGGGGGCGTCGGCGCCGCCCTCGACGAGCTTGATGGTCTTCTCGGTGGCCTCGGCCTCGACCATCATGATCGCGACGTCGCCGTCGTCCAGGGTGCGGCCCGCGACGACCATGTCGAAGACGGCGTCCTCGAGCTCGGTGTGCGTCGGGAACGCCACCCACTGGCCGCGGATCAGCGCGACGCGGACGCCGCCGATCGGGCCGGAGAAGGGCAGGCCGGCGAGCTGCGTGGACGCGGACGCGGCGTTGATCGCGACGACGTCGTACAGGTGGTCCGGGTTGAGCGCCATGATCGTCGCGACGACCTGGATCTCGTTGCGCAGGCCCTTCTTGAAGGACGGGCGCAGCGGGCGGTCGATCAGGCGGCAGGTGAGGATCGCGTCCTCGCTGGGGCGGCCCTCGCGACGGAAGAAGGAACCGGGGATCTTCCCGGCCGCGTACATGCGCTCCTCGACGTCCACCGTGAGGGGGAAGAAGTCGAGCTGGTCCTTCGGGTTCTTGGAGGCGGTGGTGGCCGACAGCACCATGGTGTCGTCGTCCAGGTAGGCCACGGCGGAGCCGGCGGCCTGACGGGCCAGGCGGCCCGTCTCGAAGCGGATGGTGCGGGTACCGAAGGCGCCGTTGTCGATGACGGCCTCGGCGTAGTGGGTCTCGTTCTCCACTAGCGGTGTCTCCTCTTGTGTGTCCCGCGCGCCCGTGTGGCGGGGGACCGTGGCGGAGAAGCGCGCCGTGGGTGCTTGCCGGTCTTCGATCGAAGCCCTCGGGGGATGCCCCGGGAGCCACTACCGAGGACCGGCGCGGCGGGGGCGCTTCTCCTCGTCGTTGTCACGTCGTGCGGAACCGCTCCGTGCGGTGCCGCGGGTGCCGGGGGCGCGGTCCTTCGCGTCCTCGGCCTGACGGTGGCCGTGGCGCTCGGCGCCGCGGCACGTCGGGGTGGTGCTGCGTCCAGACTACAAAGCCGTGGTGACACTGCGCACGCAGAGCGGGTACGACGGGTGTGCCGCCGTTCGCCGCGCGGGGGCGGTGGGGCTGCCGGTCCGGCCGGGCAACGGCGAAGGGAGCGGTTCCCTGGGGTGGGAACCGCTCCCTTCACGGCGTACTACTTGGCGCCCGCCGCACCGCGACGGATGCCGAGGCGGTCGACCAGGGCGCGGAAGCGCTGGATGTCCTTCTTGGCCAGGTACTGGAGCAGACGGCGGCGCTGACCGACCAGGATGAGCAGACCGCGACGCGAGTGGTGGTCGTGGCGGTGCGTCTTCAGGTGCTCGGTCAGGTCGGAGATCCGGCGCGACAGCATGGCGACCTGGACCTCGGGGGAGCCGGTGTCGCCTTCCTTGGTGGCGAACTCCGACATGATCTGCTTCTTCGTAGCGGCGTCGAGCGACACGCGTACTCCTTGTTTCCGTCTTCATGAGGCCGCCGAGTGCCCCTGGCACATCGCAGGGGATCTTCCAAGACTCGACAGGCGGGGTCCGCTGGGCGCTGCCTCCAGGTCTCGGGAGATCCGGGGGTGCGTACGCAAACGGCCGTCGACCAGGGTATCAGCTGCCCGCCGTGGCCCGGAGCGGCCCGTCCCGGCGGGCGCGGGGCGGTGGGGGCGTCAGCTGGTCATCGCCCTGGCCTTGGCGTACACGTCGAACACGGCGAGGGCCAGCGGCACCAGGGTGAGCAGGAAGAACCCCTCCGCGATCTCCAGGAAGCGTCCCCAGAAGGGGCTGACCCCGCCCCGGGAGGCGATCAGTCCGACCGATGTGACCAGGGCGGCGGCCACGGCGAGCGCGGCGACGAGCCAGACCGTGCGGACGTCCAGGCCCGCCGGGTCGCCGCGCAGGGCGTCGCGGACGAGTCCGGACGGCGGGCTGAGGGCGAGGCCGAGGCCCAGCAGGACCAGGGAGCCGAGGCCGGCCGCGAGGGTGGCGCCGACCTGGGCCGAGTAGCGGAACAGCTGGGCGCGCAGCAGCAGGGACAGGCCGGTCGCCAGGGCGAGGAGCTGGCCCCATCCGCTGTCGGAGAAGCCGAGGACAGCGGCGGCGCCCACCGTGACCAGGGCGCAGCCGCCGACGAGTCCGACGAGCAGTTCGTGACCGCGCCGGGCCTGGGCGGCGATGCGGTCGGGGTCCACGGCCTCGGGGGGCGGGGGCTCGTCGCCGTACGCCCCTGCGGTGGTGGTCGGCTGGCTCCCGCGCAGGGCGCTGGGCGCGTCGAAGCCGATGGGCAGCCGGGCGAAGCGCAGCGAGAGGCCCGGCAGGAAGGCGAGGGCGCCGACCGCGAGGGGCGCGCAGATCGCGGCGGTCTCCACGGCCGTGAGGTCCGCGAGCAGGGCGGTGAACGTGGTGAGCAGGCCGGTGCCGGACGCGACGGCGAAGGCGACGAAGGGGCCGTCGCCGCGCGGGGAGGTGAAGGTGAGGAGCAGTGCGGCGAGGAGGACGGCCGCGCAGGCGAGGAGGAAGTGGAGCCGGCCGATGCCCTGGCCGTCGGCCGGGGTCAGCAGGCCGGAGCCGGCGACGGCGATGTTGGGGAGGGCGCCCAGGCCGAGGGCGATCGAGGCGGCCCGGTCCGCGTAGACGCGGGCGCGGACGGCGCCGAGCGCGAGCAGGAGCAGTCCGGTGACGGCGGCGAGGACGCCGGGGAGTCCGTGCATGTCGTGGCGCGGGTCGGCGGACCAGGCGACGAAGGCGATCAGCGCGGCGAGGACCGCGCCGCCGGTGAGACCGGCCGCCCGGGTCAGTTCGCCGGTCCACAGGGTGCGGTCGCGGCCGACGGCGGAGGCGACGGCTTCGGACACGTCGTCGAAGACGGCGGGCGGCAGCGACTCGGCGAAGGGGCGCAGGGTGAGCAGTTCGCCGTCGAGGATGCGTTGGGCGGCGAAGGAGCGGGAGCTGTCGAGGACGGTGCCGTCGCGTCGGACGAGGTGGTAGCCGACGGGCGCCCCGGGGGTGGGGCTCTGCTGGGAGAGCCGCAGGATCTCGGGGTGGATGTCGGCCACCGGGACGTCGTCGGGGAGGGCGACGTCGATGCGGCTGTCGGGGGCGACGATCGTGACGCGGCAGAAGCCGAGGCCCGTGCCGGGGCCGCGGCCCGTCGCGGGGCCGTTCGGTCCGCCGGGTGCGGCGGGGCCGCCGGTCCCTCCGGTGACCGCGGAAGCCGTCATGCTCACCTGCTGCTCCCCCTCTGGGTGACGTGGCCGTGGGCGCTGGTGCGCAGCGGACGGCCCGCTCGGGTTCGATCGGTTCGGTCCGTACCGGTCCAGCATCCGATCGGTACGGTCGGATGCTGGACCGTTTCCGGCCCGACTCGCAGGGGTTCCGGACCGAAACCGGTCCGCCACCGGGCCGTACCGGGCACGCATCAGGTCCGAGTGGGCACGGAACACCCCGATTCGTACGGCTCGTTCTCCGTGTGCGCCCGCACACGCACCGCAGCCTATCGCCCCCCTGTCGGAGGGCTCGTCAGTAGGATCGGCCGCGCGGCCGACGTCCGCCCGACACGGGGCGGCGGACGGAAGAGACGTGGCCGGCAAGGGAATTGGTGCGAATGAGCCAGATCGTCGTCAAGCGCCCGCCGCGGGCTTTGCCGTCCGCAACGCCGGCGGGAGAGATCGCACTCCAAGCCCCGCCCGAGCTGCCGCGCGGCCAGGACGAGGGCACCATGATGCAGCTCCTGCCGATGCTCGGCATGGGCGGTTCGGTGGTGTTCTTCTTCATGCCCAACGCCCATCCCTTCATGAAGGTCATGGGCATGGTGATGATCGCGTCCACCCTCGCGATGACGATCGCCATGGTGGTGCGCTACCGGCGCGGCGCACAGGGCCAGTTGGCGGACCTGCGGCGGGACTACCTGCGGTACCTGGCCCAGACGCGACGGGCCGCGGTGGAGACCGCCCGCGCCCAGCGCGACGCCCAGTACTTCCTGCACCCCTCCCCCGACCAGCTGTGGGCGTTGGTCACCGAGGGCAGCCGGGTCTGGGAACGGCGCACCGGTGACGGGGACTTCGGGCAGGTGCGGATCGGTCTGGGGCCGCAGCCGCTGGCCACCCCTCTCATCGCGCCGGAGATCGGGGCGACGGACGGCCTGGAGCCGCTGACGGAGGACGCGCTGCGCCGCTTCGTCGCCGCGCACGGCACCCTCGACGCGCTCCCGATGGCGGTGTCCCTGCGGTCCTTCTACCACGTGACGGTCAGCGGGGACCCCGCCACCGTGCGCGGTACGGCCCGTGCCCTGACGGGCTCGTTGGCCTCGCTGCACTCCCCCGACGACCTGATGCTGGTGTTCGGCGTCGGTACGGACACCGCCGCCAAGTGGGAGTGGGCGAAGTGGCTGCCGCACACCCAGGCGGGCGGCGCACCGGACGGCGCGGGTTCCCGACGGATGATCGTGCACCGCTCGGGCGAGCTGGAGACCCTGCTGGCCGAACGGATCGCGGGCCGGCCGCGGTTCCACCCGGCCGGTGCCCCCGTACCGGACGAGCCGCACCTCGTGATCGTGCTGGACGGCCTGTCCCTGTCCCCGGACTCCCCGTTGGCATCGGTGGACGGACTCCAGGGGGTGACCGTCGTCGAGGTCGTGCCCGGCGAGCTCTCCGCGGGCCGTGGGGACCTGTCGGTGGTGGCCCACCCGGGAGCCCTGCGCTTGGAGTCGGCGGGCGGCCAGGTCTACGAGGGCGTACCGGACGTCCTCGCGTACGCGTCCGCCGAGGCGCTGGCCCGGCAGTTGGCACCGCTGCGGATGGCCGCGGGCGGTGACGACGACGAGCCGCTGCTCGCGAACCTGGAGTTCACGGACCTGCTGGGGCTCGGGGACGCGGCGTCGGTGGACACCCGCCGCACCTGGCGACCGCGTTCGTTGGCGGAGCGGCTGCGGGTGCCCATCGGGGTCGGCGAGGACGGCCGCCCGGTGATGCTGGACCTCAAGGAAGCCGCGCAGGAGGGCATGGGGCCCCACGGGTTGTGCGTGGGGGCCACCGGCTCCGGCAAGTCGGAACTGCTGCGGACGTTGGTGCTGGGCCTCGCGGTCACCCACTCGTCGCAGACGCTGAACTTCGTGCTCGCCGACTTCAAGGGCGGTGCCACCTTCGCCGGGATGGCGCAGATGCCGCACGTGGCGGCAGTGATCACCAACCTGGCGGACGACCTGACGCTCGTCGACCGGATGGGCGACTCGATCCGGGGCGAGCTGAACCGCCGCCAGGAGATGCTGCGGGACGCCGGGAACTACGCCAACATCCACGACTACGAGCGGGCGCGGGCCGCCGGTGCGCCGCTCCAACCCATTCCGTCCCTGGTCCTGGTGATCGACGAGTTCAGCGAACTCCTCACGGCCAAACCGGACTTCATCGAGATGTTCGTGCAGATCGGCCGGATCGGGCGTTCGCTGGGCGTGCACCTCCTGCTGGCCTCCCAGCGGCTGGAGGAAGGACGGCTGCGCGGACTGGAGACGTACCTGTCGTACCGGGTGGGGCTGCGGACCTTCTCGGCGGCCGAGTCGCGGGCGGCGCTCGGCGTGCCGGACGCCTACGAACTGCCGAACGTGCCGGGTTCGGGCTTCCTGAAGTTCGGTACCGACGAGATGGTCCGCTTCAAGGCGGCGTACGTCTCCGGCGCGTACCGGTCCGCCGCGTACCGGGCCGCCGGGCCGGGCGGTCCGCTCCCGGTGGACCGGCGCCCCGTGCTGTTCACCGCGGCGGAAGTGCCCGTGTCGTACGGACACGTGCCGCCGCCGCCCCGTGCGGAACCGGGCACGGACACGGACGACGCACTGGCCGACACGGTCCTCGACGTGATCGTGCAGCGGCTGGAGGCGCAGGGCCCGGCGGCCCACCAGGTGTGGTTGCCGCCGCTCGACAGCCCGCCTTCGCTGGACGACCTGCTGCCGGGGCTCACCGCGGTGGCGGGTCGGGGCCTGACCCAGCCCGGCTACGAGGGCGCGGGGCGACTGGTGGTGCCCCTGGGACTCGTCGACAAGCCGTACGAGCAGCGGCGCGACCCGCTGTGGTGCGACTTCTCCGGCGCGGCCGGCCACCTCCAGCTCCTCGGCGGTCCGCAGTCCGGCAAGTCGACGCTGCTGCGGACCCTCATCGCGTCGTTCGCGCTCACCCACACCCCCCACGAAGTCCAGTTCTACGGCCTCGACTTCGGTGGCGGGGGGCTGGCGGCGGTCGCCGGCCTGCCGCACGTCGGCGGGATCGCTTCCCGCCTCGACCCGGAGCGGGTCCGGCGCACCGTCGCCGAGGTGTACGGGGTACTGACCCGGCGCGAGGAGTACTTCCGGACGACGGGGATCGCGTCGATCGCGGACTTCCGGGCCCGCCGCGCACGGGGTGACGTCTCCGTCGCCGACCAGCCGTGGGGGGACGTGTTCCTCGTCATCGACGGCTGGGGGAACTTCCGCGGCGAGTACGAGGGCCTGGAACAGGTCGTCCTCGACATCGCCGCCCGCGGCCTCGGCTACGGAGTGCACCTGGTGCTGTCCGCGTCCCGTTCCATGGAGGTCAGGTCCCACCTCAAGGACCATCTGGTGAACCGGCTCGAACTGCGGCTCGGCGACACCATGGACTCGGAGATCGACCGCAAGGTGGCCGTGAACGTGCCCGCGGGCGTGCCCGGCCGGGGCCTGTCCCCGCAGCGACTGCACTTCATGGCGGCGGTTCCCCGCATCGACGGGCTGTCCTCCGACACCGACCTCGCACCGGCCACGGAGGCGCTGACGGCGGAGGTCACCCGACACTGGCCCGCGCCGGGCGCACCCGCGGTACGGCTGCTGCCCCGGACGCTGCCCGCGGACCGGCTGCCCGCCGGCGACCGCTTCCCCGACCGGGGCATGGCCTGGGCCCTGGACGAGGACAACCTCGAACCCGTGTTCCTCGACTTCGAGCAGGACCCGTTCTTCCTGGTCTTCGGCGAGAGCGAGTCCGGGAAGTCGAACCTGCTCCGGCTGCTCATCAAGCGGCTCGCCGAGCGGTACCCGGCCGACGACTGCAAGCTGTTCGTCGTGGACAACCGGCGCGCCCTGCTCGACGCCACGCCCGCCTCGCACCTCGCCGAGTACGTGCCGATGTCCAACGCGATGGACCATCACGTCGAGGCGCTCGCCGACCTGATCCGCCGCCGCAGCCCCACGGCCGAGGTCACCGCGCGGCAGCTGCGGGAGCGCAGTTGGTGGCAGGGGCCGACGGTGTACGTGGTCATCGACGACTACGACCTCGTCTCGACCTCCAGCGGCAACCCGCTGGCCCCGCTGACCGAGTTGCTCCCGTTCGCGCGGGACGTGGGGGTGCGGTTCATCGTGGCCCGGTCCACGGCCGGAGCGGGACGGGCGTCGTACGAACCGTTCATCCAGCGGATGAAGGAGCTGGGCGCACAGGGCGTCGTCCTCGCGGGTGATCCCGGCGAAGGGGATCTGCTCGGCGGGGTGCGGCCCCGGCCGATGCCGGTGGGCCGCGGCACGTTCGTGTCCCGCAAGCGGGGCCGGCCGTTGGTGCAGACGGGACTCCTGGAGTCGGAGGCGGAAGGGGAGGGCTGAGGCCCTCGGCGGGTCGGAGGCGGCCCGGCGGGGCGCCTCCCGGGAACGAGCGAGGAGGTGGTGGTTCCCCGGGCCGGCGCGTGCGCGCGCCCATGCCCGCGGACCGATACGTTGCGTGTTCACCCGGGCGCACTGCGCGTTCCGGCGGGGGCGCGTCACTCGCAGGAGTGCCTGGAACGTCCGTCCGCACGCCGCTGGGCGTGCGATCGACCTGGTCGCGCCGTCGCGTCGACCGTGGGGGAAGGAACCGGTCCATGGGCTGGAACGAATGGGAGCAGTTGAAGGCGGAGGCCATCGAGCGGCGGTCCGACTCGATGCGGCTGAACCAGGTGCCGGGCGACCCGGAAGGCGGACCCGCCGACGGCGGCAGCCCGCAGGCCGTACTGAAAGTCACCCAGGCCGACCTGGCGAAGGTCGGTGACCACGCCTTCAGCCTGTACGAACGGCTGTGGACCGAGGGACGGGTGTCGGTCCACAGCACCGAGAAGGCGGCGGGAAGCCTGAGGGGTCAGGGATTCGCGCTGGGTGGAGCCCTCCACCACGTCTCCACCCGGTGGGAGGAACAACTCACGTCGTTACGGGACGCCTGTGCGCACATCTCGAACCACCTGGAGTTCACCAAACGGACCCATCGGGGCGACGAGCAGCACGTCCGGGGCGAGTTGAGCGGCATCCGCACTCTCGACCAGGGCTTCGACGAGAGGGTGGGCGGGCCGGGCACGGCCAACCCGGTCTACGAGCCCGGGAAGCACGACAAGGACCACAAGGGCGACGAGGGTGCCGCGGGTGCCGAAGGTGCCTCGGGTCCCGGAGGGGAGAAGCACTGATGGACTTCGAGGCGTTACGGAACGCCGAGTTCGGGCCGCTCGACACCGCTGTGTCCGACTGGTCGCGGTTGGTCCGCAACCTGGAGTCGCTGGAGAAGGACGCACGGGACGGGCTCAAGGGCCAGGCCGCGAAGGCGAACTGGGAGGGGATCAACGCCACGGTGTCGCGGGAGTTCGTCGGCAAGACGGTCGGCGAGTTCACCGACGCGCACACCCAGGCGTCCTCCGTCCGGAACATCCTGCGGGACACCCGGGACGAACTGCGGTCGCATCGGCGCAAGCTGGAAGAGGCGATCGGCCGCGGCAGCAAGAAGAACCTCACGGTCATCGCGACGGGTGGCGGAGGGTTCACCGTCACCATGCGGGTGCACCCGGACCGCGCGGGCAAGGGCGCGGACGCCCCGGAACACGGGGAGGCCGACGTCCTGGCCCTGCGGGACGAGGTGCAGGAGATCCTGGAGGCGGCCACCCGCAGCGACGACACGGCCAGCGACGTGCTGCGGGCCCTGGTGGACCAGAGCGAGCACGGGTTCTCGGGCGCCTCGTACGGGGACCGGGACGGGGCGGTGCGGGCGGTCCGCGAGGCCGAGGCGTTGGCCCGGCTGGCACGCCAGAACCCGGGTGACCTCAGCGGCAAGGAGTTCGACCGGCTCCTCGCCGGGCTCAAACGGTACGGGGACGACGCACTGTTCGCCGAGCGTTTCGCCGCGGAGCTGGGCGCTGAGGGGACGCTGGAGTTCTGGACCGGGATCAACGATCCGGAGCACGGCATCGATGCGGCCACCCGGGGAGGGAACGAGCTGATGCGCGAGCGACTCAAGCACTTCGACGACCTCCAGCGCCACCTGGGCCTGACCCTCGCCAACGCCACCCAGAGCGACAGCGCGGCGATGGCCGAATGGAAGCGGGAGATCATCCGGCTCGGCGACCAACCGATCGGGCCGAGCGGCATGCACCAGGGGTTCCAGGTCATGAGCAACCTGATGCGCCACGGCGACTACGACGACGGGTTCCTCAAGCAGTACGGGGACGCGCTCGTCAAGGCCGAGAAGCAGCACGGCGACGGTGACAGCAAGGCGCCGGCCGCGTGGCACAACCTGGGCGTGGACCCCCGGCTCAACCACCTTGGGCCTGACGGTGGTTCGGATCCGTTCACCGGTTTCATGAAGGCCCTCGCGAACAGCCCCGACGCGGCCACCGCCTTCTTCGGCGAGACCTTCCGGACCGCCTCCGAAGCGGGTGGCGGAAGCAGCGTGGACAACTTCACGTACTTCTTCGAGCAGCGTGACTGGCCGTCGGACCTCGACAGCGAAAAGCAGGCCGGCCGCATGGGGCGCGACATGATGGCGCAGGCGTTGGAGGCCGCGGTGACGGGCCACCCCGCCGGCGAGCTGCCGACGGCGAACACCCCCGCGCACAACGCCGCACAGGCACACCTCATGGAACGGGTCGTCGGCTCCATCTCCGAGAACCCTGACCGGCTGCTGAGCCACCGTTACATGGCGGACAGCATCGGCCAGATGACCGCGGAGTACATGCCGGACGTTCATCGGGGGCTGCACCCGGCAACGGAGAGCAACGCCAGACTGTTTCCCATCGCGGGGACAGCAGCGGTGTTCGAAAGCGACGACCTCACCCGGGTTCTCTATGCCGTGGGACGCGATCCTGCTGGATACTCAGCCGTCACCATGGGACAAAGCAGCTACACGGGAAACATCATGGAGTACCACTTCCGAAACCCAGAAGCAAACATTAGCGATCCACTTTTTTCCCAGCCGGAGAATCTGAAGGCAAGCATCGAGGGAATTGCGAACATCGCCGGCGAGATCCAGGGCACGATCAGCGCGGGCCGCGCATACGAAGGCGAAAAAGAAGAGGGTGCAAGAAACGCCGAGTACAACACCGCCCTAGAAAAATCCAAAGTATGGACCAGTGCCACGATCGGCATCGGTGTTGGTATCGGCGTTGCCAGCATTGCTGGACCCTGGGGGATCGCGGCCGGCGGCATTGCAGGAACAGCATCGAATGAGATCCTCAACGCAATCGTGACCGGTTCCCTGCAAGACGACGCAAGTCAAGTCATCTACCGCAACGGCGAAGAAATCGGCGACACTCGAGACTCCACTTTCAAGGCAGTAGAAATGGCCGCCAAAGAAGCAGGAAGGCTCTCCGGAAGCCCGTCCCCGCACATCGTGGCGATCGTAGCCGAGGAAGCGGGGGAGGGTTTCAACACAGCCCACACTAAGATTAGCGAAATCTTGGACGGGCAGAAAATCCCTGACACCCTTGAGACAAAGTAGAAGAAATGACCATAACTCGAAAGTCGATACTCATACTCTTCCTTCCGATTGCAACGATAGCCCTAGCGGCAGCGTATCTAACAAAATCACCTCCGTTTAAAGATGCTCCCACCCCCAAGATCAAAGCTGTCGACGTCTGCCAATCTCTGGGAAATTCAAAGAGGCTGGTTCCTGCACTACAAAGAGCTCTACCCGAAAAGCGTAAGTACAAGTTCTCCGAAACGCGACTAACCACGCACGGCCACCGCTATCAGATCCACTGCTCAGCACGGGATGGATCTCGACATACCAAGATCATTCTTCGGAGTAGAGCGATTCAAGAGATGTCGCGAGAAGATTGGATCGGTCACCACATGAACAACTTCTCGGACGAGCACCCTCTTCTAGACTTCAAGGCTGGACTAACAGCTACGGCATCTATCAGCAAGGCAGGAATCCAGACGCCTTGCTTCCCGAAGGGTAGATACGTCGGAGGGC
The DNA here is from genome assembly GCF_042724695.1 of Streptomyces sp. NPDC127068. Classification (NCBI taxonomy): domain Bacteria; kingdom Bacillati; phylum Actinomycetota; class Actinomycetes; order Kitasatosporales; family Streptomycetaceae; genus Streptomyces; species Streptomyces sp. NPDC127068. Next base: position 149,632 of record NZ_JBHXEN010000011.1, on the reverse strand, counting down.
GCCATAATCTCTTCATCGACGTATATCTTCGCGAGGCAGGCGAGGCCAGCGACAAGGACACGCGTCAAGCACTGATCGATATCGTTCGAAGCGCGGCGGAGTACGCACACAAAGACGCCAAGTGTGAGCTCCCCTCGAAACTCTAGCGACCTTCACCGCATTGCCAGGGCATAGGGTGAGGCACGGAAAATCTCTTGACGAGCAACCACGGAGAAAGGGGTCGGGGCATGGCCGAGGAACAGGGCCTGGGAGTAACGGAGTCCGAGGAAGAAGTACGGGCCCGCAAGGAGCGGGAGAAGGACGAGCTGTACTCGCTGGACATCTCCGGTGTCGAGTGGGTGGGCGCTCCGGGCACCGAGGAGGACGAGGAGCGGGTGGAGATCGCGTACCTGCCCGGCGGGGGCGTGGCCATGCGGTCCTCGCTCGACAAGGAAACGGTGCTGAGGTACACGGAGGCCGAGTGGCGGGCTTTCGTACTCGGCGCGCGCGACGGGGAGTTCGATCTGACGCCGGTCGAGGACGAGGCCACTGCCGGGGGCGAGGGCGAGTCGCCGCGTTAGCGGGACGGCAGCCGGACCCGCAGCAGAGGCCGGGGTGGGCACCTCCCGTGCGTGCCCACCCCGGCCCCTGCCATTTGCCCGCCTTCGCTACAGGAAGTAGCTGGCGGCCTTCTTGTCACCGCCCAGGTAGTCACCGCCGGCCCGGCCGACGACCCCGGCGATCGCAACCAGCGCCTGGTGGATGTCCTCGGCCTCCTTGTCCCACTTGGCCTGCTCCTGGGTGTACATCGTGTGGGCCTCGCCCTCCCAGCCCGCGGCGACGGTCGCCACGGCCCGCTTCAGGCTCGCGAGGTCCTCTTCCAGCTTCTTCGCCTGGTTGGCCAGCTCGGTCGCGGTGGCGTCCAGGCCGCCGTACCGGACGACCAGTTCGTCGTAGTTGCCCGTGGACATGGGTGCGGATTCCCCTCGTAGAGTGATGTGCTCGCGGTGGACGGTCAGCGGGCGGCTCTAGTAGCCGCTGAGGCTGGACTTCGGTGCGCCGTCGTACACGTTGATGCTCTGCACGGCCGCACGGACCTCTTCCTCGGTGCCGTCCTTGATCTTGCGGCTCGCGCTCATGGCGTCGAGGAACTTCACGAGGATGTTGCCGATGCGCACCATCGAGGTGTTGATCTCGTGCTGCTTGCTGTTGAACGCACCGGCGCCGATGCCCTTCCACTGGCCTTCCAGGCTGTCGATCGTGGCCTGGAGACGGTGGAGTTGGCCCTTGAGGTTCTCGAAGCGGGTGGCGATGTCCTGTTCGAGCTTGATGAGTTCTGAGTTCGATAGCCGCTGGCCCTGAGACATGGCTGCGGTTCCCTTCTGTGTCGGGGGCGAGGAACGGGTTCGGACGGGTTCTGGTGGTGCGGGCGGTCAGGCGTTGCGGCGCTTGCGGAGGAAGACGTAGGCACCGCCACCGAGTACGGCGAGCCCCGCTACAGCTCCCAGGACGGGGACGAAGTTGATACCGCCGTTGTCCTTGTCGGCAGACGCGGTAGGGCCGTTGGCGCCGTTGTCACCCTCGGCTGGCGATCCTTCGCTCGGTGAACCCTTCGGGGCCTGACCGGCTTCGGAATCCGTGGGCTTGTTCGACGGAACACTGGGGGACTCGTCAACGGAAGGCTCGGCGCCCTCGATCGGAGTCTTCTCGTTCGTGATCGGGTTGACGTCCGCCGGTCCCGGGTCGATGTCGGGATCCTCCAGAACCAGGCGGGGGCGGATCAGGCCGTAGCCGAGGTAATTGCTTGGATTGTTCCTCGCCCAGTCGCGCCCCGCGGTGTCGATGAGGGTACGGAGCACCTGATGGGCGGTCCACTCCGGGTGCACGGACCAGATGAGCGCAGCGGACGCCGACGCGATCGCCGTGGCCTGGCTGGTTCCTCGGGAGGGGCAGTACCGGGTGAACGTCTCGTCGCACCAGACCGGGACGTTGACGCCGGGAGAAGCCAGGTCGATGTAGTCCCCCTTTTGCGAGAACTTGCCGACCGCACCAGCTTTGTCAGCTGCTCCGATACCAATCGCCTCGATGTACTCCGCAGGGTACGCGTTGAACTCTTGACCAGGGCCGGAGTTTCCACCGGCCGAGAAGATCAACTTACCTTTGCTCGCTGCGTACTTGACAGCGCTCTTCAGGTCCGGGAACGAGTACTGGCCTCCCAAGGAGAGGCTGATGATACGGACGTCCGTGTCTGCCGCAGCGCGGATCCCCTCTGCTACGGAGCTCGTCTTCTTGCTCTCGTCTTCGTCTTTGAGGCTCTCCAGGTCAACGCGGATAGGGACCACACGAGCATCAGGGGCAAGTCCGCGCAAGCTGCCGTCTGCGCCACTGCCCACGATGAGCTCGGCCATCGAGGTGCCGTGACCCTGGTAGTCCCTTGTTGCTCCGTAGGCCGCGGCAGCTGGAACCTCGTCCGCGAGTACCTTTCCCCTCAGGGAAGGCACTCTTGGGTTGACTCCGGTATCGAGGACGGCAACCTTGACACCCTCACCCGTGCTGATCTTCCACATCTCTTGCGCGCGCATGGCCGCCAGGTACCACTGCTGCGACTGCACGTCACCGGCGTGGGCCTGGGGAACTGCCCCCATCGCCAGCATTCCAAGCACCATGCCCAGCAGGGCAGTCCGCCTCACATGGGCCTTCCCGAAGAACATCACAGGTACCGTGCGCTGGCCGAACCATGACCTCATGTCTGCATCTGTCCTCATGCGTGTCCTGAGTAAGGGTCAACTCCTCTGTGCCTCAGAGGCCCTTCCTTCGTCTTGGCCTTCGCCGTCGTCATGCGAGGAATTGGTGCTTTCGTCATCCTCCGCACTGGTGTCCCGGCTGCGATCGGCACGCCGAACGAGGCCGGTGCCGCCGGGTGTGAACCCTCCACGAGCTCCGTGTTGGGAGGACGAACGGCTGACGGGCATCCCTACGACTCCAGGCGAACGGGGCAGTTCCGTTCGCCCGGACGAGTGACGTCCACTGGACCGCGTGGAAGACGAAGTCGCTCCCACTACCCCCTTCTGCCCGCCGACTCCACTCGGCGAAGCCGTCCCACCTGAACGCACACCCGGTGATGCCGAAGGACCACCGATCACAGTGCCGCGCGAAGCAGGGGTCCCCCCAGGCACGGACCCCGTCGCACTTGGGCGTCCCCCAACAATTCCGTTGGAGGAACCACCAGCAGCTACTGGTCCCACGCGGCCCGTAGGGCCTGGCCCCCCGGCGACATGACCTCCGGTGATCGGACGACCCACAGGCCCTTGAGGCCCAATGGCACCGGGAGGTGTCTGTCCTCCCCGTCCGGTAGCGGCAGGTCGGCCACCACTCGTCTGGGCCGGCCCGGGACCAACGTCGCCGACTGCCGGGCGCAGCGGTCCAGGGCGGTTCGCAGAGGAGGCGGAACTCCGCCCCCCGCTGCTGGCTCCCTTCACCCGGGCAGGCTGAGTAGCCGGCATGGGGAACTGCGGGGCGACCGACGGCGTAGTCGGGCCTGGGGTAGTAGGCGTTTGAGGTCCGGGGGTGACAGGCGGTGCCGGATTGGCCTGCGCCGGCACGGTTCCTACACTCGCGATCTCGGTACCAGTGGAGGGTTCCGCAGAGAGTCCCGTAGTTGCGTTTGGGCCGATCACATCAGGGGTGCCGGCAATGGGCTGCGGGCCTTGCGACGAAGGCACGGATGCTGTGGCGAACGGGGATCCTGACTCGTAGGGTGCCGACTTCGGTTGTTCGCTACTGCCCTGGAACACCTCGCCCGTCCCGGCGCCGGGTGTTGTCGGATTGGCCTTGGGTTGCGGCACCCCCACCTTCGGCATCGGGGTGAACGTGGGTCCTTCCTGTTGAGCCAGGGCTCCCTCGGACACCGCGTAGAACGACGCCAGCCGATTCATCTGGTTGATCGCCTCTTGGCGGTGCTTCTCCGCCTTCACCGCGGCCGCGTACTCCTCGTTGTCCGCCCCGCGCTTGTCCGCGGGGAAGTCCTCGACGGCCTTGGGGTCTGCTCGTGCGTCGCGAGGAGGCATGGAGCTGCGGACGGAGGCGAGCCCGGTGCCGGCGGCGGTGATCTGGGTGCCGGCGGCGTCAGCGAAGTCCGCGAGCTTCAAGGTGTCCGAGACCAGCGCCTCGCCCCACTTGCGGAACGCCTCGCCCGACTCGCCCTCCCAGTCGGGCTGGGCCACGTGGCCCTTGAGTTCGTCGGCGGCCTTGTTGATGGCGTCGCGGGCGCTCCACAGCGCGGTGCCCGCCTCTTCGAGGTCCGCCGGGTTGGTGTTCTGCACCAGGTCGATCATGTCGTTGAGGCGGTGTGCCTCGAAGCTGGTGCGACCGGGGCTGACGCTCGGCGCATTGAAGAAGACGGTGCCTTCCAACAGGCCGGACACGGCCACGGCCATGTCGGTGACGCTGTTCTGCCCTGCGACCCGTTGCAGGTCGGACGGGTCGGGGGTGTTCTGGTCGTTCTGGCCGGCCATGCCTACCACCCCGCATCGGTCTGGTTGTCCTGGTTGCGCCTGCCGTCACCCGCACGGTCGCGCTCGTACTGTGCGTCGATCTTGGTCTGAATCGCCCAGAACCGTCGGCGCACCTCTTCGTCGAGGTTGTCGAAGCCGACGTCCGCCCCGTGGACCGCGATGCCCATGGCTTCGATCTGCTGGCCGAGTGCCTTGGAGAGGGATGTCAGGCGTTGGTGGACCCGTGTGTACTGGGTGAACAGGCCGTCCGCCTCGGCGAAGCGGCTGGTCGCGCTGCTGAACGAGGTCCGGGACACCTGTTGTGAACCGACCTTGGCCGCCCCGCCCGCCGATCCCTCGAAGTCCGACAGGACCTTGTCGATGCTCTTCTTGAAGGTCTTCAGCGCGGCGACACCGCGCCGTAGGTCAGCCCCGCTCATGTACGAGGCACGGCCCGTGCTGTCTGGAAGCCCCATGTCCGTGTCCTTCCCCGTTTCCCCGTTCCCCGTTTGCTCGTTCGCCCGTTCACCTGAGCCCGCGCCCCGTGGGCATCGTCACCCCGTCGCTCGTGGCCTGCGCTCCGCGCCCCACGGGCCGTGCTCCGGCGTACCGTTCGGTCGCGCCGGCACGCTCCGGCAAGGGGGGCGTGCGCGGGGGCACGGTCCCGCCCCGCCACTGTAACCACCATGCGATACCACGCCAACTGGACTTCCTGGAGGCACAGTTGCGAATTCGGGCGTTTGCCCGATGGGCGCGGCGGTGCGGCAACGGGTCGCGTCGCGCCGTCACCAGCAGCATAGCGACCATCACTGACAGCCACCTGAGCACGGATACTCAGACTGCCGCCGACGCAGTCGGAGCCTCATGCGCGGGAGCGACCGCCACGACAGCGGGACCTGTCGCGGACGGTGACGGCGACGCCCGCGAGCACCGCGGCCAGGACCGTGGCGGCGACGGTCACGTACGTGGCGAGGCGGGCGTCCCGGTCGGCGGCGGATTCGCCGAGGTCGACCCGTGGTGCCGTGGGGGCCTTGGCGCGGCTGACGCCTTCGTCGGCGACGGGCGCGTCGACGGGGCGGTCGTCCTCGGTGAGGGCGCGCACGGGGTCGACGACGCCCCAGCCGACGAGGCGGTCGGGGCCGGCCACCGAGCGTTCCGCGGTCTGTTGGATCTGGGCGACGATCCGGCGCGCGGGCCAGTCGGGGTGCTTCGCGCGCAGCAGGGCGGCGACCGCGGCCACGTAGGGGGCGGCGAAGCTGGTGCCGTTGTCGGCGCAGTGGCCGCCGCCGGGCACCGTGGAGACCATGTCGACGCCGGGCGCGGCGACGCCGACGAACTCGCCGGACTGGGAGAAGGGGGCGCGTTCGTTGTTGCGGTCGGACGCCGCGACGGCGAGGACCCCGGGTTCGGACGCGGGGTAGGTGTTCTTGACGTTGCCGCCGAGTCCGTCGTTGCCGGCCGATGCGACGACGACGATCTCCGCGTCGAGCGCGGCGTTGATCTGCTGTTTGAGGTCCGGTGACGACTCGACGGCGTTCGCGGTGTCCTGGGAGATGTTGATGACGTCGGCGCCCTCGTCGACGGCGTGTCGGATCGAGGTGGCGAGGCTCGCGGCGGTGCCGTTGCCGTGGGCGTCGTTCTGGTGGATGGGGATGATCCTGGCGTCGGGGGCCAGGCCGACGAAGCCGGTGCCCTTGGCGGGGCGGGCGGCGATCAGGCCGGCGACGCGGGTGCCGTGGCCGACGGTGTCGCCGGTGCCGTCGGCCTTGCCGCGCGGCACGGGGTCGCCGTTGTCGTCCTCGGGCTTGGCGGGCAGGGAGTTGAGGCCCTTCGAGGTGTCCACCGCGCGGGTGAGTTGGGGGTGCTTGACGTCGACGCCGGTGTCGATGACGGCGACCTCGACGCCCTTGCCGGTGGACTCGTCCCACAGTTCGTCGAGGAGGACGCGTTGCAGGGCCCAGGGCCGTCCTTGGTAGGGCTCGGCGGGGAAGGTGCACTGGCCGGTGTCGGCGGCGGCGTTCGGTGCGACGGGCAGGGTGAGCGCCGAGGCTGCGACGGCGAGGGCAGCGGTCAAGGGGGCCCTGCGGCGGGCGGAGGTGGTCGGGGTGCGTGGCGGCACGGGGCGGCTCCCCTTACGAGCCCTGCGGCTGGCGGGCCGCGGCGGTGGACAGGCGGGGGCCGGTGGGCAGCAGGGCGGACCACGCGGTGGGTACGGGGGTGGGTTCGGCCTTGGCGTAGCCGAGGCACGCCTGGGCGCGTTGGGCTTCTTGGAGTTGTTCCTTGCGCTGGGCTTCGGACATGCCGATGCCCGCGTCGTCGGAGGCGCTGTCGCTGTTGGACTGGAGGGCGTAGCGCAGTCCGGTGTCGGTGACGAGGAAGATGCCGCCGGTCTTGGTCTGTGCTCCGGTGACCTGGCGGAAGAGTTGGCCGGAGCCGGGGGTGACGTAGGCGCTGGAGGAGCCGCTGGGCAGGGGGGCGGGGTAGTCGGTGCCGGCCCAGGTGCTGAGGGTGGTGGCGCCGGTGTCGGGGTCGACCTTGCGCAGGACGTTGCAGACGGTGTCCCGGCCGCCGGGTCGCCCGGGGTCGTTGACGGTGCGCGGCTCGTGGGCGGGCCAGTCGCGGTCGCCGGCGAAGGCGCGGCCCTCGGGGGTGAACGAGGCGGGGCCGACGTCGCGGGGGCGGCCGGCCTGGCCGAGGACGTTGAGGGCGCGGCTGCTGAGCAGGAGCTTGGCGGTGAAGTCGGAGACGGGGGCGACCTTGCCAGGCAGGACGACGTAGTGCTGGGTGCGGTCGCCGTGGGGGGCGCGCAGGACGGTGCCGATCCTGTTGGTGTCGGGGGCGAGGCTGCCGGGGGCCTCGGCGGGGTCGCCGACGGTGCCGTCGACCTCGGGGAAGTCGACGGGGTCCCCGGTGCGCAGGGTGGCGAGCCATTCGCGGGAGACGCGCTGCGGGGCGCGGCCGTTGGTGTCGAGGGTGCGCAGGAGGAGTTCGTCGGCGGCGGGTACGCGGTACTTGGTGCCGTGGGCGTCGACGACGTGGTGGGACTTGTCGGGTCCGGTGACGTACATCAGGTCGCCGCCGCGCAGGCGTTCCCGGCCGTCGGTCAGCTTCTCCTCGCGGGGGGCGAGGACGAACGCGGCCGTCTGGATGGCCCGGCCGCCCTGTCCGGGGCGTTCGCAGACGGCCCAGCGCTTGGCCGCGTCGGCTTCCTTGGCCGGGGGGAGCCGGTCGGGTGCGTAGGGGATGCCGAGGCTGGCGCCGTGCGGGATCTCGCCCTCGTCGATGACGGACTCGTCGACGCTGATGACCTTGCCCTGGCCGGGTTCGAGGAGGAGTTTGGCGGAGGCCATGTTGAGGACGGGGTGCAGTTGGCGTTCGCCGTCGGTCTTCAGGACGACGTACCGGGTGGTGGAGTCGCTGGCGATGATGACGTTCTTGTAGGGCTCCGACCAGCCGGGCGGGGCGGAGGGTTTGAACATGCCCCAGGCGCCGAACACGGCGAGGACCAGCACGCCGACGATGATCCCGGGCACGATGCCGCGGAGCGGGCGCGGGGCGTCCTCCTCGGTGCCGCCCGGGTAGGGCCGTAGGTAGGCCGCCAGGGTGCGGCGCTTCGCGAAGGTGTAGGCGTTCAGCTCGTCGCGCCGTGATGCCATCGGTGTGTGCGTCTCCCCCGTGTGTCCCCGTGTGTCGCTGAAGTTCGCGGAGTCCGCGGGGTCGCCGGGGCTCCGGCGGCCCTGCTCGTCGCGTACCGTCGCGCACGGTCCTCGTCGTCCGGTCGGTCACCGCCGCGGACGGGAGGTCCGCGTGGGTACGGGCGCGCCCCGAACGGCACGCTACCGCTCGACGGGCGGCGTGTCCGGCGCGGTGGGTCCCCGGGGTGCGGGCGGTGTCCGACGTGTTGTCAGATCGGGCCCCCGCTATGCCTGGTACGTGGTCGGGTACGGGGGGCGGGTAGGGTGAGCGGCCCTTAACCGCCTTACTGGCCAGCGGATTTCGGGAGAGTGCGGGTATTCCGGGGCCAGCAGGACATCGGGGGTCATGGAGTGATGGTTTCCGCCACGCGGACCCGTTCGCGGTCCCGTTCGGGGTCGTCGGGGGCGGCTCCGGCCGCCGGTTCCCATGCCGGTGCGGATGCCGATTCCGAGCGGTCCTCCGTCACTGCCGTGGCGCCGCGTCTCGCGGCTCGTTCGGGTCGGGCGGGGGGCGGTGGGGGGCGCGGCTCGTTCCGTTGGCAACGGCTCGCGCTGATCGAGGTGGCGGCGGCGCTGGTGCTCGTCGCGTGGGTGGTCGGTCCGGTCGTGCTGGCGGTCGTGGCGCCGGTGGCGTCGGTCCTGTTGTCGCTGGCGTTGGTGCGTCGGCGGGGGCGTTCGTTGCCCGAGTGGTTGGCGACGGTGTGGAGTTTCCGGTCCCGGACGCGTCGGGCCCGGTCGTGGACGGTGCCGCCCGGTACGGAACCGGGGTTGGCGCCGGCGGTGGAGTGCGCGCCGGCGCTGCGGACGTACCGGTTCGCGCCGGGGGGCAACCGGGATCGGCGCCCGGTGGGGATGGTCGGCGACGGCGGGTTCCTGACGGTGGTGCTCCAGGTGGAGTCGGACACGACGGCCCTGCGCGGCGAGCGGGAGCGGCGGCCGTTGCCGTTGGGCCTGGTCCGGGACGCCCTGGTGGTGGACGGCATCAGGCTGGAGTCGGCGCAGGTGGTGGTGCACACGCAGCCCGCTCCGGCGCCGCACCTGCCGCAGGACGCGATAGCGGTCACCAACTACGCCCGGTTGCACGTCGGGGTGACCGCTCCGGCGGTGCGACTCACCTGGGTGGCGCTGAAGTTGGACCCGGAGTTGTGCCCGGAGGCGGTGGCGGCGCGCGGGGGTGGTCTGTCGGGGGCGCAGAAGTGCGTGGCACGTGCGGCGCAGCACCTCGCGAGTCGACTGACGGGTGCGGGATTCCGGGTGTCGGTGCTGACGGACGAGGAGTTGACGGCCGCGGTGGCGACCTCGGCGGGGGCGAACCCGTTGGTGACGGCTCAGGCGGGGCGCACGGAGGTCCCGCAGCGGCGCACCGAGGAGTCGAGTCGTAGTTGGCGTTGTGACAACGGCCGCCACACGGCGTACTGGATACGCCGTTGGCCGCAGTTGGGCGGTACGGGTGTGCCGTTGGCGGCGGTGGTGGCGCGGCTGACGGCGGTGCCCGCGCTGGCGACCACGTTCAGTCTGACGTTGGACGGGGGTGATCGGGGCGTCGGGGTGCGGGGGCACCTCAGGGTCACGGGTCGCACGGAGAGCGAGTTGACGACGGCCCGTCGGGCGTTGGAGCAGACGGCGCGCGAGGCCCGGGTGGGGCTGGCGCGGTTGGACCGGGAGCAGTTGCCGGGCGTGTTGGCCACGTTGCCGTTGGGGGGTGTGCGCTGATGGGTGCCGTCACGCCGGAGCGGGTCACCCGGGGGTCGCGTGCGTGGTTGAGGTCGGGGTTCGGTCTGCTGGGTCCCCGTCACCAGCGGCATGCGCTGTCCGTGGAGCAGTTCGACGCGTTGACGCTGCCGGTGGGCGACGACGGGGTGGTGATCGGTGTGGATGCGCAGGACCAGCCCGCGGTGCTGAGCGTGAACCGGCCGACGCCGTACGACGTGGTGCTCATCGGGGGGTTGTGGACCGCTCAGGTGTTGACGCTGCGCATCGCGGCGACGGGTGTCCGGTTGGCGGTCGAGACGGGTCGGGCGCAGATGTGGGCGGGGCTCGCGCAGGCGGCCGGCGGCGCGGTGCAGTGCGTGGCGCTGCACGGGGTGGGCAAGGTTCCTCCTCAGGGTGCGGCGGCGGGCCAACCCGTGGTGGTGGTCCGGGACTGCGGGATGCGGCCGCCGCGCGGACGGGTGGTGTCGGCGCCGTGGCAGTCGGTGGTGACGTTGCTGCCGTATCTGAGCCCGGTGGCCCCGCGGTTGATGCGGCAGGCCCGGCTGGTGGGGGTGCAGCGGGTGTCGCCGGACGAGGCGGCGGAGATCGGGCGGGTCCTGGCACTGCCCCGGGAGGACGTGGCGTCGCTGCCGAACCTCGCGGACGGGGTGACGCTGTGGTGCGCGGACCGGAGCCGTCACTACGTGATGACGCGTCCGACGGACATCGAGGAGGGCCTGCTCGGCTTGGCCCGCCGGATGGATTGATCGCGTATCGACCGATCGTGTAGGGATTCGCCTCATGTTGACGGTGTGTTGACCGCGTGACGGGCCGCCCGGTGGTCGGGGGTCGGCTGGCGGGACGTCCGGCGGGTCGGGCGTGAGAACGGTCGTCGGCGTGGGAAGGCTGTCGGTGCGGGGACCGGTACTGGTGTTCCCCGGCTGACGCGATCGGGCGGACACCCCCCGGGCGGTCTTTCGGGACCGTGACGAATGTGCCACGTCCGACGCACCACATCGGGCCGGGACTTGACCCGGTTTGCCCGCATACCGGGTGGGTGGGGTGGCGGTTGCCGATCAGCGGCGGGGACCCGGGTCGTGGTGGGGCGGTGGACGGGCCTGCCGTACCGACGCTTTGGGTGATTAGGCTGGGACCGGGCGCGTCTTCGCATCCCCTTGAGCGGTCGAGAGCGACCCGGGGAAGGCCCGGCCGGCCGGCGGCGAGGTCCGGACCCGGGAACGACGCCCGCCATCGCGGCAAGCAGGGCGCTCGACCACACCAGGAGGAATTGTGAACAGCGATCGGGACGGGAAGCGCGGGGGCTGGGCCACACCCGACGATGACCAGTCCGACGCCGAGTCCGTCGAGGCGACGGGCGAGTTCACCATCGACTACGCCCCTCCCGCCTGGTACACGCAGAACTCCTCGGGGAGCGCGGGTGAGACTCCTTCGCCCTCCCCGGGCACGACGCCGCCCGTGCCCGCCGCGCCCCCCGTGGTTCCCCCCGTCCCCCCGGCCGCAGAGTCGCCCGTGCTGCCGTCCCAGACGCCGCGGGAGCCGTCCTCCGGGGCCTATGCACCGCCGCCTCCCACCGGTTCGGCCCTGCCCTTGCCGCCCCCGCCGGGCATCGGGGCGTCCACCGGCGCCCTCGTGCCGGGGTTGCCGCTCGGCTCGGGGTTCCAGCCGGCGGCACCTGAGGCCGCGGTGCCCGTCGTCCCCTCCGAACCCGCCGAAGCTCCCCCCGCGAAGGCCGCAAGCAGCGGGGCCGACGCCGGCGGTGACGGTGACCTGGAGAGCGGGGCGACGATGCGGATCTCCGTCACCGCGTTGAAGCGGGAGTTGACGGAACGCACCGACCGAGCCGACGGGCCGGACCCCGCGCCGACCGACGACGCGGCCGCCACGGCCGAGGGGACCGACGGCACGGAGGACGTTCCGGCGCGGGAGGATGCGCCCGAAGACGCACGACCCGAAACCGCGGCCGGAACCGGGGCCACGGCCGGGACCGGGTCCGAAACCGGGACCGCGTCCGAGGCCGGGACCGCGTCCGAGGCCGGGACCGAGGACGCCGGTGCGGTGATCGACGCCGCCACCGACACGGACGGCACCGGACCCGCGGCCTTGCACGACGTGGTGCCGCAGGACAGCAGGCCCGGCGACGCGCCCGTAGCCCCGCAAGCGGCTCCGCCCGCGGGCGTACCGCCCCAGTGGACGTCACCACCCGCCCGGCAGGGGGCGCTTCCCCCGCTGCCGCCCGCGTTCCGGGCGGTCGCCCCCGACGGCCCGGCCGGACCGTGGCCCACGCCGGACGCCCCGGCAGCCCCGACGTCGCCGGCCGCTCCGCCCGCCTCACCGGCGCCAGCGGCAGTCGCGCCCGCACCGGCACCAGCGCCGGTGCAACCGCCTGCCGTCGCCCCGCACGCACCGCAGGACGCACCGCAGGGAACGCCGGGAGCCGTGGGTGGCCAGCAGGTACCCGGGGGCTACGGCTTCCCCCAGCCCCCCGTACCCCACGTGCCCCCCGCGCCACCCACCTCCGCGCCCCAGACACCGCAGCCGCCCCAACAGCCCCAGGCACCCCAGGCACCGCAGGCGGCCCAGCCACAACCGGGCCCCGCCCTGCCCGGACCGCACCAACCCGGAGCACACCAGCAGCCCGGCCCGCAGGTACCGGTATTCCCCCAGCAGGGGTACCCGCAGCCGTACGCCCAGGACGCTCCGCAGCCGCCGGCCGGCGGTTACGGCTTCCCCCAGCAACCGCCCGCCCACCCCGGTGTCCAGCCGCCCGGTCCTGGCGCACCGGCAGCGTCGTACCCGCAACCGTTGCCCCAGGAGAACCCGCAGGTCCCGCCGTCCCCGTACGGGCAGCAGCCGGTCGACCCGCGGGCCGGCGCAGCATGGCCCCAGCCGCTCCAGCACGACCAGCGTGAGCGGACCTCGCCCGGCGCCCCGCTCGGGTACACGGCCGCGGTGGAGTTGTCCTCCGACCGGCTGCTCAACAGCAAGAAGCAACGGGCGAAGAGCAGCAGGCCGGTCGGCGGCGGTTCCCGGTTCCGGCTGGGCGGCAAGAAGGAGGAGGCGGAGCGGCAGCGCAAGCTCCAACTCATCCGCACGCCCGTGCTGTCCTGCTACCGCATCGCCGTCATCAGTCTGAAGGGCGGTGTCGGGAAGACGACCACGACGACCGCGCTCGGGTCGACGCTGGCCAGCGAGCGCCAGGACAAGATCCTGGCGATCGACGCCAACCCGGACGCGGGCACCCTCGGGCGCCGGGTCCGGCGGGAGACCGGTGCGACCATCCGTGACCTGGTGCAGGCGATCCCGTACCTGCACTCGTACATGGACATCCGGCGGTTCACCTCGCAGGCGTCCTCCGGACTGGAGATCATCGCCAACGACGTGGACCCGGCGGTGTCCACGACGTTCAACGACGAGGACTACCGGCGGGCGATCGACGTGCTCGGTCGGCAGTACCCGATCGTGCTGACGGACTCCGGTACGGGACTGCTGTACAGCGCGATGCGCGGGGTGCTGGACCTCGCCGACCAGCTGATCATCGTTTCGACGCCGTCGGTGGACGGGGCGAGCAGTGCGAGCACCACGCTGGACTGGCTCTCCGCGCACGGGTACGCGGAGTTGGTGGCCCGTTCGGTGACCGTGATCTCCGGAGTGCGGGAGACCGGGAAGATGATCAAGGTGGAGGACATCGTCAGCCACTTCCAGACGCGCTGCCGGGGTGTCGTCGTCGTGCCCTTCGACGAGCACCTCGCGGCGGGGGCCGAGGTCGACCTCGACATGATGCGCCCCAAGGTCCGTGAGGCGTACTTCAACCTGTCGGCGCTCGTCGCGGAGGACTTCGCGCGCGCCCAGCAGGTCCAGGGGCTGTGGACCTCGGACGGGAACCCCCCGCCGCAGCTCGCCCCGCCCATGCCGGGTCCCGGCCAGCCGGCCGCTCCCGGTCAACCGGTCGTTCCGGAGCAGCCGGGCTTCCCCGGTCAGCAGCCCGCGCCGGGCCACCCTGCACCCGCACCTGCTCCCGGACAGCACAGCTTCCCCGGTCAGCCGTATCCGCAGCAGGCGCCCGGCGCGCCCGGTGCCGCGTACGGCTGGCCGCAGCAGCCCGCGCCCGGACAGCAGTCGCCGGTCGCGGGGCAGCCAGCCGTTCCCGACCAGCCGTACCCGGCACCGGGACTGCCCGGCGGGTACGGGTTCCCGCCGGGCCAGCCCGCGGGGGCCCAACCGGGGGCGCCCGGACCGTGGCCGGGACAGGGACACCCGGCCGCCGCGCCGCTCCCGGAGCAGCAGTCGGCGAACGGCCCGGCCGACGCGCAGCCGAACGTCCCCGGCGCTCCGGACGGCCCGCCCCCGGCACCCCCCACGGGCTCCGGCCAGTAGGGTCCGCCCGCGCACGGCGCGCACGCACCGCCCCGAGGTCCCGCTCCGACGTTCCGGAGCGGGACCTCCGGCATGCCGGGCCCACGGTCACCCCCGGCGCGCACTCACCCGCACGGCGCGTACGATCCACTGCGCGCCGCCCGGTCGGCCCCGTGCACGCACTTCACCCCGATGCGCCCCTGTCCACGTTTGCGCAGGCCATGAGGGGTACGCGGGGATGGCGGTCGTTGACCCGGGGTCCGGGCGCTGATAGACACGCCTGACCCCCCGCCCGCTGTCACATCATCACTCCACAGCCTTCCTTCTCCCTCGAACCTCCCTGCGATCCTCCGTTCCCCCGCGAGCCCTGACGCGAGGTCACGAACCATGGAGCCCGAGCCGCCCGGACCAGCCCCCTCCCCCACGCCCCCCGCCACCCGCCGGACGCTTCCGGTCCCCGTCCGCTGCGCGTTCCGCGCCGCCGCCCTGGCCGCCTCGTTCGCCCTGCTGTCCGCGACGGTGCCCCCGGCCGCATCGGCCGCCCCGACGGCCGCGGTGACGACGGACGCCGCCACCGCGCCCGGATCGGACGGCGGGGGGACGCCCAGGACGCTGAAGGTCGCCGTGTCGCAGAGCGTCGACTCGCTGAACCCGTTCCTCGCCTCACGGCTCATCAGCACCAGCGTGCACCGGCTGATGTACGAGTACCTCACCAACTACGACCCGGTGGACAACCGCACCGTGCCCGGCCTCGCGACCTCGTGGCGGCCGTCCGCCGACAAGCTCACCTGGACGTACACGATCCGTTCCGGCGCCCGCTGGTCGGACGGGGTGCCGGTGACCGCCGAGGACGTGGCGTGGACGTTCCGGACGATGATGACCGACGAGGCGGCGGGCGCCGCGAACGGCAGTTACGTCGGCAACTTCCGCGAGGTCACCGCGCGGAGCCCCACCGTCCTGGTGATCACCCTGCGCACCCCCCAGGCGACGATGACCGCCCTGGACGTGCCGATCGTGCCCCGGCACGTCTGGGAGAAGACGGGTGACGTCGTGGGGGTCACCAACGACGACGGCTTCCCGATCGTCGGCAGCGGACCGTTCGTCCTGGTCGACTACGAGCCCGACAGCTACGTACGGCTGCGGGCCAACCCCGACTTCTGGCGGGGCGCGCCAGGATTCGACGAGCTGCTGCTCACGTACTACAAGGACGGTGACGCGGCGGTGGCCGCGCTGCGCAAGGGCGAGGTCTCGTTCGTCCAGGGCCTGACGCCGGCCCAGGCGAGGTCGCTGGCCGACGAACCGCACGTCACGGTGAACGACGCGCCCGGCCGTCGCTTCTACGCACTGGCCACCAACCCGGGGGCCCGGACCCGCGACGGGCGGCGCTTCGGCGACGGGCACCCCTCGCTGCTGGACCCGCGGGTGCGGCGGGCCCTGTTCATGGCCGTCGACCGGGAGGCGCTGGTCGACCGGGTGTTCCAAGGGCACGCGGTGCGCGGCGAGGGGTACCTCCCGCCGCGTTTCTCCACGTACCACTGGCGGCCGTCGGCAGAGCAGCGCGTTCCCCACGATCCGGCGGGGGCGGCCCGGCTGCTGGACCGGGCCGGGTACCGCAAGAACGCCGACGGGCTGCGGATCGGGGCGGACGGGAAGCCGATCACGTACCGCGTGCTGTGTCACGCCACCGACCCCAACGACAAGGCGATCGGTCGCTACCTCCAGGAGTGGTACGCCGAGTTGGGGATCGGGGTGGAGGTCGCGTGCCTGGACAACGTCACCGATCCCTGGACGGCCGGCGAGTACGACCTGGCCTTCGACGGCTGGTCGGTCAACCCCGACCCCGACTTCGTCCTGGCCCTGCACACCTGTGCCGCGCTCCCCGAGTCCCCGGGGGTGCCGGGTGCCACGGACAACTTCATCTGCGACCGGCGCTACGACGAGTTGTACGCCCGCCAGCTCGCCGAGTACGCGCCCGACCGGCGCGCCGAGCTGGTGCGGCAGATGCAGTCGCGGCTGTACGACACCGGGTACATGAACGTGCTGGCGTACCCGAACGCCGTGGAGGCGTACCGGTCGGACCGGATCGGTTCGATCACGACGATGCCCGCCGCCGCGGGCAACATCTACGGTCAGGACGGTTACTGGAGTTGGTGGTCGGCGACCCCGGCGCGGCCCTATCGGCCGGACGGGGGCGCGGCTCCGGGCGGGGTGCTGGTCGGACTCGCGGCGACGGGTGCGGTCCTCGCCTGCGGCGCGGGAGCGGTGGCGCTGCGCCGCCGGGCCACGGTGGACGACCGTGAGTAGCGCACCGGGGCTGCTCGGGACGCCGGCGCGGTCCCGTGCCGGGCGTCCGGGGGCGGCAGCGGCCTCCGGCTACGCCCGGTACGCGGCGGGCCGGCTGGCGGGCGCTGCGGTGTCGCTGCTGGCCGTGCTGGTGACCGGGTTCTTCCTGTTCCGGCTGATCCCCGGCGATCCGGTGAAGTTCATGACCGGGGGCCGTCCGGTGTCGGCGGAGCAACTGGCCGCCTACCGAAGGGAGTTCGGTCTCGATCTGCCGTGGTGGCAGCAGTTCACGGACTACTGCGGACGGGCGCTGACGGGTGACCTCGGCTCGTCGTACCAGTTCCGCACGCCGGTGATCGACAAGATCGTGGAGGCGCTGCCGAACACCCTGCTGCTGACGGGTACGGCGTTCGTCCTGTACACGGCCCTCGGGGTGTTCCTGGGGACCCGTGCGGCCTGGCGGCGGGGCGGTCCCGGCGACCGGTTCCACACCGGGCTGGCGCTGACGTTGTACTCGGTTCCGTCGTTCTGGCTGGGGCTGCTGCTGATCGTGGTCTTCTCGGTGGGCGCCGGGCCGGTGCCGGGGCTGTTCCCCACGGGCGGGATGGAGTCGGGCACCTCGCAGGGCGTCGGGTACGTGCTGGACGTCGCGCACCACCTGGTGCTGCCGGTGGTCACCCTGGTCGCGGTGGAGTACGGGCAGACCCTGCTGGTGACCCGGTCGGCGCTGCTGGACGAGGTGGGCGCCGACTACCTGACGACGGCCCGCGCCAAGGGTCTGCGGGACGTGCAGGTCCGCCGGCGGCACGCGGTGCCGAACGCGGCGCTGCCCACGGTCACCCTGGTCTTCGTCAATCTGGGGCGGGTCGTCGCGGGCACCATCCTGGTGGAGACGGTGTTCTCCTGGCCGGGTCTGGGCGGACTGTTCTACCAGGCGCTCAGCGTGCCCGACCTGCCGCTGGTCCAGGGGCTGTTCCTGGTGTTCGCGGCGGCCGTGATCCTGATGAACACGGTGGCCGACCTGATCTGTCCGTTCCTCGATCCCCGGGTGGGCCGATGACCGTGCGCACCGACACCGCCCCGCCGCCACCGGGACGCGCACCCGGCCCGCGGGCCCTCGCCCGGAAGCGGCGGCGCGACAGTGCCACCCGGTTCTGGCGCCGCTACCGCGCCCACCGCTCGGGGGTGCTGGGGCTCCTCGCCCTGGTGCTGTGCGCACTGCTCGCGCTGACCGCGCCGTGGACCGTGGGGGACGAGGTGCGCAGCGTGACGCGGGCGACGGGCGGGCCGATGGAGGGGCCGAGCGCCGCGTTCTGGCTGGGCACCGACCAGTTCGGGCGGGACCTGTTCGGATTGCTGGTGTGGGGTGCGCGGGTGTCGCTGATGGTGGGGCTGCTCGCGGCGGTGCTGTCGGTGGCGATCGGTGCGCTGGTGGGGATCACCGCGGGGCACTTCCGGGGCTGGTACGGGACGGTGGCGATGCGGGTCACCGACTGGTTCCTGGTGATGCCGACGCTGGTCCTGGCGATCGCGCTGGCCACCGTGCTGTCCCGTTCGCTGGGCACCGTCGTGCTGGCGATCGGGGTGACGACCTGGCCGACCACGGCCCGGTTGGTGCGGGCGCAGACGATGGCCGTGGAGTCCCGCCCGTACATCGAGCGGGCGCGGGCGCTCGGCGGCGGGCACCGGCACGTCATGGTGCGGCACGTGGTGCCGAACGTGCTGCCGCTGGTGCTGGCGCAGACCACGCTCGGCATCTCGGGGGCGATCCTCGCCGAGGCCACGCTGGCGTTCCTGGGGCTCGGCGATCCCACGGTGACGTCCTGGGGCGGGATGCTCCAGGACGCGCGGGAGGCGGGGGCGGTCAGCGCGGGCCACTGGTGGTACCTGGTGCCGCCGGGCCTGGCGATCGCGGCGGTGGCGCTGGCGTTCACGCTGTGCGGGCGGGCCGTCGAGTCGGTACTGAACCCGAGGTCGGGAGCGGCACGATGAGCGGACCCCTGCTGGAGGTGCGGGACCTGACGGTGACCTACCCGGGCGGGGCGGCGGCCGTGCGCGGGGTGGACCTCTCGCTGGCGGCGGGCAGGCGGCTCGGGGTCGCCGGTGAGTCGGGGTGCGGCAAGTCGACCCTGGCGCTGGCCCTGCTGCGGCTGCTGCCGACCGGGACGGTGACCCGGGGCACGGTCCTGCTCGACGGGGAGGACGTGCTGACCATGCGGTGGGGGCGGCTGCGGGCGGTGCGCTGGGCGGGGGCCTCGATCGTCTTCCAGGGGGCGATGCACTCGTTGAACGCGGTGCGTCGGATCGGCGACCAGATCGCCGAACCCGTCCTGCTGCACCACCGGGCGAGCCCCGCGCAGGCGCGGCGACGAGCGGGGGAACTCCTCGAACAGGTCGGTCTGCCGTCCGGCCGGGCGCACGCCTACCCGCACGAACTGTCCGGCGGTCAACGTCAACGGGTCATGATCGCGATGGCGTTGGCCTGCGATCCACGGCTGATCGTCGCGGACGAGCCGACGACCGCGCTGGACGTGATGGTGCAGGCCCAGGTCCTCGACCTGCTGGACGGCCTCGTCACCGACCGCGGACTCGGGCTGATCATGATCAGCCATGATCTGGCGGTGCTCGCGGACCGTTGCGACCGGCTCGCGGTGATGTACGCGGGCCGGATCGTCGAGGAGGGACCGGCGCGCCGGGTCTACGAGGACCCGTTGCACCCCTACGGGCGGGCGTTGTCGGGGTCGTTCCCGCGGATCGGCGATCCGGCCTCCCGGTTCGCGCCCCGGGGTCTGCCGGGTGATCCTCCCGATCCGGCGGCGCTGCCGTCCGGCTGTGCGTTCCGGCCCCGGTGCCCGGTGGCCCTCGACGGCTGCGAGCGGGACGACCCGGCGCTGCGGGACGCCGACGGTGCCCCGGACCTCGACGTCGGGGCGCGCCGGGCGGCCTGTGTGTTGATCGGGGTCGGCGGGGTGCCGGGCCCGGGGGCGGTCCCCCCGCTGGAGGACCGTCCGGTGGACGGAACGGTCGTCACGAACGGGGCGGACGGGGTCACCGGTGCCGGGCCACTGGTGGGTGGCCCGGACGCACCGGGACCCGAGCCCGAGGACGGAGTGAGGAGCGGGACCGCCCCATGAACGACCGGCCCATGAACGACCACGCCATGGACTACCACCCCAGGGGCGACGCCCCCGTGAACGACGCCCTGCTCAGTGCCCGGGGCCTGCACGTGGTCTTCCCCGGCCGCCCGGGCACGGCCGGGGCCCGCGCCGTCGACGGGGTGGACCTCGACGTCCACCGCGGCGAGATCGTGGCCCTGGTCGGCGAGTCCGGCTGCGGCAAGTCGACGCTCGCCCGGACCCTGCTCGGCCTGGTACGCCCCACCTCAGGCACCGTCAGCTACGCCGGGGCGCCACTGGCGTACGGCGGGCGGGCCCTCAAGGCGTACCGTGCGCGGGCCCAGTTGGTGCTCCAGGACCCCAGCGGCTCGCTGAACCCCCGGCACACGGTGTACGAAGCGGTGGCCGAGGGGCTGCGCATCCACCGGTACGGGGGCGACGAACGGGCGGCGGTGACGGGAGCCCTGTCCCGGGCCGGGCTACGACCACCGGAACGTTTCCTCCTGCGCTACCCGCACGAACTCTCGGGCGGCCAGCGGCAGCGCGTGGTGATCGCGGGGGCCCTGGTCCTGGAACCCGAACTCCTGGTCGCCGACGAGCCGGTGGCCTCCCTGGACGCCTCCGTGCGCGGAGAGATCCTGGCGCTGCTGCTGCGGCTGCGGTCCGAACTCGGGCTGGCCGCGCTGGTGGTGACCCATGACCTGGGTCTGGCGTGGAACATCGCCGACCGGGTGGCGGTGATGTACCTGGGCCGCATCATCGAGACGGGACCCGTGGAGCGGGTGCTGACGGCTCCTCAGCACCCGTACACCCAGGCCCTGTTGTCGGTGCTGCCGGAAACGCCCGGGGCGGCCGTCGTGCTGTCCGGTGAGCCGCCGGACCCGGCCCGCGTCCCCGCGGGTTGCCGGTTCCACGTGCGCTGTCCGGTCCTCGCGGACGGCCGGGCCGACCGGGCGGGAGTGTCCGCGGCCTGCCGGACCCGCGACCTCCCGGTACTGACCGCTACGGCGACCCGTACCGCCTGCCACTGGGCGAGCGCCCGCCCCGGCTAGGACAAGGGACGGACTGGCTCGGCTAGGACGCCTCGGCGATCAGCGTCTTCGACTGCCGCACGTCCTCCGCCATCGCGACGAGCAGGTCGTCGATGGTCTCGAACTTGGTCATGCCCCGCACGTACGCCAGGAAGTCCACGGCGACGTGCAACCCGTACAGGTCCAGGTCGACCCGGTCGATGGCGTACGCCTCCACCGTGCGGGCGGTGCCGTCGAAGGTGGGGTTGGTGCCCACCGAGATCGCCGCGGGCATCGACTCGTCCCCGACCTGGAGCCATCCCGCGTACACCCCGTCCGCGGGGATCGCGGTGTGCGGCAGCGTCTCCACGTTCGCGGTGGGGTAGCCCAGCTCACGGCCGCGCTGGGCGCCGCGGACGACGACGCCCTCGACGCGGTGCGGGCGGCCGAGGATCTCCGCCGCGCCGGCCACGTCGCCCTCGGCGACCAGCCGCCGGGTGAGGGTGGACGAGAAGGGTTCGCCGCCGCCCGCCTCCCCGGTGACGCACAGGTCGATGACCTCGACGGCGTAGTCGTACGTTCCGCCCAGCTCGGACAGGAGGGCGACGTTCCCTGCGGCCCGGTGGCCGAACCGGAAGTTGGGGCCCTCGACGACGGCCCGTGCGTGCAGCTTGTCGACGAGCACCTTGACCACGAAGTCCGCGGGCGACAGCCGGGAGAACTCGGTGGTGAACGGCAGGATCAGCAGGGCGTCGACGCCCAGCTCCGCCATCAGCTCGGCGCGGCGGTGGTGCGGGGCGAGCAGCGGGGGGTGGCTGCCGGGTCGGACGACCTCGCTGGGGTGCGGGTCGAAGGTGACGACGACGGAGGGGACGCCCAGCTCCCGGGCGCGGGCCACGGTACGGCCGATGATCAGCTGATGCCCGCGGTGGACCCCGTCGTAGGACCCGATCGTGACGACGCTGCGCCCCCAGTCCTCGGGGATGTCCTCCAAGCCACGCCAGCGCTGCACTGTGCCGCTCCTTGTCGCATTCCTGGTCTCACCTGTGGCGGTCCGGCGACCGCGGTCCTGGCCGGATCCGCGCATGCGTCGGATCCGCAGGTCTAAGAGTGCCATGCCCCTCACGCGCAGTCGGCATCGGCATCCGCCGCGGGCGGGACGACCCCGGCGGGTCGGTCCGCGCCCCGGCGGTCCGGACGGGGGGCTTCGCCGCCGTCAGGCGAAGACGGCTAGGCTCTTCGCCTTGCCCCGGGATTCCTCCACCAGCACGATGAACCGGCCGTCGGAGTCGTACACCCCGACCGCGCCCGCTCCGGCGTACTCGTCGGGCATCTCCAGCCGCACTCCGTTGAGCAGCAGCTGGGCGCGCCGGGTGTCGACGTCCCAGCGGGGGAACGCGGCGGCGGCGGCCTCGGCGACCGGCATGACGGTGAGTTCGCGCTGGAGGTCGTCGAGGGTCCGGGCGGAATCCAGCTTGTAGGGGCCGACCCGGGTGCGGCGCAGCGCGGTGAGGTGTCCGCCGACGCCCAGCGCGGCCCCGAGGTCCCGGGCGAGCGCCCGGATGTACGTCCCGGAGGAGCACACGACGGAGACGACGAGGTCCAGCACGGGCGTGCCGTCCTCGGCGACGGCCGGTCGGACGTCGTACACGGCGAAGGACGACACGGTGACGGGGCGGGCGGGGATCTCGAAGTCCTCGCCCTCCCGCGCCCGCTTGTAGGAGCGCTTGCCGTCGATCTTGATGGCGCTGACCTTGGACGGGACCTGCATGATGTTCCCGGTCAGCACCGCGACCTCGGCGTCGATGGCCTCGCGGGTCACCTCGGAGGCCGGGGTGGAGGTCAGGACGTCGCCCTCGGCGTCGTCGGTGACGGTGTCCTGGCCGAGGCGGATGGTCCCGAGGTACTCCTTCTCGGTGAGCGCGAGGTGCCCGAGGAGCTTGGTCGCGCGCTCGACGCCGAGGACGAGGACGCCGGTGGCCATGGGGTCGAGGGTTCCGGCGTGGCCGACCCGCCGGGTGCGGGCGATGCCGCGCATCTTGGCGACCACGTCGTGCGAAGTGAAGCCCGACGGCTTGTCCACGATCACGAGGCCGTCGGGCACGGGGGGCTTGCTGGTCATGCTCGGGAGACGCCGCCGTTCTGCTCGTCGTCCCCGTCGGCGGGGGCCTCAGGGTCGTCGGGCGCCGCGTCCTCGTCGGCGGGCTTGCGGTAGGGGTCGGCCCCGCCCGCGTAGGTGGCGCCCGCGGAGGTCTCGCGGACCTTCGCGTCGGACGCCCGGGCCCGGTCGAGGAGGCCCTCGATGGTGCGGGCGGTGTCGGGGAGCGCGTCGGCGACGAAGGTGAGGGTCGGGGTGAACTTCACGCCCGCGGCGCGGCCCACCTCGGAGCGAAGCACACCCTTGGCGCTCTCCAGCCCGGCCGCGGCGGCGGCCCGCTCCTCGTCGTCCCCGTACACGGTGTAGAAGACGGTCGCTTCCCGCAGGTCACCGGTGACCCGGGTGTCGGTGATGGTGACATGGGTGCCCAGCCGGGGGTCCTTGATCCCACGCTGGAGCTTCTGGGCCACCACCTCCCGGATGAGGTCCGCCAGCCTCTTAGCCCGCGCGTTGTCGGCCACTGGTCCGTCTCCTTCTTGAAAACCTTGCGTGTGCTGCTCGTACTGGGTCGGCCGGTCCTCGTGGGGCCGACCGTGTCGTGGGGACGCGGCTGCGTCAGTCGTCGTCCCGGTGGAGCCTGCGCCGTACGGACAGGAGTTCCACTTCCGGCCGTCCCGCAACCAGCCTTTCGCAGCTGTCGAGGAGCTCGGCCAGGTGCCCGGTGTCCCCGGACACCGCCGCGAGACCGATCTCGGCCCTGCGGTGGAGGTGCTGGTTGCCGGTCTCCGCAACGCTCACCGCGTACTTGCGTCGGAGTTCCGCGACGATCGGCCGTACCAGTGAACGCTTCTCCTTGAGCGAGTGGACGTCGCCGAGGAGCAGATCGAAGGACAGGGTCCCCACGTACATGTGTGTCCGGATGTCCCGCCGGTTCGGGTTCAAGGGCCGTGCCGCCCGTGCGGCGGGCCCGGCGGCCCCGCCGATCGCACGGCGGGGACACCTGAACCGTACACGCGACGGCCGGGGCCGATCGACGGGATTTTCCCCGCCGACCGGCCCCGGTCCGGACCGCACGGGCCGCCCGGCGGGAAGCCGGGCGACCACCGGGCGCACTAGGCGCGCGGCTTCTCGCGCATCTCGTACGTCGCGATGACGTCGTCGACCTTGATGTCGTTGAAGTTGCCGAGGTTGATACCGCCCTCGAACCCTTCGCGGATCTCGGTGACGTCGTCCTTGAAGCGGCGCAGGCCCTCGATGTTGAGGCTCTCCGCGATGACCTTGCCGTCGCGGAGCAGGCGGGCCTTGGTGTTGCGCTTGACCTCGCCGGACCGGATGAGGACACCGGCGATGTTGCCCAGCTTGGACGAGCGGAAGACCTCGCGGATCTCCGCCGTGCCCAGCTCGACCTCTTCGAACTCCGGCTTGAGCATGCCCTTGAGGGCCGCTTCGATCTCTTCGATCGCCTGGTAGATGACCGAGTAGTAGCGGACGTCCACGCCTTCGCGCTCGGCCATCTGCTGTGCCCGCCCGGCGGCGCGCACGTTGAAGCCGATCACGATGGCGTCCGAGCCCATCGCCAGGTCGATGTCGGACTCCGTGACCGCACCGACGCCGCGGTGCAGCACCCGGATGTCGACCTCTTCGCCGACGTCGAGCTGGAGCAGCGAGGACTCCAGGGCCTCGACCGAACCGGACGCGTCGCCCTTGATGATGAGGTTGAGCTGCTGGATCTCGCCGGCCTTGAGCACCTTGTCCAGGTCCTCCAGGGAGACGCGACGCACCCGCTTGGCGAAGGCCGCGTTGCGCTCGCGCGCCGCACGCTTCTCCGCGATCTGGCGGGCCGTGCGGTCCTCGTCGACGACGATGAAGTTGTCGCCGGCGCCGGGGACGTTGGTGAGACCCAGGACCTGCACCGGGGTGGAGGGACCGGCCTCGTCGAGGGTGTTGCCCTGGTCGTCGTGCATGGCACGGACCCGACCGTAGGCGTCACCGACGACCATGGTGTCGCCGACCCGCAGCGTTCCGCGCTGGACCAGGACGGTCGCGGTGGCACCGCGGCCCCGGTCGAGACGGGCCTCGATCGCGATGCCCTGTGCGTCCTGCTCCGGGTTGGCCCGCAGGTCGAGCGAGGCGTCGGCGGTGAGGACGACGGCCTCCAGCAGGCTGTCGATGTTCAGGCCCTGCTTGGCGGAGATGTCGACGAACATGGTGTCGCCGCCGTACTCCTCGGCCACCAGACCGAACTCGGTGAGCTGACCGCGCACCTTGGTCGGGTCGGCGCCCTCGACGTCGATCTTGTTGACCGCGACCACGATCGGCACCTCGGCCGCCTTGGCGTGGTTCAGCGCCTCGATCGTCTGGGGCATCACACCGTCGTTGGCCGCCACCACGAGGATCGCGATGTCGGTCGACTTGGCACCGCGGGCACGCATGGCGGTGAACGCCTCGTGACCCGGGGTGTCGATGAAGGTGATGCGACGGTCGTCGCCGTTGACCTCGGTCGCGACCTGGTAGGCACCGATGTGCTGGGTGATGCCGCCGGCCTCGCCCGCGATGACGTTCGTCTTGCGGATGGCGTCGAGCAGTCGGGTCTTTCCGTGGTCGACGTGACCCATGACGGTGACGACCGGCGGACGCGAGACGAGGTTCTCCTCGCCGCCCTCGTCCTCGCCGAACTCCAGGTCGAAGGACTCCAGGAGCTCGCGGTCCTCCTCCTCGGGGCTGACGACCTGGACGACGTAGTTCATCTCCTCGGCCAGCATGACCAAGGTGTCGTCGGAGACCGACTGGGTCGCGGTGACCATTTCACCGAGGTTCATCATGACCGCGACGAGCGACGCCGGGTTGGCGTTGATCTTCTCCGCGAAGTCGGTGAGGGACGCACCGCGCGACAGGCGAATGGTCTCGCCGTTGCCGCGGGGCAGCATCACGCCGCCGACCGACGGGGCCTGCATGGCCTCGTACTCCTGGCGCCGCTGCCGCTTCGACTTGCGACCTCGTCGGGCCGGACCGCCGGGACGACCGAAGGCGCCCTGCGTGCCACCACGGCCACCGGGACCGCCGGGACGACCGCCGAAGCCGGGACGGCCGCCGCCGCCACCGAAGCCGCCGCCACCGCCGCCGCCACCGGGGCGACCGGCGAAACCGCCGCCACCACCGGGACGGGCACCGCCGCCGCCACCGCCGGGACGACCGGCGAAGCCGCCGCCGCCACCGGGACGACCGCCGCCGCCACCCGGACGGGCACCGGCACCGGGACCGCGACCGCCACCCGGGCCACCGCCGGGGCGGGGACCGGCAGCCGGACGCTGCGGCATCATGCCGGGGTTCGGACGGTTACCGCCGGGGCCGCCGCCGGGACGCGGGGCCTGCGGACGGGGCATGCCGCCCGGAGTGGGACGCGCACCGCCGGGACCGGCCTGCGGACGGGGACCGCCCTGACCGGCGCCCTGGGGACGCGGAGCGCCGCCGGGAGCACCGCCGCCGGGACGCGGGGCGCCACCGGGACGGGGCGTCTGCGGACGCGCCATGCCGGTGGAACCACCGGACGTGAACGGGTTGTTGCCCGGACGCGGGCCCGCGGGGCGGGCACCGGGACGCGGGGCCTGGCCGCCGGGGCGTGCGCCCTGGCCGCCGGGACGCGGGGCACCGGAACGGTCGCCGCCGCGCGGCTGTCCGCCCTGGCCACCCTGTCCGCCCTGACCGGCGGGGCCGCCGGGGCGACCGCCGGGACGCGGACCGTCACCGGGGCGGTTGCCCTGGCGGGGAGCGTCGGCGGGACGTGCGGGCGCCGCCGGGGGCGCCGTGAACTCGGGGACTCCCGGCGCGGGCGCGGCCGGAGTGGCCGGCGCGGGGCGCGGGGCCGGCTTCTGGGCCGGGGCGGGCCGCGGGCCGGGGGCCGGCGGGGCGGGACGCTCCGCGGCGGGCGGCTTCGGGGCCGCCGGGCGCGGCGGACCCGGACGTGCGGCCGGCGCGGCACCGGGGGTCGCCTGACCCGTCGGGGCCGGAGTCGACGAAGGCGCCGCCGGCATCGGGGGCCGCGGCGTTGCCTTCCTGGGGGCCGAGGGCTTCGCACCGGACCTGCCGGAGCCACCACCCTGGAATGCGTCAGTCAGTTTACGTACGACAGGCGCCTCGATCGTCGAGGACGCCGAACGTACGAATTCACCGAGTTCTTGGAGCTTGGCCATGACGACCTTGCTCTCTACACCGAACTCCTTGGCGAGCTCGTATACCCGGACCTTAGCCACTTCGCTCCTTTGAGGTCCGGGTTACGCCGGACCGTCGCTACTTCATGGGCGTACTCATCGCGTACTCATCGAGTGCTCATCGCAATCTCGACCTACTTCCAACTCGCGAGGTACTGGGCCGCACGGGGCTTCGCACGGCGCCTGTTACGTATTACGTGGTGTCACCCGTGACCATCTGGGTCAGCGCCTGGGTGTCGAGCTGTGTCCGGGCCCTCAGGGCTCGGACGAGAGCGCGACGGCGCACCGCCAGATCGAGACAGACCGGGACGGGATGCACGTACGCACCCCGGCCGGGCAGCGTACCGCGAAGGTCGGGGACGCAGGCGTCCCCCTTCTGCACGATACGCAGCAGTTCGTTCTTGGCCGCTCGCTCCCGACACCCCACACAGGTGCGTTCAGGGCGTGCGCGGGCTTGCGTCCGGCCAGACACGTTCTAGTCTACCTCCCCGTACGGACCCCATTCCTGCGGGGGCGGGCCACTCACCTGATGGTTCTCCCGCCGACACGTGCGGCGGGGCTCCGCGGGCGGGCGGTGGGCCCGCGGAACCGCCCCTTGCCTCAGGGGCGCCGGTACTCAGACCGGTCCGACCGGTCTGACCGGTCCGACTGGTCCGGCTCCTGCTCGGTGTCCGGGCGGATGTCGATGCGCCAGCCGGTGAGGCGGGCGGCGAGGCGGGCGTTCTGGCCCTCCTTGCCGATCGCCAGTGACAGCTGGTAGTCGGGCACGATCACCCGGGCGGAGCGCGCCGCGAGGTCCACGACCTCCACCTTGGTCACCCGAGCGGGGGACAGCGCGTTGGCGACCATGTCGGCGGGGTCGTCGGACCAGTCGACGATGTCGATCTTCTCGCCGTTGAGTTCCGCCATGACGTTGCGGACCCGGCCGCCCATCGGGCCGATGCAGGCGCCCTTGGCGTTCAGTCCGGAACGCGTCGAACGGACCGCGATCTTCGAACGGTGTCCGGCCTCGCGCGCGATCGCCGCGATCTCGACGGACCCGTCGGCGATCTCCGGCACCTCCAGCGCGAAGAGCTTCTTCACCAGGCTGGGGTGGGTGCGCGAGAGGGTGACGGAGGGACCGCGCACGCCCTTGGCCACCCGGACGACGTACGTCCGCAGCCGCATGCCGTGCGGGTACTCCTCGCCGGGCACCTGCTCCTGCACTGGGAGGATGGCTTCCAGCTTGCCGATGTCCACGAGCACGTTGCGCGGGTCGCGGCCCTGCTGGACGACACCGGTGACGATGTCTCCCTCGCGGCCCGCGTACTCGCCGAGCGTCACGTCGTCCTCGGCGTCCCGCAGTCGCTGGAGGATCACCTGCTTGGCGGTGGTCGCGGCGATCCGGCCGAAGTCCGACGGGGTGTCGTCGAACTCGCGCGCCTCCTGCCCCTCCTCCAGGTCCTCGGGGTCCTCCTTCGCCCAGACGGTCACGTGACCGGTCTCGCGGTTGAGTTCCACCCGCGCGTGACGCCGGCTTCCCTCGGTGCGGTGGTAGGCGATGAGGAGGGCCGATTCGATCGCCTCGACCAGCAAGGAGAAGGAGATCTCCTTCTCCCGCACCAAGCCCCGCAGGGCACTCATGTCGATGTCCACGACTACGCCTCCTCTTCTTCCGTGTCGTCGGTCAGGTCGGTGTCGTCACCGGCCGGGCCGGTGGTCTGCTTGCGGTTGAACTCGATCTCCACCCGCGCCTTGGCGATCTCGTCGAACGCGAGCCTGCGGGCGGTGGGCTTGCGGCCCTTGACGCCGGGGACTTCGAGGTCGAGACCGTCCTCGTCCACCTGGTTGATCCGGGCGGTCAACTCGCCGCCGGCGACCAGCTGGAAGCGGACCAGACGGCCGGTGGCCCGCACGTAGTGGCGGTGCAGGGTGAGCGGTCGGTCGGCGCCGGGGGAGGTGACCTCCAGGACGTACTCGCCGGAGCCCATCACGTCGGTGGCGTCGAGTTCGTCCGAGATCGTCCGGCTCAGCTCCGCGCAGGTGTCGAGGAGCACGCCCTCGTCGGAGTCCACCACCACGCGCAGCACGCGCCGCTTGCCCGCCGGAGACACGCTGACCTCTTCGAGATCGAGTTCCTGGGCGGTCACGAGCGGTTCCAGCAGCTCGCGCAGCCTCTCGCTCTGGGTGGTGCTCATCCGGGTGACTCCTCGGCCGCGTGTGCTGTTGTGGGAAGGTCCTGTGTCCGGTCAAAGGGTATCCGCTCCCGGAGGGTGTTGCCGTCCGCGGCCGGTGGCCGTGCGGGTACGGTGATCACGGGCGTACAGCCCGTGTCTCCCGTCCTGCCACCGCGAGTTCCCGAGGACGTCCGCCATGCCGTTCCCCCTGCCGCCGCGTGCCCGGTCCGGGCCGCGCCGAAGGACTCTGCTCGCGGGTGTCGCGGGCGTCAGCCTGGCCGCCACGGTCACCACCGGCTGCACCTCGGACGCCGACGACCCGTCGGGGACGACGAGGAAGCAGGCGTCCGCCGCCGAACGTGCCCGGGTCCGCACGGCCGACGAGAGCCGGGAGTTGGGCGAACGCTACGACCGGGTGCTCGCCGCGCACCCCTCGCTCGCCAAGCGGCTGGCGCCGCTGCGGGCCGAGGTCGCGAGCCACGAGAAGGCGTTCGACCGGACCGGTCGGTCGGCCTCCCCCGAGGCGTCCGCCGGCGCGGCCGGCTCGGTCTCCCCCGCCACCGGTGCCGCCCCGGAGCCCGTGCCGGACGCGCCCCGCGAGGCGCTCGGCTGGCTCGCCGGGCAGGAGCGGAAGCTGTCCGGCGCCCGGACCGCGCGGGCCCTGGAGGTCCCCGGCGAGCTGGCGCGGCTGCTCGCCTCGGTGGCGGCGGCCGGCGCCGCGCACGCGTACCTGTTGACGGAGGGCGACAAGTGACCGACGAGCGCCGTGCCCGGGAGCGGGCGAAGGCCGCCGAACTGACGGCGCTGCGGGCGGCCCTGGACGCCGAACACGCGGCCGTGTACGGCTACGGGGTGGTCGGCGGCAAGGTGCACGAGGACCGGCGGGGCGAGGCCCGCGCCGCGCACGACGCGCACCGGGCCCGCCGTGACGCCTGGCAGCGCGCGGTGCGGGACCTCGGCGGGGACCCGGTGCCGGCGGCGCCCGGGTACGCGCTGCCGTTCCCGGTCGCGGACACCGGCAGCGCGGTCCGGCTGGCCGCCCAGCTGGAGGACCGGCTCGCCGGGGTGTACGCCGACCTGGTCCGGGCCTCGCAGGGGGCGCGGCGGCGGTCGGCGGTGGACGCGCTGCGGGAGGCGGCGGTCCGCGCGGCCCGCTGGCGGGGCGGCAGCGTAGCCTTCCCTGGGCTCGCCGAGCGGTCCGCGGGCCCGGGTGGTTCGCCGGCCCCGCGGGCATCCCGCTAGCTCGGGCGCGGCCCGCGACACGCTCAGGAAGGACACCCCCCACTCATGGTTTTCGAAGCGCCGGAACGCCTGGTCCGGGCGCTGGCCGAGGCACGCGCGGACACCACCCGCGACACGGGGCCCGACGGGGCGTGGCTCGACGCCCTGCCCCGGCTCCTGGACCGGGCGGTGGCCGGTGCCGGGCTCACGGTGGAACGGGTGCCGGTGCCCGGGGGGCGCAGTGGTCTGGTGGTGCTGGTGGGCCGGTCGGACGGGACGTCCGCCGCGCTGAAGCTGGCCCCGCCCGGTGCGCACCCGGAGCAGGAGCGGGCGGCGCTGGAGCACTGGGGCGGCCTGGGGGCCGTCCGGGTGCTGCCCGGTGCTCCCGTCGTGGGCGGGATGCTGCTGGAACGGTTGCAGCCGGACGTGTCCGTGCGGTCGCTGCCGGAGGCCAAGGCGATGTTGGAGGCCGCGGGCGTGCTGCGGCGGCTGTGGGTCGAGCCGCCGGTGGACCACGGGTTCGGCACGGTCGCCGAGGTGACCGGTCGGCAGGCCGCGGTGCTGAAGTCGGCCGCCGATCCGGAGGTCGCCGAGGTGGTGACGGCGGCGCTCGACGCGCGCGACGCGCTGGTGGCGGTGCCCGCGGACGAGCGGCTGCTGCACGGGACGTTCCGGCAGAGCAAGGTGCTGGCCGGGGAGCGGACGCCGTGGTTGGCGGTGGGGCCCGAGCCGCTGGTGGGCGACCCCGCGTACGACCTCGCGCGGCTGGTGCGGGACCGGGTGGAGGACCTGGTCGCGACGTCGTCCGGGGCGGGGGTGGCTCGGCGGCGGGTTCGCCGGCTGGCGGAGTCGCTGGAGGTGGACCCCGAGCGGGTGCGGGGGTGGGCGCTGTTTCGTGCGGTCGAGTCCGCGGTGCGGTCCCGGGGCTTGGGGCGCCCCGGGGACGCGGAGCTTCTTCTGGAGTACGCCACGTGGTTGTAGCTTCGGGTGCGCTGTGGTTGCCCGCGCAGTTCCCCGCGCCCCTCGGGGGGTGCCTGCGGCGGTGCGCTGTCGGGGTGCGGGTCTGCTGCGGTCACCCGCGCAGTTCCCCGCGCCCCTGACGGGGCCCGAACCGGCCCGCCCGACAGAGCGCCCCGATAGGGGCGCGGGGAACTGCGCGGGGGAGCACGACGCACCCGCGCTGAACCACGAACCGCTACGCGGTCAAGCGGGCCACCGCTTCCGCGACGGTCAGTTCCTCGCGCTCACCGGTGCGCCGGTCCTTCACCTCGACGACGCCCTCCGCGGTCCGCCGCCCCGCGACGACGATGGTCGGCACCCCGATCAGCTCCGCGTCGGTGAACTTGACCCCGGGCGACACCCCCGCACGCTCGTCCACGAGCACCCGCAGGCCCGCAGCGGCCAGCTGCTCGGAGACGTCGAGCGCCAGCTCCGTCTGCGCGGCCTTGCCCGCGGCGACGACGTGCACGTCGGCGGGGGCGATCTCCCGCGGCCAGCAGAGTCCCTGCTCGTCGGCGGACTGCTCGGCCAGCGCGGCCACCGCGCGGGAGACGCCGATGCCGTAGGAGCCCATGGTCACCCGGACGGGCTTGCCCTGCTGGCCGAGCACGTCGAGCTGGAAGGTGTCGGCGTACTTGCGGCCGAGCTGGAAGATGTGGCCGATCTCGATCGCGCGCCCCAGCTTGAGGCCGGTGCCGCACTTCGGGCAGGGGTCGCCCTCCTCGACCACGACGACGTCGAGGTAGTCGTCCACGGTGAAGTCACGGCCGCAGACGACGTTGCGGGCGTGGGTGTCGGGCTTGTTGGCGCCGGTGATCCAGGCGGTGCCGGGGGCGATCCGCGGGTCCGCGAGGTAGCGGACCTTCTCCAGTCCCTGCGGGCCGACGTAGCCGCGGACCAGGTCGGGGCGGCCCTCGAAGTCCTCGGCGGTGACCAGTTCCACCACGGCGGGGGCGAGGTGCTCGCCGAGCTTGCCGAGGTCCACCTCGCGGTCGCCGGGCACGCCGACGGCGACGATCTCGCCGTCGACCTTCACCAGGAGGTTCTTCAGGGTGGCCGAGGCGGGAACGCCCAGGTGCTCGGCGAGGGTCTCGATGGTCGGGGTGTCGGGGGTGTCCAGCTCCTCGACGGGCCCGTGCTCGGCGCCGTCGACGGGGGTCAGCGCGAAGGTGACGGCCTCGGTGTTGGCCGCGTAGTCACAGGCGGGACAGTCCACGAAGGTGTCCTCGCCGGCGGCTGCGGGGGCCAGGAACTCCTCGGAGGCGGAGCCGCCCATCGCACCGGAGACGGCCGACACGATCCGGTAGTCGAGGCCGAGGCGCTGGAAGATCTTCTGGTAGGCCCCGCGGTGCAGCCGGTAGGACTCGGCGAGCCCCTCGTCGGTGGTGTCGAAGGAGTACGAGTCCTTCATTTGGAACTCGCGCCCGCGCAGCACGCCGGACCGGGGGCGGGCCTCGTCGCGGTACTTCGTCTGGATCTGGTACAGCATGACCGGAAGGTCCTTGTAGGACGCCACCTGGTCCTTGACGACGAGGGTGAAGATCTCTTCGTGGGTGGGGCCGAGCAGGTACTCGCCGCCCTTGCGGTCCTTGAGCCGGAACAGCAGGTCGCCGTACTCCTCCCAGCGCGCCGAAGCCTCGTAGGGCTCCTTGGGCAGCAGGGCGGGCAGCAGGACCTCCTGGGCGCCGATGGCGTCCATCTCCTCGCGGACCACGCGCGAGATGTTGTCGAGGACCTTCTTGCCGAGCGGGAGCCAGGTCCAGATGCCCGCCGCGTTGCGGCGCACGTATCCGGCGCGGACCAGCAGCTTGTGGCTGAGCGTCTCGGCGTCCGCCGGGTCGTCGCGCAGTGTCTTGACCATCAATCGGGACATGCGCTGGACCTGGGCCATGGTGAACTCCTGCGTGGAAAGGGTGATGGGCAGGAGGTTAGCCGGGCCCGCCGGGCGGGCGGAAATCGGTTGCGCGCCGTCAGCGGGATCAGGGGGCTCGGCGGGCGGGTCGGGCGGGCCCCCCGCGCAGCAGCGGCAGCGGCGCGCCCATGATCACGTAAGGCCGGGGGGCGCTGGGGAAGTGGACCTGTCGGGCGAGGTCGCGGTAGCCGAGGGCGCGGTACAGCGCCCGGGCCGGGCTCTCGGTGTCGATCGCCGACAGGATCGAGCGGGGGTGCGGCGCGTCGTCCGTGATCGTGGTGATCAGGGACCGGCCGATGCCCCGGTTCTGGTGCCGGGTGCGCACATGGAGTTCGGTGATGACGAAGGCGTCGTCGAGCCAGCCGTCGTTGCCCTGGAGCCTGAGGTAGGGCTGGACGACGGTCGACCACCAGTGGGTGCGGTCGTTGGGCATGCCGTACACGAATCCGACGAGCCGGTCGTCGCCGAGGGTGGCGCCGAACGCGCGGGCGCCGGGCTGGTTCATGTGTCGCAGGACGATCTGGCGGCGCACGTTGACCTCGTCCCGGCCCAGTCCGAACGCGTCGGCCTGCACGGCCAGGGCCTCGTCGACCCGGGCCGCGAGGTCCAGGGGCCCGATCGTGAAGTCGTCGGGCGTGCGCGAGCCGAACCCGGGAATCCGCAACATGCGGGGAGCGTACCCCGGGGCCGACCAGCCGGTACGGGGAGCGGGCCGGGGAGCGGCGCTCGGCGCGGGGAGGTCAGAACAGGACGCTCATGAACGCGCCGGTCTCACGGAAACCGACCCTGCGGTACGCGGCGCGGGCCGCGGTGTTGTAGTCGTTCACGTAGAGGCTCACCACGGGGGCGACGTCGGCGAGGGCGTAGCGGAGCACGGCGGCCATGCCGGGGGCCGCGAAGCCCTGTCCGCGGTACTCGGGGGCGACCCAGACGCCCTGGATCTGGCAGGCCCGCGGGGTGGCGGCGCCGATCTCCGCCTTGAAGACGACCTTGCCGTCCCGGTCCACCCGGGCGAAGGACCGTCCCGCGCCGACCAGCTCGGCGACCCTCGCCTGGTAGAGCAGTCCGCCGTCCCCGGCGAGCGGGGAGACCCCGACCTCCTCGGTGAACATGGCCACGCACGCGGGCATGATCGTTTCCAGTTCGTCCTTGCGGACGCGGCGGACGTACGGGTCGGGGGTGACGGTGTCGGAGAGCCGGTCGGTGACCATCAGGGGTTGGTTCGGCCGGACTTCGCGGGCGGGGCCCCAGGAGGGTTCGAGGAGTCGCCACAGTTCGGCGGTGGTCTCGGCGGGGCCGACGATGGAGGAGCAGCGGCGGCCGGCGCGGCGGGCGCGGTCGGCGAAGCCGCGGACGGCCCGCGGGGTGGCGCAGAGGGGGACCAGGTTGGCGCCCGCGTAGCAGAGGGACGCCAGGGTGCCGTCCTCGTACCAGCCCCACATCTCGCCGCCCAGGCGCCAGGGGTCCAGGCCGGCGACCTGGACCCGTGAGGTCACGAAGGCGTTGGCCACCGGGTCGCGGTCGAGGACCGTGAGGGCGGCTTCTAGGTCGCTCGGTTCGAGGACCCTGGTGGTGGTCTGGGTCAACACGGGTGCGGGGGCCTCACCGGGTGGGCTGCTGGTCCTGGCACTGTACCTGCCGGTGAGGAGCCGTGCGCTGCCCGTGCGGGGGCCGGACCGTGGGGCCCGTCCCGGGCGGGTCGCCGGGGCCCGCGGCGGGTGTCGTCACGGGCCCGCGGCCCGGTTGGGGGGCGGGCCCGGGGCGGTACGGGTCAGCCGGCGACGGAGACGGTGGGTTCGCCGGAGGCGACGCCGTCCTTCTCCATCTGCTCGGCGATCTTCATGGCCTCGTCGATCAGGGTCTCCACGATCTTGGACTCGGGGACGGTCTTGATGACCTCGCCCTTCACGAAGATCTGGCCCTTGCCGTTGCCGGAGGCGACGCCGAGGTCCGCTTCGCGGGCCTCGCCGGGGCCGTTCACCACGCAGCCCATCACGGCGACCCTCAGCGGCACCTCCATGCCCTCCAGGCCGGCGGTGACCTCCTCGGCGAGCTTGTAGACGTCCACCTGGGCGCGACCGCAGGAGGGGCAGGACACGATCTCCAGGCGGCGCTGGCGCAGGTTGAGCGACTCCAGGATCTGGATGCCGACCTTGATCTCCTCGGCCGGCGGGGCCGACAGGGAGACCCGGATGGTGTCGCCGATGCCCTCGGCGAGCAGGGCGCCGAACGCGACGGCCGACTTGATGGTGCCCTGGAAGGCCGGACCGGCCTCGGTGACGCCCAGGTGCAGCGGGTAGTCGGACTGGGCGGCGAGCTGGCGGTACGCGTTGACCATGATCACCGGGTCGTTGTGCTTGACGGAGATCTTGATGTCGCGGAACCCGTGCTCCTCGAACAGCGAGGCCTCCCACAGCGCCGACTCGACGAGGGCCTCGGGGGTGGCCTTGCCGTACTTCTGGAGCAGTCGGCGGTCCAGCGAGCCCGCGTTCACGCCGATGCGGATGGGGGTGCCCGTCTCGCCCGCGGCCTTCGCGATCTCGCGCACCTTGTCGTCGAACTGCTTGATGTTGCCGGGGTTCACCCGGACCGCGGCGCAGCCCGCGTCGATCGCCGCGAAGACGTACTTCGGCTGGAAGTGGATGTCCGCGATCACCGGAATCTGAGACTTCCGGGCGATGATCGAGAGCGCGTCGGCGTCGTCCTGGGTGGGGCAGGCCACCCGGACGATCTGGCAGCCGGAGGCCGTCAGCTCGGCGATCTGCTGGAGCGTCGCCCCGATGTCGGACGTGCGCGTGGTCGTCATCGACTGGACCGAGACCGGCGCGTCGCCGCCCACCGCGACGGACCCGACCTGGATCTGCCGGCTCTTGCGGCGTTCGGCGAGCTTGGTCGGAACGGACGGCATGCCGAGCGAAATCGCAGTCATCTGCTGTGCAACCCCAAGGTGTGGATCGAGGTCCCGTCATCAGCGGGCTCCGATGGCTCAGATTACGGCACCGGTACCGCCCCGAGCACATCGCGCCGCCCGGTGCACCTCACGGGTGGGCGGCCGGACAGACGTGCTGTCCGGCCGCCGTGAAC
Organism: Streptomyces sp. NPDC127068; assembly: GCF_042724695.1. Taxonomy (NCBI): domain Bacteria; kingdom Bacillati; phylum Actinomycetota; class Actinomycetes; order Kitasatosporales; family Streptomycetaceae; genus Streptomyces; species Streptomyces sp. NPDC127068. The sequence continues at coordinate 113,312 of NZ_JBHXEN010000011.1, read as the reverse complement.
GGTTCCGTGCCGGGGCCGTCAGGAGATGCGGACCGGGTTCACGAGGTCGGCGATGAGGACGAGGATCGTGAAGCAGACGAACACCCCGGCGACGACGTAGGCGACGGGCATGAGCTTCGCCACGTCGAAGGGTCCCGGGTCGGGCCGCTTGAACACCCGTGCGGTCGCCCGCCGTACGGACTCCCATGCGGCGCCCGCGATGTGCCCGCCGTCGAGCGGGAGCAGGGGCAGCATGTTGAACAGGAACAGCGACAGGTTGAAGCCCGCGACCAGGAACAGCATCATCGCGACCTGGTTCTCCGGCGGGATGTCGAGGTTCAGCACCTCGCCGCCGACCCGGGCCGCCCCGACGACGCCCATGGGCGAGTCGGCCTCGCGCGGGCCGTCGCCGAAGGCCGCGTCCCACAGGGCGGGCACCTTGGAGGGCAGCGCTATCAGCGACTCGACGCCGCTGACCATCATGTCGCCCATCCGGTCCACGGACTGGCCGAAGGACTGTTCGACGATCCCGGTGGCCGGGGTGAAGCCGAGGAAGCCCGCGGTGACGTACTCCCCCTCGACGTAGCCGCCCTTGCCGTCGGTCTTGCCCACCTGGTTCTTGATCAGGGTGGCCTGGAGTTCCTCGCGCTGGCCGTCCCGCTCGACGGTGAGGGTGGCCGGTCCGACGGTGTCGCGGATGCGGGACTGGAGGGCGGACCAGTCGCCGACGGACTCGCCGTTGAAGGCCACGATCTTGTCCCCGGCCCGGAGCCCGGCCTGCTTGGCGGGGGCCGCCTGGTCGCCCGTCTCGCACTTGGTCCGGTTCTCGCTCTGCTGGATCACGCAGTCGGAGACCGCCCCGACCGAGGTGGTCTGCTGCTCGATGCCGAAGGTCATCAGCACGCCGAGGAAGATCGCCACGGCCAGGACCAGGTTCATGAACGGCCCGGCGAACATGACGATGATGCGTTTCCAGGGCTTGCGGGTGTAGAAGAGCCGCTTCTCGTCGCCCGGTTCCAGTTCCTCGTAGGCCGCGGTGCGGGCGTCCTCGATCATGCCGCGCCACGGGGAGGTGGAGCGGGCCTCCACCCGGCCGTCGGCGCCGGGCGGGAACATCCCGATCATGCGGATGTAGCCGCCGAGCGGGATCGCCTTGATGCCGTACTCCGTCTCGCCCTTCTTGCGCGACCACAGGGTCGGCCCGAAGCCGACCATGTACTGCGGGACGCGGATGCCGAAGAGCTTGGCGGTCGACAGGTGGCCGAGTTCGTGCCACGCGATCGAGAACATCAGGCCGATGGCGAAGACCACTATCCCGAGGATGGTCATCAGGAGTGTCATGCACGCGCCTCCGCGGTCTTCTTCGCTGTCCTGGTCGCCTGTGCCGTCAGTTCACGGGCCCGGGCACGTGCCCAGGTCTCCGCTTCGAGGACGTCCTGCACGGTCAGGGAAGTTCCCGCGCGCGGGGTGCCGTGTTCCGTGACGACCTCGGTGACGGTCTCCATGATGCCGTTGAACGGCAGGGCGCCGTTCAGGAACGCGTCAACGCACTCCTCGTTGGCGGCATTGAACACTGCCGGAGCCGTTCCCGCGAGCGCCCCCACGTGCCGGGCGAGGCCGACGGACGGGAAGGCGTCGGTGTCCAGGGGGAAGAACTCCCACGTGGACGCGAGGCTCCAGTCGAAGGCGGGGGCGGCGTCCGGCACCCGGGCCGGCCACCCCAGGCCGATGGCGATGGGTCCACCCATGTCGGGCGGGGTGGCCTGGGCCAGCGTGGAGCCGTCGGTGAACTCGACCATCGAGTGCACGAAGGACTGCGGGTGGACGACGACCTCGATGCGGTCGAAGGGGATGTCGTACAGCAGATGGGCCTCGATCACCTCCAGGCCCTTGTTGACGAGGGTCGCGGAGTTGATGCTGATCACCGGGCCCATGGCCCAGGTGGGGTGCGCGAGGGCGTCCGCGGGGGTGACGTCGGCGAGCTCCGCCTTGGTCCGGCCCCGGAAGGGTCCGCCGGACGCGGTGACGACCAGTTTGCGGACGTCGGCGCGGGTGCCCGCGGCGAGCGCCTGGAACAGGGCCGCGTGTTCGGAGTCCACCGGGATGATCTGCCCCGGTTTCGCCACCGCCTTGACCAGCGGGCCGCCCACGATCAGCGACTCCTTGTTGGCGAGCGCCAGGCTGCGCCCCGCCTCCAGGGCCGCCAGGGTCGGGGCGAGCCCGATGGAGCCGGTGATGCCGTTGAGCACCGTGTGGCAGTCGGAGGCGGCCAGCTCCGCGGCGGCCGACGGTCCGGCGAGGAGCGTCGGCAGGGCCCGCCCGGTGCCGTACCGCGCGGTCAGCGCCGCACGCAGCGCGGGAACGGCGCCCTCGCGGGCGACCGCCACGGTCTGCACGTCGAGCGCGTGCGCCTGCTCGGCGAGGAGGTCGACGTTGCCGCCCGCGGCGGACAGGGCGGTGACCCGGAATCGGTCGGGGTTGCGCCGGACGAGGTCGATGGCCTGGGTGCCGATCGACCCCGTGGAGCCGAGGATCACGATGTCCCTGCGGTCTCCGGCCGGACGGGGGTCGAAGACGACGTGCGGGTCTGCGAGGGGGGCGGGGCTGTCGGTCATCCCCCCATTCTTACGGGTCGCCGCGCCGACCGGCAGCGACCCCGGGGCCGATCGGCTCCCCCGGGCTCCCGCGGACACCGGACGCGGGCGCGCCGCGGGGTGCGGGAACCCCGCCGGAGCCGGGTGCGCGGGCGGGTGCGGGCCTGCCGGCACGGTCAGGGCACGGGGCGGTGCTGGTCGGGTCCGGCGGTGGGGCCGGGGGTGGCATCGGCGATCCAGGGGCCGTCGCCGCTGGGGTCCACGATCCCGTGTTCGAGCCAGGTGTGGGAGCCGTCGAGCACCGCCGCGACCAGGGTGCGGTCGGACGCGTCGGCGTTGGTCCACAGCCGGCCGAACAGTGCGTCGGCGCGGACCCGGGCCTGCCGGCAGAACGCGTCGGCGAGCTGGTACGCCTCCCGACCGTGGTCGCCGCGCTGCCGCAGGTGCTCGGCCCGGACGCACGCCGCGCTCATCGCGAACAGTTCCGCGCCGATGTCCACGATCCGGCCCAGGAAGCCCTGTTTGGTCTCCAACCGGCCCTGCCAGCGGGACATCCCGTAGAACACGGACCGGGCGAGCCGGCGCGAGGTCCGTTCGACGTACCGGAGGTGAGTGGCGAGGTCCGCGTGCCCGGTGGGGTGGAAGGCGGCGTACGAGGTGGGGAGCTGTCCGGGGCCGGTGACCAGTTTCGGCAGCCAACGGGCGTAGAAGCCGCCGGCCCGCACCCCGGCCCGCGCCTTGTCCTGGAGCGAGGTGTCCGGGTCGATCAGGTCGCCGGCGACGGAGAGGTGGGCGTCGACGGCCTCGCGGGCGATCAACAGGTGCATGATCTCGGTGGAGCCCTCGAAGATCCGGTTGATCCGCAGGTCGCGCAGCAGTTGTTCGGCGGGGACCGCCCGCTCGCCCCGGGCGGCCAGCGACTCGGCCGTCTCGAAGCCCCGTCCGCCGCGGATCTGGACGAGGTCGTCGGCCATCCGCCACGCCATCTCGGACCCGTACAGCTTGGCGAGGGCCGCCTCGATCCGGATGTCGTTGCGGTGGTCGTCCGCCAGCTGCGAGGAGAGGTCGAGGACGGCCTCCAGGGCGAAGGTGGTCGCCGCGATGAAGGCGACCTTCCCGCCGACGGCCTCGTGCCGACCGATGGGCCGGCCCCACTGTTCCCGGGCGCCCGACCACTCGCGGGCGATCTTCAGGCACCACTTGCCGGCGCCGACGCACATCGCGGGCAGCGAGAGCCGGCCGGTGTTGAGCGTGGTCAGGGCGATCTTGAGGCCGGCGCCCTCGGGGCCGATCCGGTTCGCGGCGGGCACCCGCACCCGGTGGAAGCGGGTGACGCCGTTCTCGATGCCGCGCAGCCCCATGAAGGCGTTGCGGTGCTCCACGGTGATGCCCTCGGAGTCCGCCTCGACCACGAACGCGGTGATGCCGCCCGGGTGGCCCTCGCCCGCCGGGACCCGGGCCATCACCACGAGCAGGTCGGCGACCACCCCGTTGGTGGTCCACAGCTTCACCCCGTCGAGGACGTAGTCGTCCCCGTCCGGGACGGCGGCGGTGGCGAGCCGGGCCGGGTCCGAGCCGACGTCCGGTTCGGTGAGCAGGAACGCGGAGATGTCCCCGCGGGCGCAGCGCGGCAGGTAGCGGTCGCGCTGCTCCTGGGTGCCGAACAGCTTCAGGGGCTGCGGCACGCCGATCGACTGGTGGGCGGAGAGCAGCGCGCCGATCGCGGGGTTCGCGGAGCCGACGAGGGCGAGGGCCTTGTTGTAGTACACCTGAGTGAGGCCGAGGCCCCCGTACCGGGTGTCGATCTTCATGCCGAAGGCGCCCAGTTCCCGCAGGCGGCGCACCGTCTCGTCCGGGATGCGGGCCTCGCGTTCGATGCGGGCGGAGTCGACCTCGTCCGCGCAGAAGTCGTGGAGCTTGGCGAGGAACTGCTCGCCGCGTCGGACGGCGTCGTCGCCGGGCACCGGGTGCGGGTGGATCAGGTCCAGCCGGAAGCGGCCGAGGAACAGTTCCTTGGCGAAGCTGGGCCCCCGCCAGTCCTGCTCGCGCGCGGCCTCGGCGACCTGGCGTGCCTCACGGGCGGTGACGGCCTGCTGGAGGGGTGATGCGGTCATGAGGGACACCTCGCCGCGGATCGGTGGGGCACGGGTGCGGACACGTCCGGGGCCCGTGGCGCTGCTACTCCGTATGTACCCCGGTCCCGTACGGTCAGCCAGGCGTGCCGCCGCCGTTCGGAGCAAGCACGTCCGCCGCGCCGGCACGTGCGTGGACGGGGCTCGGGGCGGTCGGGTGGACGGGTACCACGAGGCGGACCGGCCGCGCTCCGCACTCGGCACGGCCTCGGTGCGGTGCTCCGCCGGTTCCTCGACGCCCTCGTCGCGCCTCGACGCCTGGGACGGGCTGCCGGTGGAGACCAGGGAACGGGTCCTGCTGACGCGGATCGACTCCCGTTCCGCCCCGTGGACTGCGCGGAATCCGGCGCTGACCGAGCACCTCGGCACGCATCGTCAAGAACGCCCGCACGGCTCGTCAAGGCGCCACCCGGCACGAGCCCTAGCGTGTGGGGGACACGGAAGCTCGGGACGGGCCGCCCGTGTCGAGCCGCCCGCCCATGAGGAGAAGGGAGTGGTCCATCGATGTTCCGGACTCCGAACGGATTCCCCGGTGCGACGACGGGTCGAGGGCGGGGAAGGAGGTCCCTGAAAGCCGTGGGCACCGCGGCCGCGACCGTCGCTCTGTTCGCCGTCGGCACGGGGACCGCCCATGCGGCGGAGAGCTACTACGTGCACAACTACTACAGCGGGCTCTGCATCGGAGTGGGCAGCAAGACCGGGAACGGGGCCCCGGTGATCCAGTGGGGGTGCAACTCGGCGGTCGATGAACGCTGGACCTTCGTGAAGACCACGGACAGCAACGGGGCTCGGGCGTACTTCGTGAAGAACAGCTACTCGGGCAAGTGCATCGGGGTGGGGTCCAGCCTGGCTCAGGGTGCCGGCGCCATCCAGTACACCTGCAACGGGGCCGTCGACGAGAAGTGGTGGTTCTCCGGCGGGTACCTCCGGAACGTGTACTCCGGCAAGTGCCTCGGTGTCGGTTCGAGCGCTTCCCCCGGCAGGCAGTTGATCCAGTGGACCTGCAACGGTGCCTCGGACCAGATCTGGACGACGACCACGGCCACCGTGCCGGTGTAACGGCCGGCAGCGGGGCGGGTCCGTACCCGTCCCCTCCGGTGGCACGACGCACCGCGGCGCGGGCGGACGGAGAAGGCCCGTCCCGGAGCCTCCGCACAGAGGGCTCCGGGACGGGCTCACCGGTGTTCCTGGTCCGCCGACCAGGGGTTCCGGTGGGGGCGGGACGGCCGGGGTGGGCCGCCCCGGGGTCAGAGGGCGAGTCCGGTGAGGACGAGGACCCGCTCGTAGGTGTAGTCGTCCATCGCGTAACGGACGCCCTCGCGGCCGACGCCGGAGAGCTTGGCGCCGCCGTACGGCATCTGGTCGGCGCGGTAGGAGGGCACGTCGCCGATGATCACGCCGCCCACCTCCAGGGCGCGGTGCGCGCGGAACGCGGCCTGCACGTCGTGCGTGAAGACGCCGGCCTGGAGCCCGTACTTGGAGGAGTTGACGGCGGCGAACGCCGCGGCCTCGCCGTCGACCTTCTGCACCACGAGGACGGGTCCGAAGACCTCTTCGCGGGCGAGGGTGACCTGGTCGGGCACGGAGGCGAGGACGGTCGGGGCGTAGGACGCGGCGTCGCGCCCACCGCCGGTGAGGACCTCGGCGCCCGCGGCGGCGGCCTCGTCGACCCAGGACTCCACGCGCTTGGCGGCGTCCTCGCTGACCAGCGGGCCGACGTCGGTGCCCGCGTCGGAGGGGTCGCCGGTGACCTGGGCCTCGACCGCGGCGACGATGCGCGGGACGAGCCGGTCGTACACCGCGGCGTCGGCGATCACGCGCTGCACCGAGATGCAGGACTGGCCGCCCTGGTAGTTCGAGAAGGTCGCGATGCGCTGGGCGGCCCAGTCGAGGTCGGCGTCGCTGGACCAGTCCGCGAGGACGACGGCGGCGCCGTTGCCGCCCAGCTCCAGGGTGCAGTGCTTGCGCGGCACGGAGTCCATGATCGCGTAGCCGACGGTCTCGGAGCCGGTGAAGGAGATCACGGGCAGCCGCTCGTCCTGCACCAGGGCGGGCATGCGGTCGTTGGTGACCGGGAGGATCGACCAGGAGCCCTCGGGCAGCTCGGTCTCGGCGAGCAGCTCGCCGAGGACCAGGCCGGACAGCGGGGTCGCCGGGGCGGGCTTGAGGATGATCGGGACACCGGCGGCGATCGCGGGGGCGACCTTGTGGGCGCAGAGGTTCAACGGGAAGTTGAACGGGGCGATCCCGAGGACGACGCCCTTGGGGAAACGACGGGTGAGGGCCAGCCGGCCCTGGCCGCCGGCGTCGGTGTCCAGGCGCTGGGCCTCGCCCCCGTTGAAGCGGCGGGCCTCCTCGGCGGCGAAGCGGAAGACGGAGACGGCACGGCCGACCTCGCCGCGGGCCCACTTGATGGGCTTGCCGTTCTCGGCGGAGATCAGCTGGGCGATCTCCTCGGTGCGCTCGGTCAGCCGCTGGGAGACGTGGAGCAGCGCCGCGGCCCTGGTGTGGGCGGGGGTGGCGGCGAAGTCCTCCAGGGACGCGTGCGCACGGGCCACGGCCTCTTCGACCTGGGCGTCGGTGGGGACGGCTACCGTGCCCACCACGCGGTTGTCCCACGGGGAGGTGACGTCGAAGGTGGTGTCGCCGGTGGCCTGGCGGCCGGCCAGCCAGAAGGCGTGGGTGGAGGTCATGTCCGGAGTCCGGCCCTTCCCTGTCGCGGTGCGGTGTCCTCACCCACGGTAGGGCGCACCGGGCGGCCGGGCCTTTGTCCGCCGCGTACGGAATCGCCGGACGCGTGCACCACTTCGTCGCAGGGGTCGTGGTGCCCGCGGGGTGGGGATCAGTCGGGTGACTCGGCGGTCTTCAGGGCGAGCCACAGCTCCATGCGGACGTCCGGGTCGTCGAGCGAGCGGCCCAGGATCTCCTCGACCCGGCGCATCCGGTAGCGCAGGGTGTGACGGTGCACCCCGAGGTCGGCCGCGGCGGCGTCCCACTGTCCGTGGCGGGACAGCCAGGCGCGCAGGGAGGCCACGAGGTCCCCGCGTCCGGTGGCGTCGTGGTCGCGCAGTCCGCGCAGCAGCCCGTCGGCGAACGCCTGCACCGCGTCGTCCGAGAGCAGGGTCACCAGGGACCCGGCGGCGACCTCGTCGAACGCGATGTGGCCGCGGCCGAGCCGCCGGGCGACGGACAGGGCCCGTCGGGCCTGCTGATGGGCGCCGACCGCGCCTTCGGGGCCGGTGGGGGCGGACACCCCGGCGACGGGACGGGTCGGGTCCCGGTCGCCGCCGGCTTCGCCGTCGCCGGTGGACGGACCTGCGGTGTGCGCGATGCACTCGGCCTCGGCTGCTCCGCCGTCCGCGAGGACCATGACCAGCCGGCGCAGCGGACCGTCGGGGGCGGGGTCGGGGGCCGCCTCCGGGACGACCAGCACCGTTTCGCCGGCCCGGGCCGCCGCGGACTCCACCGCTTCGGCGAGTTCGGCGAGCGGGTCGGCCTCCGCCGGGGTGCCCTGCCCCGGTGCGCCCTGCCCGGCTGCGCCCTCCCCCGCCGCGGCCGCCTCCGACTCGGCGGGCACGGTCGCGGAGGCCGGTTCGGCGACGACGAAGCGGAACGGAACGTCGAGCAGCGCCCCGTACAGGTCCCCGGCGACGGCCCGGGCATGGCCGGGTTCGCCGGCGAGGAGCATCCGCAGGACCGCGGCGCCGATGCGCTGCTCGGCGGCGTGCAGGGCGCGGGAGCGTTCGGTGGTGAGGGTGAGCAGGGCGATGGCGGAGTGCACGGCGTACCGGTCGGCGGTGCCGAGCGGCGACGCGGTGCCCACGGCGAGGGCCGTACGGGGTCCGCGTCCGGTGCCCAGGGCGTGGAGTTCGACCCGGTCCTCGGCGGCGCCGACGACCGCACTGGCGGTGGCGGCGCCCTGGCGCAGCCGCTCCACGTCGGGGGTGAGCCGGGCGGCCCGGCGGCTGGCCCAGCCGGGTGCGGCGGCGACCACGGCGCCGGTCGCGTCGTACAGCGCGGCCCAGCCGTCGACCTGCGCGGCGAGGCCGGCGAGGACGCCCTCGGGCCCGTCGGTGAGGGCCCGCCGGGTGAGTTCGCGTTGGGCGGCGAAGCCGGCGGTGACGGCGCGGTACTGCTCACGGGCGATGGCTTCGGAGACGGCCTTGCTGATGGCGATGAAGGGGGTGCGGCGGGGTACCGCGAGCAGCGGCAGGTGCTCGGCGCGGGCGGCGTCGAGCAGGGCTTCGGGGACGTCGTCGTAGTGGACGCCCACCGCGAAGCCCAGACCGACGACACCGGCTCGGGTGAGCCGGCGCACGTACCGGCGCATCTCCTCGGGGTCCTCCGCGTCGAGCTTCAGCGCGGTGATCAGCAGCAGCTCGCCGCCCTCCAGGTACGGCACGGGGTCGGCCAGTTCGCTGACGTGCGCCCAGCGGACGGGGGTGTCCAGCCGCTCCTCGCCCGCCCGGACCGTGAGCTTGAGCGCGGAGTGCTGGACGAGGGAGGCGAGCGTCGGGGGCATCGGACCTTCAGGCGGCCGGAGGGCGGGCGGCGTCACCGTCCGGGCCGGTCAGCGGGGCGGACGGGGGCGGCGGGGCCGCGGAGCGGGTGGTTGGCCGCTCCGGGGGAACGGTCCCTGTCGATTCTGCCCCACCGTAGCGAAGGGTTCACCCGCGCAGGTCCACCAGGAGGGGTGGCGCGTGCTCGCCGCGGACGGTCGTCAGGGAGAGCACCGCGTGCCCGGGCGGCACTCCGTGGGCGAGGTCGGAGGCGGACCAGCGCTCGCGTTCGACCTGCCGCACGGTGACGGCCCGCGCGGTGGGGGCGCGCCCGGTGATCACCCGGCGCAGGGCGTGGGCGGTCTTGCCGAGCGGGGTCTCCGCGATGATCTGCCGGTCGGTGACGTCCCGGGCCTCGGTCCACTCCTTGCCCCAGACCTCGGCGAAGTCCTGGCCGTCCCAGGGCGTCAGTCCGGACAGCGCCATCCGGCAGCCGATCGCGCCGAGCAGCGGGCCGCGCAGCGGGCGGGGCACGTCGTCGAGGGTGCGCAGGGTGAGGACGACCCCCGCGTGCCCGGAGCGCAGCCGTTGGAGTCCGCGCACGGCCTCGGGGGTGACCACCCCGGTGGCGTCGTCGAGGACGAGGCAGGCGAAGAGGGAGCGGTCCTCGCGGGCGGCGACGGACGCGGTGAACTGGGCGAGGACCAGCCTGGCGATGATCTTCGAGGCGTCGGCGTGGCCGCGCCGCGGCAGGTCGATCCGGACCCGAACGGGGTGGTCCAGCGCGCGCAGCGAGAAGGGCCGGCCGGCGCCCTCGGTGTCGAAGAACGACGCGAACGCGGGACGGTCGAGGAGGGCGACCCGGTCGGCGAGGACGCCCCCGACGTCACCGGGGTGGGCGAGCTGCCGTTCCCGGGCGTCCAGCTCGCGCAGCATGGCGTGCTGTCCGGCGTCGGTCAGGGCGCGGCGCAGTTCCCCGAGCGGGCCGGGTGCCCCGTCGAGGAGGCCGCGCAGTTCGGGGACGCCGGGGAACCGGCCGTGGACGACGTGGAAGGGACCGAGGAGTTGGGCGAGGACGGTGGTGGAGCGGCGGGTGTCGGCGCCGGCGTGCGGTTCGGCGAGGTCGCCGACCAGGGCCTCGGCGAGGACCGCGGCGGCCTCGTCCGGGTCGGTGGTGCCCCCGTAGAGGTCGAGGTCGTAGACGGAGTCGGGCTGGCCGATGCGGATGACGACGTCGTATCCGTCGGCCGCGCCGAGTCCGGTGCCGGCGGCCCCGATGACGACGACGGCGGCGCGCCCGGTGAGTGCCTGGAGGCACAGCGACTCGGCGACCGGCCACACGAGGTGGCCGGTCTTGCCGGAGCCCGCCGGGCCTACGGCGAGCAGCGAGGTGCCGAGCAGGTCGGGGCCCAGCCCGAGACCGACGCCCCGGAAGCGGTAGGGGTTGCGGGGGTCGTCGGCGGTGGCGCCGATGCGGACCTGTCCGGTGAGCAGGTCGTGCCGGGCCGCGCGGCCCGGCAGGTCGCGTGCGCCGGACGGGTGCAGACAGGCGGCGGCGCCCTGCCGGGTCACGGCGGCGGCGAAGTCGGCCATGCTGTGCCGGCCGCCGCGGACGCCCTGCCAGGCGCGGGCGATCCGGGTGTGGTCGACGTCGCGCATCAGTCCGGTGCGGGCGTCGGCGGCGAGCCGGTCGGCGGCGGCGGTGAGGCCGGCGGCCCGCAGCTGGGGCCACTCGGCGGGGTCCTCCTCGGCGGTGGCCGGGACGCCCGGTTCGGGGGCGGGGGGGCGCAGTCGGGGGGCGAGGTAGCGACGCCAGATCTCGGCCCACCGCCCCATCCGGGCGGCGGTGGCCAGGATGCCGCCCCCGACGAGCAGGTAGTAGAGCGTGGAGGTGACGAACCCGGCCTTCTCCTCGGCGGCGGTGATCGGCTGGGACCACTCCTCGGGGGTGAGCACGTAGTAGGGCCACATCCAGTAGCCGCCGAGGTAGCCGTTCCACAGCAGTGACCAGAGGAGCCAGCCGACCAGGAAGGCGATGAGCGCGCCGCTGAAGAGTTGGCGGGCCGGTGTCAGCTCGGGTTCCTCGTCGGGGCGCGGGGTGTGGTCGAACCGCCAGACGCCGGGCGCGGCCTCGGGGCGGGGGGTCCTGAGCCACCGGAGGAAGCCGTGGCCGTCGGGCTGCGGCGGGGGTCCGGCGGGGTGCGGGACCTCGCCGGGCACCGTGGCCGGGCGGGGCGGTACCGGGGGGACCCCGGGCCGCGGGGGGCCGCCGGACGGAGGCCCGTCGGACGGGGGCTCACCGGGCGGGGGGGCGCTGGAGTACGTGCCCTGCGCCGGGTACGGACCCTGCCCGCCGGGGTACGGGCCACCGTCCGTGAAGGGTCCCGTGGGTGGGGCCGGTGCCGTGCCCGGGACGCCGGAGGGCGCCCCCGGTGCCGTGCCCGGTGGTACGGAGGGTGGCTGTGCCGGACGTGGCAGGGGCGTCGCGTGCGTGCCGCGCACGTCCTGGGTTCCCTCGCCGCCGTCGTGTCCGTCGCGTTCCATTGGACCTCTGCCCCCTGACCTGCCGGTCCCTTGCGTTCCGGGCGTCAATCTAGTGCCCCCGAGGGGGTACTTCACCGGTTACGCGCCTGCCGGGCCGGGAAGGCGCCGTTCGACGCGCCCGCGGGTGCTCCCCGGGGGAGTATGTCCATGGCGGACAATCGCCCGTCCGAACAACTCCCGCATGGAGCATGCCGGCCCCCGCCCACCGGCCCTAGCCTGCGGAGGAACCCCCGAGGTACACCGAAGAACACCGGGACACCCCGTGAGACGCCCCAGACCCCGCCCACCGGTACCGCGCGAGCCCGCGGACCGGCCGGGGGCCCCGGTCCCGACCGCATTCGCGCCCCGCGCGCCCGTGACACCCCAGGAGCCCGCCATGACCGCACTGCCGCAGGAGCGCCGCGTCGTCACCGCCATTCCCGGCCCGAAGTCCCAGGAACTCCAGGCCCGGCGCAATGCCGTGGTCGCGGCGGGTGTGGGCTCCACACTCCCGGTCTTCACGGCCCGCGCGGGTGGCGGCATCATCGAGGACGTCGACGGCAACCGGCTGATCGACTTCGGTTCCGGCATCGCCGTGACCAGTGTCGGCGCCTCCGCCGAAGCCGTGGTGCGGCGGGCGTCCGCGCAGCTCGCGGACTTCACCCACACCTGTTTCATGGTCACCCCCTACGAGGGGTACGTGGCCGTCGCCGAGGCACTCGCCGAGCTGACCCCGGGTGACCACGCGAAGAAGTCCGCCCTGTTCAACTCGGGTGCCGAGGCCGTCGAGAACGCCGTCAAGATCGCCCGCGCCCACACCAAGCGCCAGGCGGTCGTCGTGTTCGACCACGGCTACCACGGCCGGACCAACCTGACGATGGCGCTGACCGCGAAGAACATGCCGTACAAGAACGGCTTCGGCCCGTTCGCGCCCGAGGTGTACCGGGTGCCGGTGGCGTACGCGTACCGCTGGCCGACCGGGCCGGAGAACGCCGGCCGGGAGGCCGCCGCCGAGGCGATCGACCGGATCACCAAGCAGATCGGCGCGGACAACGTCGCGGCGATCATCATCGAGCCGGTGCTCGGCGAGGGCGGCTTCATCGAGCCCGCGAAGGGCTTCCTCCCCGCGATCAGCTCGTTCGCGTCGGAGAACGGCATCGTGTTCGTGGCGGACGAGATCCAGTCCGGTTTCTGCCGGACCGGGCAGTGGTTCGCGTGTGAGGACGAGGGCATCGTCCCGGACCTCATCACCACCGCGAAGGGCATCGCGGGCGGTCTGCCGCTGGCCGCGGTGACCGGCCGCGCCGAGATCATGGACGCCGCGCACGCGGGCGGCCTCGGCGGCACCTACGGCGGCAACCCGGTGGCCTGCGCGGGTGCGCTCGGTGCGATCGAGACGATGAAGGAGCTGGACCTCAACGCCCGCGCCCGGCGCATCGAGGAGGTCATGAAGGCCCGCCTCGCCGCGATGGCCGAGAAGTTCGACGTCATCGGGGACGTCCGTGGCCGCGGCGCGATGATCGCGATCGAGCTGGTCAAGGACCGCACCACGAAGGAGCCGCACGCCGAGGCGGCGGGCGCCCTGGCCAAGGCGTGCCACGCGGAGGGCCTGCTCGTGCTGACCTGCGGCACGTACGGCAACGTCCTGCGCTTCCTGCCGCCGCTGGTGATCGGCGAGGACCTGCTGAACGAGGGCCTGGACATCCTTGAGGGCGCGTTCACCCGCATCTGAGCCCTCCCCCGGCCCGTCCGGGAGCAGCGCGGAAACCATGCCGGAGCCCCGACGGTCACCGACCGTCGGGGTTCGTCGTGTGACGGGCGGTGAGGACGACCTCGGTCGGTGCCCGTCCGCCGACCGGCCCTGCACGATGGCCTCGTGGGTGGCCTGCGGGCGAACGCTTCCGGGGCGCGCCCGATCGGCGTTGGACGACGGGCGAGGACTGCTGCTTAGCTGGGCGCGCGGACGGTTCCGGATCGGAACGAGCGAGAGAGGTGCCCGGTGGAGACTCCCCGACTGGAGGAGGTGCGACTGACCTCTTTCAAGAGCTTCACCGCCCAGTGCCTACCGCTCCACGACCTCACGGTGCTCATCGGACGCAACGGCAGCGGCAAGTCCAACGCCTTGGACGGACTGATGGTGCTGTCCCGTCTGGCCCTTGGCGAACCCGTGCGGGACGCCCTGGACGGGCCCCGGAGTGAGGGGGAGGAACCCATCCGCGGCGGGGCCGAAGGCTGCGCCCCCCTAGGGGAGGCGGGTTTCCGGCTCGGTTGCCGCGTTCGGTCGGGACAGGCGGTCTTCGACCTCGACGTGGAGATCGCGGTACGCCCCGAGGTACGGATCCTGCGGGAGGAATTGACGGCCGTGGAGGGCGTGCCCTACGGAGGACGTCGCCTCGCCGCCGGCCGTTCACTGCTGGCCAGTGATCCCGTGGACCCGCGCCGCAGTGACCTCAAGGTTCGTTGCTTCAACGGTCGGCGGGGGCTCGATCCGGGCGTTCCCTTCGCCGCTGACCGTCTGCTGACGAGCCAGGTTCCGGTGCGGCTGCCCGCGACCACGGAGGCGACCAAGCTGGTGCACCGCGCCGCACGAGACGTCCTCACCGTGTTGCGCGAGATCTTCCTACTGGATCCCGTCCCCCACCTCATGAGGCAGTACGTCAACGCCCGCGACTCGGACCTCAGACGCAGCGCCGACAACCTGAGCGCCGCAGTGGAACACTTGCACCAGACTGACCCCGGCGCGTTCGACCGTCTCACCGACCTGGTGGCGGGCATGCCCGAGTACCCGGTGCGGGGTGTAAGCAGCGTCGACACGAGGCTCGGTGACGTGCAGCTGGTGCTGCGCGAGTCGGGCTACCACGGCCGGGAGCACGATGTTCCGGCTCGGCTGCTGAGCGATGGGATGTTGCGGTTCCTGGCCTTCGGTACCGCGCTGCTCAGCGCTCCGGTCTCGAACGGTGACGCGGGTTCACTGCGGGCCCAGCGGCATCTGGTGATCGAGGAGATCGAGAACGGGCTGTACCCCACGCAGGCCGCGCGCGTACTGCGTCTGATGAAGGAGGAGTCGCAGCGGCGGAGCATCGACGTACTGTTCACCACGCACAGTCCGGCGCTGCTCAACTCCCTCACCGCGCAGGACCATTCGGGGGTCGTGGTGTGCAGCCGGGACCGGGAGTCCGGCGAGAGCGTGCTGACCCGTCTAACGGAACTGCCCGGTTACGTCGAGTTGCTGGCGGCCGGGGACCTGGGGGACGCCGTCACCAAGGACCGCCTACCGGCCGCCGTGCAACCCAGGGACACGAGCACGACGAGCGTCGAGGACTTCCTGAGGAGCCTGTGAACCCGTGAGCGCACCGCGTCGGTCCGGGCTCCGACTGCCCGTCGTCGACTTCCTGGACACCTCGGTCTTCGTCGAGATCCTCGACGTGCCGCACATGAACGCTCACCGCAAGGCGATCCTGTCCGAAATGGATGCCCGGCTGGACGCAAGGGTGCGTTTCGTCCTACCGACCGCGACCGTGATCGAGACCGGCAACCACGTCTTCCAGATCAAGGACGGGGCGGCCCGTCGCACCTGTGCCGCCACCTTCATGAACCTGCTGCTCAGGACCGCACGCGGCGAAGCCCCCTGGGTCCTGCACGAACGGACCTGGGACGGTGACTTCATCTCCTCGCTCAGCCGGGGCGGCACCACCGGGATGGACCTGGCCGAGCACGCCGTGTGCCAGCAGCTCGGCACCGGCGACCTGAGCATCGTCGCCGAACGGGACCTCTACGCGTCCCGGGCGCAGGCCGAGGTCCGCATCTGGACGCTGGAGGCCACCATGGGAACCTGGGCGGAGCTGCCGTGAGTGACGTACGACCGCCCCGAACGGCAGAGGCTGTGAAGAAGGTGTGCGGGGCCCATGACGGGGTGCCGTTCGCGCTGTCGCGACGGCACCCCCTGGCGTAGGTTCGGACGGGATGAGTGAACCACCGCGCCCGGGGCGGTCCCCGGGCGAATCCGGTACGCGGCCTCCCCAGTCACGTGCAGGTGGTGGTTTCGCGCACTCCACCGGGGCTTCGGGCCCCGGGACTCCTCACCGATCGGACGGCCGTCCGCCCCACACCCCCCGGGGCGTCCGGCCTGCCGGTCCTGTCGGCCGCCTCGGAACCACCCCCCCTGTTCCGAGGCGGCCGAGTGCGTTCCCGGTCGCCGTGGGCGCGCTGGGTGCGGCACTGCTCGTCCTCTTCGCCCTCGTCACCTGGCAGGTCGCCGCTCGGGGCCCGCTGCTCGCCCGGGACGTGACGCTGGCCGCCCGGCTGAGGTCCGGTGGACTGCCGGGCGGGGCCGCCGAACTCCTCGCCGACCTCGGGTCGGTGGCCGTCGTGCTGCCCGTGCTGCTGCTGGTCGCCGGGTGGGCGGGGTGGCGGGCGCGCGCCGCGGGGGCGGGGCGCTGGTGGGCGGGGCCCGGGTCGGCGCTGGTGCTGCTGGCGGTGGTACCGCTGCTGGTGGTGCCGTTGAAGGCGTGGATCGCGCGGCCGGGCCCGCCCTCGATGGCCGGTACCGGGTTCTATCCGTCGGGACACACGGCGACGGCGGTGGTCGGGTACGGGGCGGCGGTGCTGCTCCTGTTGCCCTGGGTGCGCGGTGCGTGGCCGCGGCGGTGGCTGGTGGTCGGCTGTCTCGTCCTGAACGCGGGGGTGGGGTACGGGCTGGTGCGCCGGGGCTACCACTGGCCGCTGGACGTGGTCGGGAGCTGGGCGCTGTTCGGTGCGCTGCTGGTGGGGCCCGCGCTGTGGTGGCGCGGGCGGGGTGGCCCGCCGGACGGATGAGGTCCGGCGGGCCGGGCGGTCAGCGGCGCCAGGTGTCGAAGTTGCGGGAGAAATCGGTGTTGTTGTGCCGGTCCCAGTTGATGGACCAGCTCATCAGGCCGCGGAGCTTCGGCCAGACGCCGTGCGTCCGGTAGGTGCCGCAGCTGGTGCCCTTGGTGAGGCAGTCGAGGGCCTTGTTGACCTCCGCGGACGAGACGTGGCCGTTGCCCGCGTTGACCGAGGCGGGCATGCCGATGGCGATCTGCTCGGGGCGCAGGGCCGGGAACACGTTGGCCGTGTCACCCGCGACCGGGAAGCCGGTGAGCAGCATGTCCGTCATGGCGATGTGGAAGTCCGCGCCGCCCATCGAGTGATACTGGTTGTCCAGGCCCATGATCGAGCCGGAGTTGTAGTCCTGGACGTGGAGCAGGGTGAGGTCCTCGCGCAGGGCGTGGATCACAGGCAGGTAGGAGCCCGCGCGCGGGTCCTGACCGCCCCAGCGCCCGGTGCCGTAGTACTGGTAGCCGAGCTGTACGAAGAACGTCTCGGGGGCCATGGTCAACACGAACTTGGCGCCGTACTTGGCCTTGAGGGTCTTGATGGCCTGGATCAGGTTGACGATCACCGGGGTGGTGGGGTTCTTGAAGTCGGTGTCGTTGGCGTTCAGGGACAGCGAGTGGCCCTCGAAGTCGATGTCGAGTCCGTCGAGGCCGTACTCATCGATGATCTTCGAGACGGAGGTGACGAACGCGTCGCGCGCGGCGGTGGAGTTCAGCTGGACCTGGCCGTTCTGGCCGCCGATGGAGATGAGGACCTTCTTGCCCTGGGCCTGCTTCGCCTTGATGGCGGCCTTGAACTCGGCGTCGCTCTCGACGTTCGGGCACTGGGTCACCGGGCAGCGGTTGAAGCGGATGTCGCCGGAGGTGACGGAGGTGGGTTCGCCGAAGGCGAGGTGGATGACGTCCCAGCTGTCGGGGACGTCGGCCATGCGGACGTACCCGGCGCCGTTGGCGAAGCTCGCGTGGAGGTAGCCGACCAGGGCCTTGGCCGGCAGGGCGTCGGGTTCGCCGACGGTGGTGTTCACCGTGACCGCCGGCGCCCGCGGTGACTCCCCGGCGTCGTTGGCCGAGGTGATGGTGACGACGTAGGTGGTGTTGGGGGTCAGTCCGCCGAGCGTGGTGCGCGTCGTGGTGCCGGTGACGGTCTGGGCCCGTTGGCCGTTGACGTAGAGGTGGTAGCTGGTGGCGCCCGGGACGGCGTTCCAGCTCATGGTGGCCGACTGGGCGCTGACCGAAGCGGCCGTCAGGCCCGTGGGGGTGGGCGGCGGCAGGCCCGGGTCGACGGAGGGACCGACGAGGGTGATGTCGTCGGCGTGGTAGGCGGGCGTTCCGTACCAGCCGTGGGTATAGATGGTGATCTTGTTGGTGGTGGGGCCGGTGCGGAAGGTGTGGCCGAGGGGGTGCCAGTCGGTGGCGGACTGCGTCCAGCTGAAGCCGTCGCCCGAGGGGCCGCCGGTGCCCGTGACGCCGAGGTAGACGTAGCTGCCCCGGACGTAACCGCTGAGCGTGTACTGGGAGTCGGGCTTCACGGTGACGGTCTGGGAGCAGCGGGCGTTGTCGCCGCCCGACGGGGTGGCGCGCAGTGCTGACGCCCCGGTGCGGACGGGGGTGGTGACGGTGGCTCCGCTGCCCGCGGAGCAGTTCCAGCCGGTGAGGCCGGTTTCGAAGCCGCCGTTGCGGACGAGGTCGGCATCGGCCGCACGGGCGACCGATGACGTGAGGGTGATGCCGGGCAGGACGGCCAGGACGAGGGCCGCGAGCACGGCGAGGAGTCTGGGACGGAATCCGCGTACGGGGGGACGTACGCGTCGTCTGGTGCGTTCCACTACATCCTCCGGATATGGGGGAAGGTGAAGCAGGAAGTGTGTCGTGGAGCGCGCTCAACTTGGTTCAGACCAATTCCGTTGTCAAGACCTCTCGCGACGATCCGTCGCGTTCACCCGGCTCCCCGGACGCTTCCCGACGCCGACGCCGGTGCCGTCACGGGTGCCCTTCGTCCGCGCCGGACGGCGCGCCGACCTCAGCCGCCGGCCCCGCGGGCGCGGATCGCCGCCGCCTCGTGCATGGCGAGTTCGAGCAGCGTGGGGTCGGTGAGGGTGCCGCGGCCGTCCGGGGGGATTAGCCAGCGCACCTTGCCGGTGGCCCGCCCCGGGTAGGGCACCACGATCCAGGTGCCCCGGCCGGCGCCGCGCACCCCCGTGCCGAGCCAACGGGTGGCCGTGCCGGGCGGGACGAAGAAGCCGGTGCGCAGGTCGCCGAAGTCGGCGAGCACGGGTCCCGGACGGTCGAGGACGCGCGTGAGCACGTCGAGGGTGGGGTAGCCGAGTTCGCCCGGCAGGATGAGCACGTCCCACAGGCGCCCGGCCGGGAGCAGGGTGACCCCGAGGGGGTTGCGTTCCCACTCCCGGCGGCAGTCGTCGGGGGCGGGCGCCGCCGACACCAGCCATTCCACAGCGGACTTGGGCAAGGGCCCGGTCATAGTCGTGTCCTCCGTTGTCCTCACGGGGCCGCACGGTGCGGCCGGTGAGGAGAGGAGGAGGGGGCGCGCGCATTACGCGAGTCGCCGCTACTTGCTGGTAGTGAGCTGCGTCACAGCACCCCGCCCCGGGGTGGGGGCGGGGTGGGCGGGTGTCCGGTTCAGCTGTCGAAGCCGAGTCCCAGCCGGTCCAGGGTCCGCAGCCACAGGTTGCGGTGGCCCTCGTTCCGGTCGGCGTGGGCCAGGGACCACTTGGTGAGGGCGATGCCCGTCCAGGCGAAGGGTTCGGGCGGGAACGGCAGCGGCTTCTTGCGGACCATCTCCAGTTCCGTGCGCTCGGTGCGCTCGCCGGCGAGCAGGTCGAGCATCACGTCGGCGCCGAAGCGGGTGGCGCCGACGCCGAGCCCGGTGTACCCGGCCGCGTAGGCGACCCGCCCTTCGTGGGCGGTGCCGAAGAAGGCGGAGAACCGGGAGCAGGTGTCGATCGCCCCGCCCCACGCATGGCTGAAGCGCACCCCTTCGAGCTGCGGGAAGTAGCCGAAGAAGTGCCGGGCGAGCCGGGCGTACGTCTCGGGCCGCTCGTCGTACTCGGCGCGCACCCGTCCGCCGTACGGGTAGATCGCGTCGTAGCCGCCCCACAGGATGCGGTCGTCGGCGGTCAACCGGAAGTAGTGGAACTGGTTGGCCGTGTCGCCGAGCCCCTGCCGGCCCTGCCAGCCGATCGAGGCGCGTTGCTCCGGGGTCAGCGGCTCGGTCATCAGCGCGTAGTCGTACACCGGCACGACGTACGGGCGCACCCGCTTGACCAGCGACGGGAACACGTTGGTGCCCAGGGCCACCTGGCGGGCGAGGATCCTGCCGTACGGGGTGCGCACGCCCATGCCGGCGCCCCGGCGCACCAGGGACAAGGCGGGGGTGCGCTCGTGGATGCGCACGCCCAGGGACAGGCAGGCCGCCTTGAGGCCCCACACCAGTTTCGCGGGGTGCAGCATCGCCACCCCGTCGCGGTCCCAGACCCCGGCGCGCAGGAGCGGCGAGTCGACCTGGGCGCGCACGGCCTCCTCGTCCAGGAACTCGATGCCGTCCCCGAGGCCCTGGCGCCGCACGTCCTGGTGCCAGGTGCGCAGTTCCTCGGCCTGGTAGGGCTCGGTGGCGACGTCGATCTCACCGGTCCGCTCGAACTCGCAGTCGATGCCGTAGCGGGCGACGGCCGCCTCGATCTCGTCGAGGTTGCGGGCGCCGAGCTTCTCCAGGGTGCCGATCTCGTGGGGCCAGCGGCTCAGTCCGTTGTCCAGGCCGTGGGTGAGCGAGGCGGCGCAGAAACCGCCGTTGCGGCCCGATGCCGCCCAGCCCACCTCACGGCCCTCGATCAGGACGACGTCCCGGTCGGGTTCGCGCTCCTTGGCGAGCAGCGCGGTCCACAGGCCGCTGTAGCCGCCGCCGATCACGAGCAGGTCGCACTGCTCGGTGCCGGTGAGCGCGGGCAGCACCGGGGGGCGGCCCGGGTCGTCGAGCCAGAAGGACACGGGGCGGGCGTCGGCGAGCGACGCGGTCCAGCGGTTCATGGCGCCTGCGGCCATGATGTCAACTCCCTACCAGGGTGGTACCGGTCATGACAGCCGCTTCCGGCGGCGGTTGCTGATCACCATGCCGATCAGCACGAACAGTACGGCGATCAGGAACATGGCCGTGCCGATGACATTGATCTGAACGGGCGTTCCGCGCTGCGCCGAGCCCCAGACGAACATCGGGAACGTGACGGTGGAGCCCGCGGTGAAGTTGGTGATGATGAAGTCGTCGAAGGACAGCGCGAAGGCGAGCAGCGCGCCCGCCGCGATGCCGGGGGCCGCGATCGGCAGCGTCACCCGCAGGAAGGTCTGGACGGGGCCGGCGTACAGGTCCTGCGCGGCCTGTTCGAGGCGGGGGTCCATGGACATGACCCGGGCCTTGACCGCGGTCACCACGAAGCTCAGGCAGAACATGACGTGCGCGATGAGCACCGTCCGGAAGCCGAGCTCCGCCCCCATGTTCAGGAAGAGCGTCAGCAGCGAGGCGGCCATGACGACCTCGGGCATCGCCATCGGCATGAAGATCAGCGAGCTGATCGCGCCCCGGGCCCGGAACCGGTACCTGACCAGCGCGAACGCGATCATCGTGCCCAGTGCGGTGGCGGCGAGGGTCGACCAGGCGGCGATCTGGAGGCTGAGCGACAGCGAGCCGCACAGGTCGGCGACCCCGCAGGGGTCCTGCCACGCCTCGGTGGAGAAGTTCTGCCACTCGTAGTTGTAGCGGCCCTTCGGCTGGTTGAAGGAGAACACCGTGACGATGACGTTCGGCAGCAGCAGGTAGCCGAGGGTCAGCAGACCGGCGAGGACGACGAGGTGGCGGCGGATCCAACGCAGGAGGCTCATCAGACCAGGTCCTCCGTCCCGGACTTGCGGATGTAGAGGGTGACCACGACGAGGATCGCGGCCATCAGCAGGAACGACAGTGCGGCGGCCGTCGGGTAGTCGAGCACGCGCAGGAACTGGGTCTGGATGACGTTGCCGATCATCCGGGTGTCGGTGGAGCCCAGGAGGTCGGCGTTGACGTAGTCGCCGGACGCCGGGATGAAGGTGAGGAGGGTGCCGGAGACCACGCCCGGCATCGACAGCGGGAACGTCACCTTGCGGAAGGTGGTGAACGGCCGCGCGTACAGGTCGCCGGCCGCCTCGTGGAGCCGCCCGTCGATCCGTTCCAGGGAGGTGTACAGCGGGAGGATCATGAACGGGAGGAAGTTGTAGGTCAGCCCGCAGATCACCGCGAGCGGGGTGGCGAGCACCCGGTCGCCGTCCGTCATCCCCAGCCAGCTGGTGACGTCCAGGACGTGCAGGGTGCCCAGGAGTTCGACCAGGGGTCCGCTGTCGGCGAGGATCGTCTTCCAGGCCAGGGTGCGGATCAGGAAGCTGGTGAAGAAGGGGGCGATCACCAGGACGAGGACCACGTTGCGCCAGCGGCCGGCCCGGAAGGCGATCAGGTACGCCAGCGGGTAGCCGAGCAGCAGGCACAGCACCGTCGCCGAGCCCGCGTACAGCACCGAGCGCAGGAACTGCGGACCGTACTCGGTGAGGGCGTCCCAGTAGGTCGCGAAGTGCCAGGTGACCTCGAAGCCCTCTTCGAGGGAGCCCGTCTGCACGGAGGTCGACGCCTGGTAGACCAGCGGCAGCACGAAGAACACCAGCAGCCACAGGACGCCGGGCAGCAGCAGCCAGTACGGGACCAGCCGCCCGCGCTTGCGGCGCCGTGGCGGCGGCGCTCCGGCGCCGGGCGCCGTGGACGCCTCGGGCGCGGTGGGGTCCTCGGTGGTGTCGGCGACGGCGGTCACGCTGCCTCCCCCGCCGGAGCGCCGCCCTGGACATCGTCGACGCCTGCTACGCCCGTGCTCGCGGCACCCTCGTCGGCGTCCAGTCCGAAGGTGTGCGCCGGGTTCCAGTGCAGGACGACCCGCGCTCCGGGCACCAGCCGCGCGTCCCGCTCCACGTTCTGGACGTACACCTCCAGGCGCGAACCGGCGGGCGCGTCGGGGCTGTCGACCAGGTACTGGGTGGACACCCCGATGAAGCTGGTCGCGGCGATCGTCCCGGTGACCCGGTTGCGGCCGGCCGCGACCCCGTTCGCGTCCTCGGCGTGCGTGAGGGATATCTTCTCCGGCCGGATGCCGACGAGCACCTTCCCGCCCGGGGCGGCCCGGCCCGGACAGCGCGCCGCCGGCAGCCGCAGGGTGCCCTCCGCCGCCCGGACCACGAGGTCCTCGCCGTCACGGGCCTCGACGGACGCCCCGATGAGGTTGGAGGTGCCCAGGAAGTTGGCGACGAACGGCGTCCGCGGCAGGTCGTACAGGTCCGCGGGGGCGCCGAGCTGCTCCACCCGGCCCTGGTTCATCACCGCGACGGTGTCGGCCATCGTCATGGCCTCCTCCTGGTCGTGGGTGACGTGCACGAAGGTGATGCCGACCTCGGTCTGGATGCGCTTGAGTTCGAGCTGCATCTGGCGGCGCAGCTTCAGGTCGAGGGCGCCCAGCGGCTCGTCGAGCAACAGCACCTTGGGGTGGTTGATGAGCGCCCGGGCCACGGCGACGCGCTGCTGCTGACCGCCGGAGAGCTGGTGCGGCTTGCGGCGGGCGAAGTCCCCCAGCTGCACCAGGTCGAGCATCTCCCCGACCTGCTCCCCTACCGATCGGACGCCCCGCCGGCGCAGCCCGAAGGCCACGTTCTCGAAGATGTCGAGGTGCGGGAAGAGCGCGTACGACTGGAAGACCGTGTTCACCGGCCGCTTGTAGGGCGGCAGCGCGGTCACGTCCTGGTCGCCGAGGAGGACGGTGCCGGTCGTGGGCTCCTCCAGTCCCGCGATCATCCGCAGGGTGGTGGTCTTGCCGCAGCCGGAGGCGCCGAGCAGCGCGAAGAAGGAGCCCTGCGGCACCGTGAGGTCGAGCGGGTGCACGGCGATGGAGGAGCCGTACGACTTGCTGATCCCGGTGAGGCGGACATCGCCGCCGTGTTCGGTCGTCATGGTGGATCCCGGAGGTCGAGGGACGAGGGGGCCAGGAGGCGGGGTACCGGGGGTGAAGGGTGGGGCGGCCGGTGGCACGTGTGCCGTACGGATGACGGCGGACGGCGGTCAGGCGCCGGTCAACTTGGCGAACTTCTCCTCGTACGCCGTCTCTTCCTTGGAGGACAGCGAACGGAAGGAGTGCGACTTCGACGCCATCTCCCGGTCGGGGATGATCAGCGGGTTGTCGGCCGCGCTCCGGTCGATCTTCGCCAGCTCGGCCTTGACGCCGTCGACGGGACACACGTAGTTGATGTACGCGGCGAGTCGGGCGGCGGGCCCCGGCTCGTAGTAGTAGTCGATCAGCCGCTCGGCGTTGCGCTTGTGGCGTGCCTTGTTGGGGATCAGCAGGTTGTCGGTGGCGATCATGTAGCCGCTGTCGGGGATGACGAAGTCGATGTCCGGGTTGTCGGCCTGGAGCTGGACGACGTCACCCGCCCAGGCCACGCACGCGGCGATGTCCCCCTTCGACAGGTCGGACGTGTAGTCGTTGCCGGTGAACCGGCGGACCTGGCCCCTGTCGACGGCCTTCTGCACCCGGGCGATCGCCGCGTCGAAGTCGTCGTCGGTGACCTTGCCGGGGTCCTTGCCCAGGTCGAGCAGGGCGAGCCCCATGGTGTCCCGCATCTCCGACAGCAGCGAGACCCGGCCCTTGAGCTTCGGCTGGTCCAACAGGTCCCCGAAGGACCGCACCTCCAGCCCGTCGAGGGCCTTCTTGTTGTACGCGATGACCGCCGGAATGCCCGTCCACGGGTACGAGTAGGCCCGCCCGGGGTCCCAGTCGGGGCTGCGGAACTGCTGGGAGAGGTTGGCGTACGCGTGCGGCAGGTTGGCGGGGTCGAGCTTCTGCACCCAGCCGAAGCGGATCAGCCGGGCGGCCAGCCAGTCGGTGACGTTGATCAGGTCCCGCCCGATGTCCTGCCCGGCGGCGAGCTGCGGCTTGACCTTGCCGAAGAACTCGACGTTGTCGTTGATGTCCTCGGTGTACTTGACGGATATCCCGGTGCGCTCGCGGAACGCGTCCAGGGTGGGCCGCCGTTTGCCGCTCTCGTCGACGTCCATGTACTCGGTCCAGTTGGAGAAGACGACCCGCTTCTCCCGGTCCGAGTGGTCCTCGGAGCTGATGCCCTGCGGCTTGGCCGCCGGGGGGATGCCGCAGCCGCTCAGCGCGGCGACGCCGCCCGCGGCGAGCGCTCCCCCGGTCGAGGCGCGCAGCAGGGTGCGGCGGGAGAGGGCGGCCCTGCCGCCCCGCAGGCTGCGTCGCAGGGCGGCCGCCTGCGCCGGGGAGAGGGATTCTGGCTCGTACTGCATGCGCGTGGTGCCCCTTTCGTCAGGGGTGGGGCCGGTCTCGCGCCGAGCGGCCGGCCCCGGCGGTGCCGATGGGCTTACCGGTCTCCGAAGACCGTGCGGTGCCAGTCCTTCCTGGCCACCGCGGTGTTGTCGAACATGACGTGCTTGATCTGCGTGTACTCCTCGAAGGAGTACGCGGACATGTCCTTGCCGAAGCCGGACGCCCGGTACCCGCCGTGCGGCATCTCGCTGATGATCGGGATGTGGTCGTTGATCCAGACGCAGCCCGCCTGGATCTCGCGGGTCGCGCGGTGGGTGCGGTACACGTCCCGGCTCCACGCGGAGGCGGCGAGCCCGTACGGGGTGTCGTTGGCGAGCCGGATGCCCTCGTCGTCCTCGTCGAACGGGACGACGACCAGGACCGGTCCGAAGATCTCCGCCTGGACGATCTCGCTGTCCTGGGGGGCGTCCGCGATCAGGGTGGGCCGGTAGAAGGCGCCGCTCGACAGGTCGTCGCCGGGGGCCTCGCCGCCGGTCACCACCCGGGCGTAACCGCGGGCCCGGGTGACGAACCCGGCGACCCGGTCGCGGTGCGCGTGCGACACCAGGGGGCCCATGTCGGTGGCCCGGTCGAACGGGTCGCCGAGCCGGACGGTGACCATCAGGTCGGCGACCCCGGCGATGAACGCCTCGTACAGCGGGCGTTGCACGTAGGCACGGGTGGCGGCCGTGCAGTCCTGTCCGCTGTTGATGAGCGCCCCGGCGACCGCGCCGTGCACGGCGGCTTCCAGGTCGGCGTCGTCGAAGACCACGAAGGGCGCCTTGCCGCCCAGCTCCAGGTGGAGGCGCTTGACGGTGCTGGTGGCGATCTCCGCGACCCGCTTGCCGACCGCGGTGGAGCCGGTGAACGAGGTCATCGCCACGCCCGGATGGCCCACCAGGTGCTCGCCCGCCTCGGACCCCGCTCCCGTGACGACGTTGACGACGCCGTCGGGGAGGCCGGCCTCGACGGCCGCCTCGGCGAACATCAGCGAGGTCAGCGGGGTGAGTTCGGCGGGCTTCAGGACGATGGTGTTGCCCGCGGCGATCGCCGGGAGCACCTTCCAGGCGGCCATCTGGAGCGGATAGTTCCAGGGCGCGATGGAGCCGACGACGCCGATGGGCTCCCGGCGCACGTACGAGGTGTGGTCGCTGGAGTACTCGCCCGCCGACTGCCCCTGGAGGTGCCGGGCGGCGCCCGCGAAGAAGGCGGCGTTGTCGATCGTGCCGGGCACGTCGAACTCCCGGGTCAGCTTGATCGGTTTGCCGCACTGGAGGGACTCGGCCCGGGCGAGCTCGTCGGCGCGCTCGGCGAGGACGGAGGAGAAGCGGTGCAGGGCGTCGGAACGCTCACCGGGGGTGGCGCCCGCCCAGGCGGGGAACGCCCGCCCGGCCGCTTCGACGGCGGCGTCGACGTCCGCCGCGCCCGCCAGTTCGTACGTGTACACCGCGTCCCCCGTGGCGGGGTCGACGACGGTGTGGGTACGCCCTGAGGTGCCCTTCGTCGGACGGCCCCCGATGTGCTGGGCGCCCTCGGCGAAACGGTCCTGTGCCTCGAAGCGGTGGCCCGGGTGGTGCATGGCACTCTCCTCCGCCGTCGCCCGGTAACCGGGGCCCGGCGTAGCTTCGGCTCGATTTGAGTGCCGATCCTGACATGGGCCCCGAACGCCAACAAGTGATTCCGTTGTTGCCTTTTGGTTACGCGACGGAATCTGTCGACCACCTGTCGAGTCCAACGGAAAAACCCAGGACGGATTGTCCGTGGTGCGTGGGAAGGTGGCGTGCATGGGGGAACACAAGAAGCGCGCAGGTCAGCACAGATCCGACCGACGACCGGTGGCGGCCCTGCCCGGCCTTCGGGACCTGGAGGAACTACGAGGGGTGACGGCCTTCGGAATTCCCGTGGAGTACCTGTATTTCTGGGGCCACCGACCCTCCGCGGCGAACGGGGTGGACCGCAGTTGTCTGAGTCAGTGGTATCCGTCGCCGTTCTCGGTGGAGGGCGTCACCTACGCCACCGCGGAGCACTGGATGATGGCCGCGAAGGCCCGGTTGTTCGACGACCCGGAAGCCGAACGGGCGGCCCTGACGGCAGCGCATCCCGGCGCGGCGAAGGCAGCCGGTCGGCGGGTGCGGAACTTCGACGAGGCGCTCTGGGCCGGGGAGCGGCTCTCCCTGGTCGTGGAGGGCAACGTCCACAAGTTCGGTCAGCACCCGGCCCTGTGCGGGTTCCTGCTCGCCACGGGCTCGCGGGTGCTGGTGGAGGCGAGCCCGCACGACCGGATCTGGGGCATCGGCCTCACCGCGGACGACGCGCGCGCGGCCGACCCCCGACAGTGGCAAGGGCTCAATCTGCTGGGCTTCGCCTTGATGCGCGCCCGCACGGAGCTGCGCCGCGCCGCCGGGGCGGGCCGAACCGATGACGGGTACGGGGACGGGCCGGCCGGGGTCAGCGGCCCTCGACGAGGACGATCGCGACGGTGAGGCCGACGGCGAGCAGCAGGCCGACCCCTCCGCAGATCATCCCGGCCCGCGCCTGCCCCGGGTTGGTGGACAGTCCCTTGGCCACCCTCGACCGGGCGAGCCCCCCGTAGACCAGCGCCAGTACGCCCGTCACCAGGGTGACCGGCCAGAGCCACACGCCCAGCGAGACGATGCCGAGGATCTGCGCCGTCAGTCCGAAGCTGTTGTTCGGGGGCGGCGGGAAGGCACGCCACCCCGGGCCCGGGACGGAGTGGTGCACGGGGGCCGGAGGGGCGCCCGGGAAGGGGTACGGCACCGACAGTACGCCCGGGCCTTCGGGGCCCGGCGGCGGGGGCGGCACGGGTCTCGTCACGGGACCGGAGTGCGGCGTGCCGTGGGCCGGCAGCGGGGCGTACGCCACGGGCACGGGCGGGTGGGCGGTGACCCGCGCGGGGGACGGGGTCGCGAAGGGGTCCGCCGCCGGGCCGGTGTGCGCGGGGCGCTGCCGGTCCGGTGCGCTCGGGGGCAGCCGGTCCGCGGGGGACTTGCGGTCCGGGGGAAGCGCCCAGGGGTCGGCGGGGGCGGCACCGGACGTCGTACCGCCCGGGTCCCCGGCGTCGCCCGGGACGGGCCCGACCGGCCGGTCGCACGGCTCCCCCGGTTCCCGTCTCGCGTCCCGTCGCTCCTCGGACATCGCCCGCCCCCTCCGTCACCGGTCCGGTCATCGTACGACCCGGCACCGACCCGCCCGCGCCACCTACGATGAGCGGGCGCACCACCGATCAGCCGATCACCCGCGCCGTCCGCGGCGCCTTTCCCGGGGAGGACCCCTTGACCGATCTGCACGCCTTCATCGAAGGGCTGCCGAAGGCCGAACTGCACGTGCACCACGTCGGCTCCGCCTCCCCCCGGATCGTCTCCACGTTGGCCGCCCGGCACCCCGACTCCAAGGTGCCCACGGACCCCGAGGCCCTGGCGGACTACTTCTCCTTCACCGACTTCGCCCACTTCGTCGACGTCTACCTGTCGGTCGTGGACCTGGTCCGCACCCCCGAGGACGTCCGGCTGCTGACCTACGAGGTGGCGCGCGACCTCGGACGGCAGAACGTCCGGTACGCCGAGCTGACCGTCACCCCGTACTCCTCGGTCCGGCGGGGCATCGACGAGCGGGAGTTCATGGCCGCCATCGAGGACGCCCGCAAGGCCGCCGAGGCCGAGCTGGGCGTCACCTTGCGCTGGTGCTTCGACATTCCCGGCGAGGCCGGTCTCGCGGCGGCCGAGGAGACCGTCCGACTCGCCGTCACCGACGGGCTGCGGCCCGAGGGGCTGGTGTCGTTCGGGCTCGGCGGACCGGAGATCGGGGTGCCGCGGCCCCAGTTCAAGCCCTACTTCGACCGGGCGATCGCGGCCGGTCTGCACTCCGTGCCGCACGCCGGCGAGACCACCGGCCCGGAGACCGTCTGGGACGCGCTGCGCGAGCTGGGCGCCGAGCGGATCGGCCACGGCACCAGCGCCGCCCAGGACCCGGCGCTGCTCGCGCACCTCGCCGAGCACCGGATCGCCCTGGAGGTGTGCCCGACGTCGAACGTCGCGACCCGTGCGGTGTCCAGCCTGGCGGAGCACCCGCTCGCGGCGATGGTCGAGGCCGGCGTCCTGGTCACCATCAACTCCGACGACCCGCCGATGTTCGGCACGGACCTCAACAGCGAGTACGGCGTGGCGGCCCGGCTGCTCGACCTCGACGAGCGGGGGATCGCGGACCTCGCCAAGAACGCCGTGGAGGCGTCGTTCCTGGACCCCGCGGGCAAGACCCGGCTGGCCGAGGAGATCGACGCGTACACGGCTGCCTGGTCCGCACGGTGACGTCCCGCCGCCGGTGACCCACGCGTACCGGACGGACGTACGGTACGGCCGGGTGAGCGCCACCGGCCGTACCGCGCCGGCCCGTTGCGGGGTGGGCGCCGCGCCGGTGCGGGCCTCGCGCACAATGTCCCCATGCGCGCTGTCACCACCGTCGCCCACCGCGGCGACCCGTACCGGGTCCGTGAGAACACCCTGCCGTCGCTGCGCTCCGCGCTCGCGCTCGGGGCGGACGCCGTGGAGGTCGACGTCCGGCTCACCCGGGACGGGGTGCCGGTCCTGCTGCACGACGCGACCCTCACCCGACTGTGGGGGCACGACCGCGCGTTGGACGGCCTGCGGGCCGAGGAGCTGCGGGAGCTGACCGGCGGCGGGGTGCCGACCCTGGTCGACGCGCTGGCCGCGGCCGACGGGGCCCGGGTGATGGTCGACCTGCCCGGTGCGTCGCCCGCCGGGGCGCGCCGGATCATGGGCGTGATCCGGGACTGCGGGGCCGCCGACCGCGTGTACTACTGCGCGGGGGCGCGCACCATGCTCGCCGTCCGGGCGGCCGACCCCGCCGCCGAGATCGCGCTCACCTGGACGACCCTCGCCCCGCCCCGGCCCGCACTGCTCGACGCGGTACGGCCGCGCTGGCTCAACTACCGCTTCGGGCTGGTCGACCGGGCGCTCGCCAGGCGGGTCCACGAGGGCGGCCACTTGCTGTCGGTGTGGACGCCGGACACCCGCCGGTCCATGCGGCGGCTGCTCGCGGCGGGCGTCGACTCGATCACCACCAACCGCGTCGCCACCCTCACCGCTCTGCGGCTCCCGGGGCCCGGCCGTCCCGGCGCCGGCCCGGACCACCCGGCGAGCCCTGGCTGACGGTCCCTCATGTCTCCGTGGAAACCCCGAGGTTGCCTAGGGGTCGGGCCCCTCCCCGATGACGAGGCGGGGGCGCCGCGGGCCGATGAGACTGGGGTGGTCGATCACCGAGCAGTCACCAGAGGACACCATGAACCGGACCCGTTCCGCGGCCGTCGCCGCCGCCCTCGTCACCGCACTGGTCTCCGGTGCGCTGGCCGCGCCCGCCGTGGCCGCGCCGGTTGCCCCGGCCGCCGCGGCCACGACCGCGCCCGACGACCTCAACCGGACGGCGCTGCGCGCGGCCCTCGCCGGCCTGCCGAACGCGGACGCGACCTCGGCCCAGGTCCGGGTGGGCGGCGGGGCGGTCTGGCGGGGCTCGGCGGGCGTCCGGGACCTGGAGTCGGGGCGCGCGGCCCTGCGGGACGGGCGGTTCCGCGCCGGGTCCACCACCAAGGTCGTCACCAGTGCGCTGGTGCTCCAACTGGCCGCCGAGGGGCGGATCGACCTGGACGCTCCGGTGCAGCGCTACCTCCCCGACCTGTTGCCGTCGACCTTCGACCCGGTGGCCGTGCGGCACCTGTTGACCTACACCAGCGGCATCCAGTCGGCGGACGGACCGCCGAAGACCTGGGACGAGGAGTACGCGGGGCGGCTGGACACGCTGGACTACCGCGAGGTGGTGGCCGCGGGGGTCGCCAGGGGGCCCGCGCACGATCCGGGCGACGCCCAGCGGTACGCGAACATCCATTACACGATCCTCGGCATGCTCGTCGAGGAGGTGACGGGCCGCCCGTTCGCACGGGAGGCGCAGCGGCGGATCTTCGGTCCGCTGGGGATGCGGGACACGTACTTCCCGGGCAGCGATCCGGAGATCCGCGGCCCGCACAACCGGGGCTACCAGAAGGTGCGGAAGGCGGACGGGACGACCGGGTACGTCGACGTGACGCGCTGGAACCAGTACGACCGCTTCGCGGCGGGCGACATGATCTCCACGACCGCCGACCTGGAACGGCTGATGAAGGCGCTGGTGCGGGGGAAGGTGGTCCCCGAGCCGCAGCTGGCGGAGATGTTCACGCTGCCCGAGGTGAAGGACCCGAAGGGCGCGTCGATGAGCGCGGGCTTCCAGCTGTTCGCCGTGCCGGGCGGGCCGAAGGTGTGGCTGAAGACGGGCGGACGGCACGGGTACCACACGATGGTCGCCGTGAGCGAGGACCGCACCCGTACCCTGGTGCACTCGGTCACCAGCACGGACGCGAAGGGGCCCGACATGAGTGCGACCGCCCTGGCCATCGGGCTGGCCGCGTTCACCCCGTGACGTCCCGGACCCCCGCGGTGCGCCGGGCACACCGCGGGGGTCCGGGAGCGCGGGACGGTCAGCCGTCCAGCGAGGTCATCACGTGCTTGATGCGCGTGTAGTCGTCGAAGCCGTACGCGGAGAGGTCCTTGCCGTAGCCGGACTTCTTGTACCCGCCGTGCGGCATCTCGGCGACGAGCGGGATGTGGGTGTTGATCCACACGCAGCCGAAGTCGAGGACCTTGGACATCCGCATGGCGCGGGCGTGGTCCTTGGTCCACACGGAGGAGGCGAGGGCGTAGTCGACGCCGTTGGCGTACGCGACGGCCTGGGCCTCGTCGGTGAAGGGCTGGACGGTGATGACGGGGCCGAAGACCTCGTTCTGGATGATCTCGTCGTCCTGCTTCAGGCCGGAGACGACGGTGGGGGCGTAGAAGTAGCCCTTGTCGCCGACGCGCCGGCCGCCGGCCTCCACCTTGGCGTGGGCGGGCAGCCGCTCGATGAACCCGGAGACCTGCGCCAGCTGGTTCGGGTTGTTCAGCGGCCCGTACAGGACGTCCTCGTCGTCGGGCTGGCCGGTCTTGATCTCGGAGGCGGCCTTGGCGAGGGCGGCCACGAACTCGTCGTGGATGGACTCGTGGACGAGGACGCGGGTGGCGGCCGTACAGTCCTGGCCGGCGTTGAAGAAGCCCGCGGTGGAGATGTCCTCGACGGCCTTCGGGATGTCGGTGTCCTCGAAGACCACGACGGGCGCCTTGCCGCCGAGCTCCAGGTGGACCCGCTTGAGGTCCTTGGAGGCGGACTCGGCGACGGACATGCCGGCGCGGACCGAACCGGTGATGGATGCCATCGCGGGGGTGGGGTGTTCGACCATGGCGCGGCCGGTGTCGCGGTCGCCGCAGACCACGTTGAAGACGCCCTTGGGCACGATGGAGCCGATGATCTCGGCGAGCAGCACGGTCGACGCGGGGGTCGTGTCGGACGGCTTGAGGACGACGGTGTTGCCCGCGGCGAGCGCCGGGGCGAACTTCCACACGGCCATCATCATCGGGTAGTTCCAGGGGGCGACCTGGGCGCAGACGCCGATGGGCTCGCGGCGGACGATCGAGGTCAGGCCCTCCATGTACTCGCCGGCCGAGCGGCCTTCGAGCATGCGGGCCGCGCCGGCGAAGAACCGGATCTGGTCGACCATGGGCGGGATCTCTTCGGAGCGGGTCAGACCGATCGGCTTGCCGGTGTTCTCGACCTCGGCGGCGATCAGTTCCTCGCCCCGCTCCTCGACCGCGTCCGCGATCTTGAGGAGGGCCTTCTGCCGTTCGCTCGGCGTCAGGTCCCGCCAGGCGGGGAAGGCCGCCGCGGCGGCGGCCATCGCGGCGTCGACGTCCGCTTGGCCGGACAACGGGGCGGTCGCGTACGCCTCGCCGGTGGCGGGGTTGACCACCTCGGTGGTCCGTCCGTCGGTGGCGTCCCGGAATTCTCCGTCGATGTAGTTGCGCAGACGACGCAGCTGGGTGCTCACTGCCAGGCCCTCCAGTCAGATGGTCAAGTGTCCGGTGGGTGAGACACCCACCTGTGTCGATGCTAATCAGCGACTGACGCTTTCAACATACCTGGGCACGGGTGACTACGAAATCCGTTCAGATTAAAGCTTGCGACAACGAATTTCATCGCTCTGGCCTTGCGAAAGCGACGAGACCTCGTGCACAGTGGTTGACGTGGCCAGTCGTAGCGCAGAACCCAGGGACTCCCGGAACGGGAACGGCTCTCCCCCGCTGGACGCCGTATCCCTCGCCATCATCGAACAGCTCCAGCAGGACGGCCGCCGGCCGTACGCCGCGATCGGCAAGGCCGTCGGCCTCTCCGAGGCGGCCGTGCGCCAGCGGGTCCAGAAGCTGCTCGACCAGGGCGTGATGCAGATCGTCGCCGTCACGGACCCGCTCACCGTGGGCTTCCGCAGACAGGCGATGGTCGGGATCAACGTCGAAGGCGATCTGGACCCGGTGGCCGACGCGCTCAGCGCCATGCCGGAGGTCGAGTACGTGGTGATGACCGCGGGCTCGTTCGACCTCCTGGTGGAGGTCGTCTGCGAGGACGACGACCACCTGCTCGATGTGATCAACAAACGCATCCGGGCCCTGCCCGCGGTGCGCTCCACCGAGAGCTTCGTCTACCTGAAGCTCAAGAAGCAGACCTATATGTGGGGAACCCGATAGCCGTGAGCAAGGACCTCAGCCGAACCGCGTACGACCACCTCTGGATGCACTTCACGCGCATGTCGTCGTACGAGAACGCGCCCGTTCCCACCATCGTGCGTGGTGAGGGCACCTACATCTACGACGACAAGGGCAAGCGCTACCTGGACGGTCTCGCGGGTCTGTTCGTCGTCCAGGCCGGACACGGCCGCACGGAGCTGGCGGAGACCGCCTTCAAGCAGGCCCAGGAGCTGGCCTTCTTCCCCGTGTGGTCCTACGCCCACCCAAAGGCCGTCGAGCTGGCCGAGCGGATAGCCCACTACGCCCCGGGCGACCTCAACAAGGTCTTCTTCACCACCGGCGGCGGCGAGGCCGTCGAGACCGCCTGGAAGCTCGCCAAGCAGTACTTCAAGCTCCAGGGCAAGCCCACCAAGCACAAGGTCATCTCTCGCGCGGTCGCCTACCACGGCACCCCGCAGGGAGCCCTGTCGATCACCGGCCTGTCCGCCCTGAAGGCGCCCTTCGAGCCGCTGGTGCCGGGTGCGCACAAGGTCCCGAACACCAACATCTACCGGGCGCCCTCGTTCCTCGACCACGGCGACGGCGTCGACCCGGAGCTGTTCGGCCGCTGGGCCGCCGACCAGATCGAGCAGCAGATCCTCTTCGAGGGCCCGGAGACCGTCGCCGCGGTCTTCCTGGAGCCGGTGCAGAACGCCGGCGGCTGCTTCCCGCCCCCGCCCGGCTACTTCCAGCGGGTGCGCGAGATCTGCGACGAGTACGACGTCCTGCTCGTCTCGGACGAGGTCATCTGCGCCTTCGGCCGGCTCGGCACGATGTTCGGCTGCGAGAAGTTCGGCTACGTCCCGGACATGATCACCTGCGCCAAGGGCATGACCTCGGGCTACTCCCCGATCGGTGCCTGCATCGTCTCGGACCGGATCGCCGAGCCGTTCTACAAGGGCGACAACACCTTCCTGCACGGTTACACCTTCGGCGGCCACCCGGTCTCCGCGGCCGTCGGCCTCGCCAACCTCGACCTGTTCGAGCGCGAGAACCTCAACCAGCATGTCCTCGACAACGAGGCCGCGTTCCTGGCCACCCTCCAGAAGCTCAACGACCTGCCGATCGTCGGTGACGTCCGCGGCAGCGGCTACTTCTACGGCATCGAGCTGGTGAAGGACAAGGCCACCAAGGAGTCCTTCAACGACGAGGAGTCCGAGCGCATCCTCTACGGCCACGTCTCCAAGAAGCTCTTCGAGAACGGCCTCTACTGCCGCGCCGACGACCGTGGCGACCCGGTCATCCAGCTGTCCCCGCCGCTGACCTCCGACCAGTCGACCTTCGACGAGATGGAGCAGATCATCCGCGGCGTCCTCCAGGAGGCGTGGACCCTCCTGTAGGTCACGGCACCCCCAGCCGGACGTGAACACGGCCCGGGCGCACCCTTCCGAGTGAGAAGGGCGCGCCCGGGCCGTGTGCTTTCCGGGGAGCGGCGGCGGTCCTGCCTACGGTGCCCAGTGACCGATCGGCCCGGGCTTCGTTCCCCCGTACGGGGGACGGAACGGAACTGAACCGAGGTGCACGCCGCATGACGCCCCAGTCGCCCCCGTCGGCCCCGCCGGACAACGACGCGCTCTGGGCCCGCTCCCTGAGCTTCTCGTACCACGGCTCGCCCGCGCTCACGGGCGTCTCGTTGGGGGTCCGCGAGGGCGAGATCCTCGCCGTGACCGGGCCCCGCGGCAGCGGGAAGTCCACCCTGCTGCGGCTGCTGTCCGGACAGTTGCTCCCCCGACGCGGCGGCGAGGTGTGGTTCAACAGCGTCCCCGTGCACACGCTCGGCCCGGCCGCCCGGGAACGGCTGCGCCGCGACCGGTTCGGCTGGGTGGAGGCGGAGCCCGGCCTGGTGCCGGAGCTGAACGCCTGGGAGAACGTGGCCCTGCCGCTGATGCTGACCGGGGTCCCCCGCCGCACGGCGAAGGCCGCCGCACTGGAGTGGCTGGCCCGGCTGGACGTCGCCGACCAGGCCCGCAAGCGCCCGCACGCCCTGCTGCGGGCCGGGCGCCAGCGGGTGGCGTTCGCCCGGGCCCTGATCGGCGAGCCGTCCGTGGTCTTCGCCGACGAGCCGACCGCCGCCCTGCACCGCGCCGACCGGGCCCAACTGCTGCGCACGCTCACCACGGCCGCCCGGTCCCACGGCATCACCGTCGTCCTGGCCTCCCACGACCCGGACACCGCGGCCCTCGCCGACCGGACGGTGTCCCTGGTCGACGGGCGGCTGTCCGGCCCGGTCGGCCTGCCCGACGGTGCGACGGAAGGCCGGGCCGCGTGCTCGCTCTCCGTCTAGCGCGCGGCGCCAGCCCCTCCGTCCAGGCCCGCCGGCTCCTCGTCACGGCCGCCTCGACGGGCACCGCCCTCCTGCTGCTGTGCACCTTCGGCTACGCGCTCGGCCACCCCTGGGCCGCCGTCGGCTCCTCGCTGCGGCTCGCCTGGTGCGCGGCGCCCCTCGCGGCGACCGCGTACCTGGCGCTGGCGGTGGCGCGCACCGATCCGGCCACCCGACCGCGCCGCGGACTGTCCGCGGTGGGCCTCGGCCCGGCGCGGCGCGCGGTGTTCGCCGCGGTGTCGACGGCCGGCGCCAGCACCGTCGGCGCCCTGGCCGCGCTGCTGCTCTTCCTGTACCTGCGCGGGGACCTCGGGTTCCTGCCGTTCGCCGGCGGGGCCTCCGAACTGCTCGCCGCCGACCGGGAGCTGCCCCTCGCGGCGATCCTGACGCTGCTCGCCCTGGTCCCGGTGACCGCGTCCGCCACCGCCGTGCTGTCGCTGCGGCCCAGGACCCCCGTCGAACCGGGCGCGGGAGCCGGCGGCGGCCGACCGGTCGTGCGCGACCCGGACGACCCCGTGGACGACGCGGACCTCCCGCCGGCCGCCCCGGCGACGCCCGCCGGTCTGCCCTGGGGGATCGCCCTGCTCGCGGCGGGCCTCGCCGTCGAGTCGTACGCCGGCGGATCGGGCCCCGCCCCGGGGCTGCGGCTGCCGGGCGGACTGGCGGGCGGCTCGCTGAGCGTGCTCGTCGGATGGGCCCTCACCGCGGTCGGGCTGGCGCTCGCCGGACCCGGGATGACGTACCTGTGCGGGCGGGCCGTGCAGGCCGTGCGGCCGGGGGCGGTGCGGCTGCTGGCGGGGCGCGTGCTCCAGCGGGAGGCCCACCGGATCGGCCGGCCGCTCGGCGTGGTCTGCGCGGTCGCGGCGGGCGCCTACGCGGCGGCCACGCTGTACACGGGTTCCGAGCCCGACACCGGTCCGCTGAGCGTGCTGGGCGCGGGCCTGGTCGTGGGGTGCGCGGTCGCCGCGCTCGCCCTGGCCACGGTCGAGGCCCGGCAGGCCAGGTCCCGGACCACGGCGGCCCTGCTGCGGCAGGGGGCGCCCGCCGCGGCCCTGCGGGCGGCGGCCCTGCTGCGCGTCGCCGCCCTGTGCCTGCTGTTCGGCCCGTTGACCTGGGCGGTCGCGGCGCTCGCCGCGGCCCCGTTGGACCGCTGACCCGCACTCGCCCCGGCCGTGCTGCCTCAGCCCCGCTGCGCGTACGCCCAGAAGTCCCGCATCAGCGTCGGGGGCTGCGGCCCGGTCAGCTCCACCTGGGTCAGCAGGATCGTGACGGTGCCGGTGGCGGGGACCAGGTGCGCGGTGGTTCCCGTACCGCCCGTCCAGCCGTAGCGGCCCGGCACGTTCCACGGGTCGACGGCCAGGACGTCGACGGCGCCCCCGTACCCCCAGCCCTGGCCTTCGAGGAAGAGGGCGCCGGCCTCGCGCTGGGCGGGGGTCAGGTGGTCGGTGCGCATCCGGCGCACCGACTCCGGGGCGAGCACCCGGCGGCCGTCGGGGCCCGCTCCGTCGGCGAGCAGCATCCGGTACAGCGCCCACCAGTCGTCGAGGGTGGAGACCAGCCCCCCGGCGCCGGACGGGAAGGACGGCGGACGGCTCCACGCCCCGTCGGGGGCGTCCACCAGGTCGAGCGCGCCCCCGTCGGCGGGCCGGTACTGGCTGGTGAAGCGGTCGAGCTTGGCGGGCGGCACGTGGAAGCCCGTGTCGGTCATCCCCAGCGGCTCGAACAGCCGGTCCGCCAGGTACTCCGGCAGCGGGCGGTCCGCGGCCCGGGCGACCAGCACGCCCTGGAGGTCGGAGGTGGTGTTGTAGAGCCACTGCGCACCGGGCTGGGCCAGCAGCGGCACCCGGGCCAGGGTCGCCGTCCACTCGTCGGGGGTGAGCGTGAGGTCCGGGCGCGGCGGCCCCTGGTGCAGTTCGGTGAGCAGGGGGGTGACGGCCGGCAGGTCGAAGTCGGCGGGGAAGCCGTACCCGGCGCGGGCGGTGAGCAGGTCGCCCACCGTGAGGGGGCGGTCGGCGGGCACCACGTCGTCCACCGGACCGTACGGGTCCCGGACGACGACGGGGGACGACAGTTCGGGCAGCCACCGGTCGACGGGGTCCTCCGGGGCCAGCGTGCCGTCCTCCACCAGGGTAAGCACGGCGGCGGCCGTGACCACCTTGGTGAGCGAGGCGATGCGGAAGATGCTGTCCCTGGCCATCGGCGCGGTGCCCCCGGTGTCCGCCGTGCCGACGACCGCGATCTCGGTCCGGCCGGGGCCGGCGACCAGGGCCACGGCGCCCGGGACCGTTCCGTCGGCCACCCCGGCCCGGAGGAGACCGCCCAGATCGGTGCTGGTGTCGGACATGCTGTGCCTTTCGGTTCGTGGCCGCGCCCCGGGCCGGGTGCCGGGGCGGGTCCGCAGGGGGGACTCCCGGGGCGGCCCGAAGTCATCGGAACACCGGGATTCACCCTTCCAGGGGACGGCCCGCGCATTCGTACGAGCAACTTCGCGCGGCAGCGATGAGTTCCGGGCGGCTCCCCCGTCTACTCATTGAACGGCGCATCGCCACGCATCGCACGGCCCGGCGCGGCACCCGGCGCTCCCGGGCGGTCCGCGGTGGACGGTGGGCGACCGCCCGGCACCACGAGAACACCGCGAAACTCCATAGAACTCATGGAACTCATGGAACTCATGAAAGAGGACCCCCCGTGTACCAGCAGATGATCTTCCCGAACCTCCCCGTCGCCGACCTGGCCGCCTCCAAGGAGTTCTTCACCGGGCTGGGCTACGAGCTGAACCCCGCGTTCTCCGACGACCACACCGCCTCCGTGGTGGTCAGCGACACGATCGTGGTCATGCTGCTCGACCACGAGCGGTACGCCGATTTCGCCAAGAAGCCCATCGCGGACGCCACCAAGTCCAGCCAGGTGCTGCTGGGACTGAGCGCCGAGAGCCGCGCCAAGGTCGACGAGCTGGTCGACACCGCGCTCTCCCTGGGCGCCACCCCGGCGGGCGACACCCAGGACCACGGGTTCATGTACGGCCGCTCCTTCGACGACCTGGACGGTCACACCTGGGAGATCGTCTGGATGGACCCGGCGACCATCCCCGGCTGACCCCGACCGGGTGAACCGGCCGTCGGCGGTCAGCCCAGGACGACCGTCTCCGCCGGATCGAACTCCACCCCGACCCGCTGCCCGGGCTCCGGTGCGTCCCGCAGCCCGCACGCGGCCTCCAACGGGGGCGCCCCGCCCGCCGGCTGGAGGCGCAGTGCGACATGGGTGCCGCGGAAGGTCCGGGCGGTCACCGCGCAGGGCAGCCCCGAGTCCGGCCCCACCAGCCGCACTCCCGCCGGACGGACCAGCACCAGCCGCTCCCCCGCCGGCGTCTCCCCGGGCACGGTCAGCTCGCCCCAGGCGGTGCGCGCCGTGCCGCCGGTCACGACGCCCGCGACGATGTTGTCGAAGCCGAGGAAACGGGCCACGAACTCGTCCGCCGGACGCTGCCAGACGTCGAGCGGGCTGCCCGTCTGGGCGACCCGGCCGTCCCGCATCACCACCACCCGGTCGGCGAGCGCGAACGCCTCGCCCTGGTCGTGGGTGACCGCGAGCACCGTGGTGCCCAGGGCGCCGAAGAGTTCCCGCAGCTCCACGACGAGCCGTTCGCGCAGGGTGCGGTCGAGTTGGCCCAGCGGCTCGTCGAGCAGCAGCAGCCGGGGGCGCGGCGCGAGGGCACGGGCGAGGGCCACCCGCTGCTGCTCCCCACCGGACAGCGAGGCGACGGCCCGCCGGGCCGCGCCGGGCAGGCCCACCAGGGTCAGCAGTTCCGCCACCCGGGCCTCCTGCTCGGCCCGCGGGGCCCGGTGCATCCGCAGGCCGAAGGCGACGTTGGCGCCGACGTCGCGGTGGGCGAACAGTTGGTGGTCCTGGAACATCAGGCCCACGCCCCGCTGGTGCGCCGGCGTTCCCGTCCGGTCCCGGCCGCCGAGCAGTACCCGTCCCGCGTCGAGGTCCTGGAGCCCGGCGACCGCCCGCAGCAGCGTGGACTTGCCGCTGCCGCTGGGGCCGAGCACGCAGACGACCTCGTGCTCGGCGACGTCGAGCGAG
This sequence comes from Streptomyces sp. NPDC127068, assembly GCF_042724695.1. Taxonomy (NCBI): domain Bacteria; kingdom Bacillati; phylum Actinomycetota; class Actinomycetes; order Kitasatosporales; family Streptomycetaceae; genus Streptomyces; species Streptomyces sp. NPDC127068. The sequence goes on along the minus strand of NZ_JBHXEN010000011.1, from coordinate 73,216 downwards.
ACCGCGTCCAGCGCGGTGTGGGCGCCGAAGCGCACGGTCGCGCCGTCCAGCCGCAGCGCCGCTTCGGTGTCGGTGTCCGTGCCGGTGTCCTTGCCGGTGCCGGTCGTGGTGCCGGTGCCGGTGGTGGCCGGGTTCGCGGTCATCAGAACTCCCCCGCATGGTCGGTACGGAGGCGTTCGAGGAGCAGCAGGGACACGGCGCACACCACCATCAGGAGGGTCGAGAGGGCCATGGCCTGGCCGTAGTTCAGTTCCCCGGCGCGGCCCAGGAGTCGGGCGACGGCGACGGGCAGGGTCGGTTCGTCGGGGCGGGCGATGAACACCGTGGCCCCGAACTCGCCCAGCGAGACGGCGAAGGCGAACCCGGCGGCGATCAGCAGCGCCCGCCGCACCAGGGGCAGGTCCACCTCGCGCCAGGCCCGCCACGGCGAGGCGCCGAGCACGGCCGCCGCCTCCCGCAGCCGCCCGTCGACGGACCTGAGGACGGGCAGCATCGTGCGCACCACGAACGGCACCCCGACCAGGGCCTGCGCCAGCGGCACCAGCCACCAGGAGGCCCGCAGGTCGAGCGGCGGCTCGTCCAGGGTGATCAGGAACCCGAAGCCGACGGTGACCGCGGACACCCCCAGCGGCAGCATGAGCAGCGCGTCGAAGCCGCGCACCAGGCGCCCCGCGCGCCGGGTCAGTGCGGCGGCGGCGAGCCCCCCGATGACCAGGGCGATGGCGGTGGCGGCGAGCGCGTACAGCAGGGAGTTGCCGATGGCGTCGATGGGCGGCACGAGGAACGCGCCGCCCTCGGCGGAGGTGAGCGCCCGGTAGTAGGTGAGGGTGAAGGCCCCGTCGGCGTCCTGGAAGGAGCGGGCCACCAGCACCCCGAGGGGCAGCACGATCAGCCCGGCGACGGTGGCCAGCACCCCGGCGAGCAGCGCCCACTGCCCCGCACCGCGCGGGCGGCGCGCGGTGATCGAGGGGTCGACCAGCCGTAGCCCGTGCTCCCGGCGGCGCACGCTCCAGGCGTGGACGGCGAGGATCAGACCGACGGCGACGAACTGCACCAGGGTGAGCACGGCCGCGCTGGAGAGGTCGAAGATCTGGGAGGTCTGCCGGTAGATCTCCACTTCCAGGGTGGAGAACGCGGGGCCGCCGAGGATCTGCACCACGCCGAAGGAGGTGAAGGTGAACAGGAACACCATCAGGGTGGCTCCCGCGACGGCGGGCCGCAGCGCGGGCAGGGTCACCGTCCGCCAGGCGGCGAACCGGGAGGCGCCGAGCACCCGGGCGGCCTCCTCCTGCCGGGGGTCGAGTTGGGCCCAGAGTCCGCCCACGGTGCGCACCACGACCGCGTAGTTGAAGAAGACGTGCGCCAGCAGGATCGCCCACACGGTGGTGTCGAGCCGTACGCCGGCCGCCCGGTCCAGCAGACCGCCGCGGCCGAGGAGGGCGAGGAACGCCGAGCCGGCGACGACGGTGGGCAGCACGAAGGGCACGGTGACCACGGCCCGCAGCACCTGCTTGCCGGGGAAGGCGAACCGGGCGAAGACGTAGGCGCCGGGCAGCGCGATCAGCAGGGTCAGCGCCGTCGAGGCGAGGGCCTGCCAGGTGGTGAACCACAGCACCTCGCGGATCTCCGGGCGGGCCAGCACCTCCCCGATCGCCCCGAGCTGCCAGACGCCCTCCGGCCGCAGCCCGCGCGCCACGATCGCGGTCACCGGGTAGGCGAAGAACACCGCGAAGAACACCACCGGCAGCGCCATCAGCGCGCAGCGCAGCAGGGCGCCCCGGCGATCCGACCGGGTGCGCGGGGCCGCGGGCCCGGGGGCGTCGGTGCGCCCGGGGCCCGTGCCGGCCGCCGCCCCCGACCCGAGCGGGTCACCGGGGCGGGGGGCGTCGGCCGCGCGGCCTACTTCACTACGAGCGAGGTCCACTGCTTGACCCACTGGTCACGGTGGTCGGCGATCCGCTCCGGGTCCATCGTCAGCGGCGAGGGCACCTCCACCGCGTACCGGGCGAAGTCCGCGGGGACCTTGACGTCCTTGTGCACGGGGTCCACGAACATGTTCAGCGGCAGGTCCGCCTGGAAGGTGCGCTCGCTCATGAAGTCCAGCAGGGCCTTGCCGCCCTCCGGGTTCTTCGCACCCGCGAGCAGCCCCGCGTACTCCGCCTGCTGGAAGCAGGTGCCGGTGGAGACGCCGGTCGGCGCCTCGGCGGGCTTGGGGTCGGAGTAGATCGCCTCGACGGGCGGGGAGGAGGCGTACGAGACGACGAGCGGACGGTCGCCGCCGGCCTTCTTGCCGCCGGCGGAACCGGAGAACTCCTCGTTGTACGCCTGGTCCCAGCCGTCCACGACCTTGACGCCGTTGTCCTTCAGCTTCTTCCAGTAGTCGGGCCACGCGGCGCCGCCCTGCTGGGCGACGGTGCCCATGAGGAAGCCGAGGCCGGGCGAGGAGGTGGCCGGGTTCTCCACCACGAGGAGGTTCTTGTACGCCGGCTTCACCAGGTCGTCGAAGGTCTCCGGCGGGGTCACGCCCTTGTCCGCGAAGTACTTCTTGTCGTAGTTGACGCATATCTCGCCGGTGTCGACGAGGGTGACCCGGTCCTGCTTGTCGAGCAACGGCCGCTTCGGGAGCCGGACGCTGTCCGCGCCCGCCGCCTCGTACGGCGTGAAGAGGTCGTTGTCGAGGCCGCGGGAGAGCAGGGTGTTGTCGATGCCGAAGAACACGTCGCCCTGCGGGTTGCCCTTGGTCAGGATGGCCTTGTTGACGGCGACGCCCGCGTCCCCGTCCTCCAGGACCTTGAGCGTGTAACCGGACTCCTTCTCGAACTCCTCCAGCACCTCTTCGGAGGCGGCGAAGGAGCTGTGGCTGACCAGGGTGACCGTCTTGGACGCGCTGCCGTGCCCGTCGTCGCTGCTCTCGGCGCAGCCGGAGAGGGTGACGAGGCCCAGCCCGGCCGCGAGGGCGACGGCGGTGGCCTTCTTGGTGGTGCTCACGTGGTTGTTCCTCCTGGAGCGGACCAGGAAGAGACGCGGCCCCGCCCGCGGCCCCCGGGGCGGGAGCGCGGGCAGGGCGCAACAGCTTGAGTGGTGACCGAACTTCCTACCCGGAATGACCCGGGCGAGGTTCAGAGGGTCTGCGGCCCGCCGGTGTGACCCGGCTGCCGCACTCTCAGCGCTGTGGCGCTCCCCTGTCGGAAAATGCAGTTGTCTGTCGTGAACGTGCTGCGAATGGCGCGAACCGCTCGCTGCGCACAGGGTGCTATGCGGGCGTTCGGGACAAGAGTACCGCTCTAGCGTTCGGATGCCGCCAGCTGTCCACAGGCCCCGTCGATCTCCTGGCCCCGGGTGTCCCGGACGGTCACCGCCACCCCGTGCGCGGCGATGGCCTCCACGAACGCCTTCTCGTCCTCGGGACGGGACGCGGTCCACTTCGAGCCGGGCGTCGGATTGAGCGGGATCAGGTTGACGTGCACCCGCTTGTTCTTGAGCAGTCGGCCGAGCAGGTCACCGCGCCACGCCTGGTCGTTGATGTCCCGGATCAGGGCGTACTCGATGGACAGCCGCCGACCGGACCGCTCGGTGTACTCCCAGCCGGCGTCGAGGACCTCCCGGACCTTCCAGCGCGTGTTGACCGGGACGAGGGTGTCGCGCAGCTCGTCGTCGGGCGCGTGCAGGGAGATCGCGAGCCGGCACTTGAAGCCCTCGTCGGTGAACCGGCGGATCGCGGGGACGAGCCCGACCGTCGACACCGTGATCCCGCGCTGGGACAGGCCGAGGCCGTCCGGCTCCGGGTCGGTGAGGCGACGGATCGCCCCCACGACGCGGTTGTAGTTGGCCAGCGGCTCGCCCATGCCCATGAACACGATGTTCGACAGGCGCGCCGGGCCGCCGGGGATCTCCCCGTCCCGCAGCGCGCGCATGCCGTCCACGATCTGGTGCACGATCTCGGCCGTCGACAGATTGCGGTCCAGCCCCGCCTGGCCGGTGGCGCAGAAGGGGCAGTTCATTCCGCAGCCGGCCTGGGAGCTGATGCACATGGTGACCCGGTCCGGGTACCGCATCAGCACCGACTCCACGAGGGTGCCGTCGAACAGGCGCCACAGCGTCTTGCGGGTGGTGTCGTCGTCGCAGCTGATGTGCCGCACCACGGACATCAGGTCCGGGAGGAGGGCCTCCTGCAACCTGTCGCGCGCGCCGGCCGGGATGTCCGTCCACTGTGCGGGGTCGTGGACGTACCGCGCGAAGTAGTGCTGCGAGAGCTGCTTGGCGCGGAACGGTTTCTCGCCGATGGCGGCGACGGCTTCCTTGCGCTCGGCGGGCGAGAGGTCGGCGAGGTGCCGCGGGGGCTTCTTGGCTCCGCGCGGGGCGACGAAAGTGAGTTCTCCGGGCTTGGGCATGGTGCCTCCAGTGTCGCAGACGCGAGCCGGTGGCCCGGGTGCGTCCCGGGCGGCTCCGGCCGCCCCCGTCGACTGCGGGCGACCCGGTGCCCGTCGCGTTCGCGCTGGTGGTCGCGGCCGGGGGCACCGTGCGACGGCCCGTGCCGACGGGAACGGGGGGCCGGGCACGGTGCCACGAGTCACAACGGCACCGCGCACCGGACGGGCCGTCGCCCGCTTCGTCTCGACCGGAGGGCACGAGCAGGCGCACGGACCACCGGATTCGGCCGCAAAAGCCCGAATTCCGGACCACCGGGGGCAACGGCCCCCGCAGGCCGGCCCCTCCGTCCGACGATGCGACTGTCGCGCTCCGACGGAACCCGACGGGAACCGAACGCGGACCCGCCGGAACCCGAAGGCCACAGGGAAGGAACAGGGGAGGACACGTGGGCTACCAGATCAAGTGCGGATCGACACGGACCACGACGGGCAAGCCGTGCAGGAACCCGGCGATGGTCGGCTACTCCCGCTGCCAGCTCCACCGGGGGCCCTGGACGCCCCCGCAACGGCGGCGGACCAAGAAGCGCTGAGCCCTCGCGCACGCGGCTGGTGACGGGAAACGGTGAGGGCCGGTCGTCCCGTGGACGAC
>NZ_JBHXEN010000011.1:0-68187 GCF_042724695.1 Streptomyces sp. NPDC127068 | reverse complement strand
GCCCTCACCGTCGTACGTGCAGGTCGACAGACCTGCGTCCGGCACGGAGCCCGATCAGCCGGACCCCACGAAGAGCACCATCAGCAGCCAGACCACCGGGGCGGTCGGCAGGAGCGAGTCGAGCCGGTCCATGATGCCGCCGTGGCCGGGCAGCAACGTGCCCATGTCCTTGATGCCGAGGTCCCGCTTGATCATGGACTCCCCGAGGTCCCCCAGCGTGGCGCTGACGGCGACCGCGAGCCCCAGCAGCAGCCCCTGCCACCAGGTGCCGCCGTCGATCAGGAACTCCATGCACAGGGCGCCGGCGACCATCGCGAAGCCGATCGCGCCGAACAGACCCTCGCGGGTCTTGCCGGGGCTGATCCGCGGCGCCAGCTTGTGGGTGCCGAACCGCCAGCCGATCGCGTAGGCCCCCGTGTCGCTGACGACCGTCAGCACCAGGAAGGTCAGCACCCGCCAGGCACCGTCGTCGGCGGTGAGCAGCAGGGCCACGAAGGTCGCCAGGAACGGGACGTAGAAGGCGGCGAACACCCCCGCCGTGACGTCCTTGAGATAGCCGTCCGGAGGCCGCGACATCCGCCACACGAGAACGGCGAGCGCGGTCAGCGCCATCGCCACCCACGCCCCGTCGGTACCGCGCGCGTAACCGGCCACGACTATGGCGGCCCCGCCCACCGCGAGCGGGACCAGCGGGGCGTCGATGTCCTTGCGTTCCTTGAGACGGCTGGTGAGTTCCCACAGCCCGACGACGACCGCGACGACGATGACGCCGACGAAGACCGCCTTCACCACGAACAGCGAGGCGACGATCACCGCGGCGAGCCCCAGCCCGACCCCTATGGCCGCGCCCAGGTCACGTCCCGCGCTCTTCTTCTGCGGTGCGGCGGGCGGTTCCGGTGCGCTGGGCATGGGCTCCTGTGGCATCTGCGACGCCGTCTGGTGCGGAGCCCGGCCTGCTCGGGAACCGCTCAGTTCCTCGGTACTGCCGTGGGTGGGGTGAGGGGCACCGCCCGGCGACGCGGCTCCCCAGCCGTCCGGTACCCCGCCGGGAGGTGCACCGGGCACGACCGGCACGGGCCGGGTCTGCCCCGACCGCACGACGTCATGCGCATCGTACGCAGGAGCGGCCGGCGCCGCCCCTCGGCCGGGGCCACCGGGGGTGGCGGTCCGCGGCGGGGCGTACGCCTGCGCGGCCCGACCGGGGGCGTACCCCTGGACGGGCTGCCCGGGCACGGACGCGTACCCCTGGGCCCCAGCCGCGGGGGCGTGGCCGTAGGAGGGCTGGCCGGGAGTGCCGGGAGCCGGGGCGGCGTACCCCTGGACGGACCCGTGGTCCTGAGTCGGCCCCTGGCCGGACCCGTCGGCGGGTCCCTGGTCGGTCGGGAGCCCCGGCCCGGCGTATCCGGCCCGCGAGGGCGCTCCCCAGGAAGAGTCGTTCATCAGACTTCGAGCAGCTCGGCTTCCTTGTGCTTCAGCAGCTCGTCCACCTGGGCGACGTACTTCGCGGTGGTGTCGTCGAGTTCCTTCTCCGCGCGGCGGCCCTCGTCCTCACCGACCTCGCCGTCCTTGACGAGCTTGTCGATCGCTTCCTTGGCCTTGCGGCGCACGGCACGGATCGAGATCTTCGAGTCCTCCGCCTTGCCCTTGGCGACCTTGATGTACTCGCGGCGGCGCTCTTCGGTCAGCTCGGGGAACGTCACCCGGATGATATTGCCGTCGTTGCTCGGGTTGACGCCGAGGTCCGAATCGCGGATCGCCTGCTCGATGTTGCGCAGCGCGCTCTTGTCGAACGGGGTGACGACGGCCATGCGCGGCTCGGGCACGGAGAACGAGGCGAGCTGGTTGATCGGCGTCAACGCACCGTAGTAGTCCGCCACGATCTTGTTGAACATCGCCGGGTGCGCACGGCCGGTGCGGATCGCGGCGAAGTCCTCCTTGGCGACGACGACGGCCTTCTCCATCTTCTCCTCGGCTTCGAGGAGGGTCTCTTCGATCACCACTTGCTCCTGCGTGTCTTGAGTAGGTCCAGCTCCGGTGGTGGCGCCGACCGCGTCGCGTCTGTCCCCTGCACGGTGTCCGACCGTCAGGGCTTTGTCCATCCCCTGTCCGTACCCCTGGTCCGGGTTCCTGGAATTCCTGGGAAGGAACCCCGTGGCGGCGCCCGGAGCGGGCACGGACCGGTTGCCGGCCGGGTGGGTCAGGCCCGGGCGCCCTGGTCGCCGACCAGGGTGCCGATCTTCTCACCCTTGACCGCGCGCGCGATATTGCCCTCGGCGAGCAGTTCGAACACGAGGATGGGCAGCTTGTTGTCACGGCACAGGGTGATCGCCGTGGCGTCGGCGACCTTCAGGTCCCGGGTGATGACCTCGCCGTAGCCGAGGGCGTCGAACTTGACCGCGTCCGGGTTGGCCTTGGGGTCCGAGTCGTAGACCCCGTCGACGCCGTTCTTGCCCATGAGCAGGGCTTCCGCGTCGATCTCCAGGGCCCGCTGGGCGGCGGTGGTGTCGGTGGAGAAGTACGGCATGCCCATGCCGGCGCCGAAGATGACGACCCGGCCCTTCTCCAGGTGGCGCACGGCCCGCAGCGGGATGTACGGCTCGGCGACCTGCCCCATGGTGATGGCGGTCTGCACCCGGGAGTCGATGCCCTCCTTCTCCAGGAAGTCCTGGAGGGCGAGGCAGTTCATCACGGTGCCGAGCATGCCCATGTAGTCGGAGCGGGCCCGGTCCATTCCGCGCTGCTGGAGTTCGGCGCCGCGGAAGAAGTTTCCGCCGCCGATGACCAGGGCGATCTCGAAGCCGTCGCGGACCACGGCCGCGATCTCCCTGGCGATGTTGTGCACCACGTCGGGGTCGACGCCCAGCGCCCCGCCGCCGGCGAACGCCTCGCCGGACAGCTTCAACAGGAAGCGCCCGGGAACCTTGCCGTCGTCGCTCTTCGCGCTCTTCTCGCCGGTGCCGGCCTGGGTGGTCATGGGGTTCTCCTCGTGCTGCACATGCGAAGAAGGCCACTGCCGGTGGGGTGTCGTACGCATCCCATGCTCGGCAATGGCCTCCTCGTCAGATCTGCGGTCCTCCGTCGCGCACGCGGTTCGTACGCGGGCGACCGCTGTAGACCCTAGCGGTTGTCTACGGGCGATCGCGGAACGGACTCAGATGCCGACCTTGATGCGCGAGAAGCGCTTCAGGGTGACACCGGCCTCGTTCAGGACCTGCTGGACGGACTTCTTCGCGTCGAGGGCGTACGGCTGGCCCAGGACGGTGGCGTCCTTGAAGAAGCCGTTGACGCGACCTTCGACGATCTTCGGGATGGCAGCCTCGGGCTTGCCCTCCTGGCGGGTCGTCTCCTCGGCGACGCGGCGCTCGGCCTCGACGACCTCGGCGGGGACGTCCTCGCGGGAGAGGTACTTCGGCGCGAAGGCGGCGATGTGCTGCGCGACGCCCCGGGCGACCTCGGCGTTCGGCGCGTCCAGCTCGACCAGGACACCGATCTGCGGCGGGAGGTCGGGCATCGTGCGGTGCATGTAGGCCGCGACGTAACCGTCGGCGAACTGGGCGAAACGATCGAGGACGATCTTCTCGCCGAGGTTGGCGTTGGCCTCGTCGACGTACGCCTGCACGGTCTTGCCGGGCTCGATCTCGGAGGCGAGCAGCGCCTCGATGTCGGCGGGGGAGGTCGCGGCGACGTGCGCGGCCAGCGCGCCCGCGACGGCCTGGAACTTCTCGCCCTTGGCGACGAAGTCCGTCTCGCACTTCAGCTCAAGGATGACGCCGGAGGAGTTGTCGTCGGCGATGACGGAGACCACGGCGCCGTTCTCGGCGGAGCGGCCCTCGCGCTTGGCGACGCCCTTCTGGCCCTTGACCCGGAGCAGCTCAACGGCCTTCTCGACGTTGCCGTCGGCCTCGTCGAGCGCCTTCTTGCAGTCCATCATGCCGGCGCCGGTGAGCTCGCGGAGCTTCTTGACGTCGGCGGCGGTGTAGTTCGCCATGAGTCTATCTTTCTCGAAGTCTGGAAGATCGAGGATCTACGGGTCACCGGTCGGCCGGGCGGCTCAGGACGGCGTCCCGCGGAACCGGACCGGCGGGCGGGTGACGGCGGGGCGGAGGGTGATGCCTTCCGCCCCGCCGTCGGCCCTCAGGTCCTCGGCCGGTTGGGTCAGCCCTGCTCGGCGTCGGCGGCGGGGGCCTCGACGGCCGGCGCCTCGGTGGCCTCGGCAGCGGCCTCGGCGGCCGGCGCCTCGGCGGGGGCCTCGGTCGCGACCTCAGCGGCGGCGTCGGCGGCGGGCGCCTCGGCAGCGGCGGGGGCCTCGTCGGCCTTCTTCTCGCCTTCCAGCAGGTCGCGCTCCCACTCGGCGAGCGGCTCGCCGGCGGCCTTGTCGCCCGGCTTCGAGTCACCGGTCGCGACACCGGAGCGGGCGATGAGGCCCTCGGCGACGGCGTCGGCGATCACGCGGGTGAGCAGCGTGACGGAGCGGATCGCGTCGTCGTTGCCCGGGATCTTGTAGTCGACCTCGTCGGGGTCGCAGTTGGTGTCCAGGATCGCGACGACCGGGATGTTCAGCTTGCGGGCCTCGCCGACGGCGATGTGCTCCTTCTTGGTGTCCACGATCCAGACGGCGCTGGGCACCTTCTGCATCTCGCGGATACCACCGAGGGTCTTCTCCAGCTTGGCCTTCTCGCGCGAGAGCACGAGGAGTTCCTTCTTGGTGAGACCGGACGCGGCGACGTCGTCGAAGTCGATCTGCTCAAGCTCCTTGAGGCGCTGCAGACGCTTGTAGACGGTCGAGAAGTTGGTGAGCATGCCGCCCAGCCAGCGCTGGTTCACGAAGGGCATGCCGACGCGCGTCGCCTGCTCGGCGATGGCCTCCTGCGCCTGCTTCTTCGTGCCGACGAACATGACCGTGCCGCCGTGGGCGACGGTCTCCTTGACGAACTCGAAGGCGCGGTCGATGTACGACAGCGACTGGAGCAGGTCGATGATGTAGATGCCGTTGCGCTCCGTGAAGATGAAGCGCTTCATCTTCGGGTTCCAACGACGGGTCTGGTGACCGAAGTGGACGCCGCTTTCCAGCAGCTCCCGCATCGTGACGACGGCCATGGCCGTGTTCTCCTTGGTACTCGGTTGCCGCGTCCGCCGGACGGCGGTCGCGCCTGACGCCCCGGCGCGCTGTGCCACGAAGGACCGAGGAGCGCGGACACCACCACTGAGCGGGGTGAATGTCGGGGCGTGCGAAGTCGACCCGGTGACCCGGGTCGCCACATGAAGTGTACGGGACCTTGAACCTGTCGAGTGACGCCCCTGTCCACAACCGCCCACTTGTCCACAGATCGTCCGCGGGCCCGCTCCGGGGAGTGACGACACGGCACTGTGGACGCAACGGCCCGCTCGGGCCGCGGGAGGCACGGGGGTGTGCGATGGCACGGAGGCGTGCGACGGGGTGGCCCGCGCAGCGGGGGGACCGGGGACCTGGCTGCGGGGGCGCCGGCGGGGCGGGGGTCCGGGCGGTGCTCGCCGTCCGAGCGCTGGTGGCGAGCGTGCTGGTCACCGCGCTGGTGTGCGGGGGTGTCTGGACGCTCGCCGATGCCCGCCCCGCGCCCCTCACCACGGGCGCGGTCGGACCGGCCGGCACGGAGGAGGAGGGAGAGGGCGGGGCGGCGGACCGGGTGCCCGAGGTGGCGGTCTCCTGGCCCCTCGTACCGAGACCGCCGGTGCTCCGGGGGTGGGAGCCGCCGCCCACCCCGTACGCGGCGGGTCACCGCGGAGTGGATCTGGCGACGACCGCGGGGGCGGAGGTCCGGGCGGTGGCCGCCGGCCGGGTGGCCCACGCGGGCCGGGTCGCCGGGCGGGGGGTGGTCACCGTGGAGCTGGACGGCACGGGCGACCCGGCCCTGCGGATCACGCACGAGCCGGTGCGGCCCCGGGTCCGGCGCGGTGACCGCATCGCCCCCGGGGACGTGCTCGGCTGGGTGGAAGCGACGGGTTCGCACTGCGCCGACCCCTGTGTGCACTGGGGGCTACGTCGTGACCGGACGTACGTGAACCCGCTGTCCCTGTTGCCGCCCCACCTCCTGCGGCATCCCCCGCCCCGACTGCTGCCCCTGGTGCGGTCCTCGGGGGCCCGGGCCAGCAGGAGCGCGGGCGCTGCGGGTCCGCCGCACCCGCAGCGGGCCGTACGGGGCCACCGCGACGCTCGTCCCTGGGCCGTCGGGCCGACGAGCCGGTCGGGCGAGTCGGGCCGGTCGGGCGAGTCGGGCCGTGGGGATCAGCCGCGGACCCCGCGCAGGGCCATGGCCACCGCGGCGTCCGCGATCGCGCCCGGTTCCTCCGCCGCCCCCAGCTCCGCCCGTCGCGCGGCGGCATCGACGATCCCCTGCAACAGCATCGCCACGAGACGCGGCTCGGCGTGGCCCATCTGGCGCAGCGCCTCCGCGAGCATCGTCACCAGCCCGCCGTGGGCGGCCCGGATCTTCTCCCGCGCGCCGCGGTCCAACTCGCTCGCGGAGATGGCGACGACGGCCCGGTGCCTACGGTCTCCGACCAGGTCGAGCTGTCGACGCACATACGCCTCGATCTTGCCCTCGGGGTCGTCGGCGAGCGCCATGGCGCCCTCCACCTCGGCGGCCCAGACGGGGAAGTCGACGGCGCACAGTTCCTCGACCACGGCGGCGCGCGACTTGAAGTACTCGTACACCGAGGACCGGGCGAGACCGGTGCGCTCGGCGAGGGCGGGGAAGGTCAGCGCCTCCGTGCCTCCTTCGGACAGCAGGGACCGCGCGGCGTCCAGCAGGGCGGCGCGCTGCATCGAACGGTGCTCGGCCACTGAGGCCGCTCGAATCCTTGGCACCCCTCCACTTTACGGACGCGCTGGCCGACATGGGAGCCGGTCACCCTTTCGACACGTCACCCGCGGCACGCCCCTCACCCGAAACGAGCGCCCGGAACCCCCCTCGCCGCGCCTCAACGGCCCCATTGACCCCAGTCGTGACGCACCCGGGGGGCGGTTCCGGCCGGAAGTGCCGTTCAGCGACCGAATCCAGCCAGTTTGGCGCGGAGCTGGAGCACGGACTTGGTGTGGATCTGGCTCACTCGACTCTCCGTGACGCCGAGCACCAGTCCGATCTCCGCCAAGGTCAGCCCCTCGTAGTAGTAGAGGGTGACGACGGTCTTCTCCCGGTCGGGCAGGGTGTTGATGGCGCGGGCGAGGAAGCGGCGCAGCTCGCGGTCCTCGGCGATCTCGACCGGGTCGTCCGCGGCGGTGTCCTCCAGGGTGTCCATGAGGCTGAACCGGTCGCCGCCCTCACCGCCGGCGTGCAGGAGTTCCTCCAACGCGACGACGTTGGCCAGGGACAACTGACTGAAGACACCGTGCAGTTCCTCCAGGGCGATCCCCAGCTCGGCGGCGACTTCGCTCTCCGTGGGGGTGCGCCTGAGCTGGGCCTCCAGGGTCGCGTAGGCCCGTTCGACGTTGCGGGCCTTCTGCCGGACGGACCGGGGGATCCAGTCCAGGGCGCGCAGTTCGTCGATCATCGCGCCCCGGATGCGGGTGATCGCGTACGTCTCGAACTTGATGGACCGCTCGATGTCGAACTTCTCGATCGCGTCGATGAGCCCGAAGACCCCGGAGGACACGAAGTCGGCCTGTTCCACATTGGGCGGCAGTCCGACACTCACCCGCCCCGCGACGTACTTGACCAACGGCGAGTAGTGCAGGATCAGCTGCTCGCGCAGACGGTCGTCGCCCGTCGCCTTGTACGACCTCCACAGTTCGTCGAGCGTCGAGGGGGCGGGAGGCCGCACGCTCCCGCGGGCAGCGGGGGGAGCAGCCGCCCGGTCAGACCCGGAGGTGTGCTGGGGCATTCGTCGCCTTGTGCCGTTCTGCCGTGAACTGGGTGGGAATCCTCGTGAGCGTAGCGTGACTGGAGTGTCGCGGTGTGCGAAGACTCTGGGATCATCTGTGCGCAGATACGTTCCGTTGGTGCCCCGGGCGAGTCCGCGGCGTCGCTCTCGGTGACGTGCCCTCACCCCCAAGGTCCTTGATTCGCAGGGGCACGGCACACGTGCGGGTGACGTCCGGGGCGTCAATCACGCTCCGTGGCTGGTCCGGGCGGACACGTCACGTGTTCGGCGTGTCAACTGCCAGCCGTCGCCGTGTCGTTCGACGAACCCCAGCGAGTGAAGCTCGTACAGCCTGCCGATCGCTTCGTCCTCGGTGGCTCCCGCCTCCCTCGCGATCTCCCGGGGCGGGACGGCTCCCCGGGCCGGGAGCGCGGCGAGCACCCGTGTCGCGACGGGCCCGAGGAGGTCCCTGGGCAGGAGGGGGCCGGACTTGCGGGGTGCGAGTTGCCCCATGGTGCCGATGAGTTCGATCACTTCCGCCGCGTCGCTGACCAGCACGGCCTGCTCCCGCAGGAGTTCGTGGACCCCCATCGACAGGGTGCTGGTGACGGGGCCGGGAACGCCCATCACGAAGCGACCGAGCCGCCCGGCCGAGCGCGCCGTGGCCAGTGCGCCGCTGCGGACGGCGGCCTCGACCACCACCGTGCCGCGGGTGAGTGCGGCGATCACCCGGTTGCGCAGCACGAACCGGCTGGCGGTGGGGTGGTCGCCGGGCGGCAACTCACCTACCAGCAAGCCCTGTTCGCCGATCCGATCGAGCAGGGCGCGGTGTCCCGGCGGGTAGCGGCGGTCGACCCCGCAGGCGAGGACCGCGACCGTGGCGCCGTGGGAGCCGAGGGCACCGCGATGCGCGGCGCCGTCAATCCCGTACGCCCCGCCCGAGACCACGACCCAGCCGCGTGCACTGAGGTCGGCGGCCAGGCCCGCGGCGGTGTGGGCACCGTACTCGGTGCAGGACCGGGCGCCGACGAGGGCGACCGAGCGCAGGGCCCAGAGGCGCAGGCTGGGTCGACCGCGCACCCACAGTCCGATCGGGCGGGCGTCTTCGAGGTCGTCGAGTTGGGCGGGCCACTCGGCGTCCCCGGGGCAGAGAAAGCGGACGCCGACGTCCCGGGCGGTGGCGAGGTCGGCCTCCGGACGCATCCGCTCGGCTCTGATCCGCAGCCCCGCCCAGCGTTTCGCCGTCACCCCGGGCAGCGGTTCGCCCTCGCCCGCCAGTCGCCGGGCCACCTCCACCGGCCCGTACGTCCGCAACCAGTGGCCGCCGGTCTGGTCGCCCGGTTCGATCACCCGGGTCAGGGCGGCTCGGGCGCGGCGTTCCGCGGGGGCCGCGGTCATGCCGGCGTCCCGAGGGCTCGTACCGCGCCGGGCGGGGCGCCGGTGCGCAGATGGAGGGCCAGTTCGACGTCACCGGCGTCCGGGCGGTCGTGACCGACGAGGTCGGCCACCGTCCAGGCGACGCGGAGGACCCGGTCCAGGCCCCGTGCGGTGAGCAGACCGCGCTCCAGGCGGCGCTCGGCCTCGTCCAGCGCCCCGGCCACCGCGTGCCACCGGGTGCGCAGCGCATGGCCGGGGACCTCCCCGTTGGTGCGCCAGGGGGTGTCGGCGAACCGGTCGGCGGCGCGTTCCCGGGCGGCCAGGACCCGGTCGGCGACGGTGCGGGTGCTTTCGCGGCGCTCCCCCACCGCGGCCAACTCGGCCCGGGTCACGGCCTCGACGCGCACCCGGAGGTCGACCCGGTCCAGGAGCGGCCCGGACAGTCTCGCCTGGTACCGGCGCACCGCCGACGACCAGCACTCGCATCCCGCGCCGCGCTGCCCGAAGCGCCCGCACGGGCAGGGGTTGGCGGCGAGGACCATCATGAACCGGGCGGGCAGCCGCACCACCCCCGCACTGCGGGCGATGACCACATGGCCCGACTCCAGCGGTTGCCGGAGCGCATCGAGGACATGTCCTCCGAATTCCGGCGTTTCATCAAGAAAAAGCACTCCACGGTGAGCCAGCGAGACCGCGCCGGGCCGGGCCGTGCCCCGGCCGCCGCCCACGAGGGACTGCATGGTCGAGGAGTGGTGCGGGGCGCAGTAGGGGGCGCTCTCGATCAGCGGGCGGTCCGGCGGGAGCGTTCCCGCCACCGAGTGGATGGCGGTCACTTCGAGGGACTCCGCACGGCTGAGCGGCGGCAGGATCGCCGGGAGCCGCTCCGCCAACATGGTCTTGCCCGCACCCGGCGGGCCCTGGAGGTACACGTGGTGTCCCCCGGCGGCGGCGATCTCCATCGCCGCGCGTGCCGAACGCTGTCCGACGACGTCGGACAAGTCGGGCACGTGCTCCCGGCCGCCCGCGCGGGTGGTGAGGCCGCCGAAGCCCTCCGAGGGCAGATGGAGTCCCGAGTGCGCCGGATCGGGGCGACCGGGGTCGTCCGGCTCCTCCTCGGGCACCGGTTCGTCGGTGAGGACGGCGATCAGCTGACGCAGGCTGCGCACCCCGAGGACGGCGACCCCGGGGACGAGGGACGCCTCGGCAGCCGAGCACTCCGGGACGACGACCTGCCGGTATCCGGCGTCGGCCGCCGCGAGGACCGCGGGGAGCACCCCGCGGACGGGTCGTACCCGACCGTCGAGGCCCAGCTCCCCGACCATCACCAGGTCCGCGAGGACCCGGGGGTCGATGCGCTCGGCGGCCCCCAACACGGCGCTCGCCACGGCGAGATCGAATCCACTGCCGCCCTTGGGCACCGAGGCGGGGCTGAGCCCGACCGTCAGCTTCTTCTGCGGCCACTGGCCCCCGGAGTTCACCACGGCCGCCCTGACCCGGTCCCGGCTCTCCACCAGGCTCTTGTCCGGGAGGCCGACCAGGGCGAAGGAGGCCACGCCCGGCTCCAGATCGGCCTGGACCTCGACCACCACTCCCTCGACGCCCACCAGCGTCACCGAACACGTGCGTGCGAACCCCATCAGACCGCTCCCCGTACGTGCTCGACCCGGGGCGCGCCGCGGCGGGGCACCAACACCCCCACCACGTCGATGCGCACCCCGCCCGGCGGGGCCCCTCCGTGTTCCTGGACCCAGCGCTGGGCGAGGTCACGCAGCCGCCGGGCCTTGTCGGGCGTGACCCCGGCCAGCGGCTGCTGGAACGGCCCCTCGCGTCGGGTCTTGACCTCGCAGACCACCAGGACGTCACCCTCGCGGGCCACGATGTCGAGCTCGCCCGCCCTTCCGCAACGCCAGTTGCGCGCCAGGACGGCCCATCCGCCCGCGGTCAGCCGCCGGGCGGCCAGGTCCTCGCCGTACTTGCCGAGCGCCCCTCGTGCGTTCATGTCGGCACCACCTCCGACACCCACGGTGCGGCAACGGCGCCCAGCGTGTGGATCTTGGTGGACAGCCCGGCGCCTGTGGATAACTGCACCACCCGATCGAGTGAACCCGAGGGTGGTTCAGCAGGCCCGTGCCGGGTCCGTGGAGCGCTCAGGAGGCACTCCGGGAGCGTCCGGGATGCACCCGGGGTGTGCGTGGAATGCGCTCGTGACGTGCTCGGAAGGGGCCCGCGGTGCCGAGGGCCGAACCCGCGGCAGGTTCAGCTGCCGGGGAGCTCCAGATCGCTCTTGTTCAGTTCCTCGATGTTGACGTCCTTGAACGTGAGCACCCGTACCTGTTTCACGAAGCGCGCCGGCCGGTACATGTCCCACACCCAGGCATCGGCCATCGTGACCTCGAAGAAGACCTCGCCCTGAACGGACTGCACCTGCATCTCGTAGTCGTTGGTGAGGTAGAAGCGCCGCTCGGTCTCAATCACGTACGTGAACAGCCCGACGACGTCGCGGTACTCCCGGTAGAGCTTCAGCTCCATCTCGGTCTCGTACTTTTCGAGGTCCTCGGCGCTCATGGCATGTTCCCCTTCAGCCGTGCGTCCCCCCATTGTGCGCCAGCACCACGGAGCCCTAGACGATTTCGGTGTCCAGGACCTCGGGAGTGGCCGGGGGCCCTTCATCAAGCAGCCGGCGCAACAGTCCGGCGAGTCTGGTCGGGTACACCGTCTCATGCGTCCCGGCCAGTTCCCGGCACGTCCACCAGCGTGCTCCGACGACGCTGCGCCGTTCCAGCTCGGTCAGTCCGGCACCCCCGGGCGCCACCTCGGCGGTGCGGGCGGTGCGGGCCAGGTAGTACCACTCGTCCTGGTCCCAGCGGCGCCCGGCGAACGGGAACGAGCAGATCCGGCGCCACAGCACGGGCCCCAGCGCCACGTCCGTGATGCCGGTCTCCTCGGCCAGTTCCCGCACGGCGGCCTGCTCACGGGTCTCGCGGCCCTCCACGCCACCGCCGGGGGTGAACCACCAGTCGTCGGCCGGATCGTCCGGCTCGTGGCCGTGGAGCAGCAGGACGCGGTCCCGCGGATCGAGCAGCACCACCCGGGCCACCCTGCGCAGCGGGCGCCCCGGGGCGAGCGGCGGAACCCGTCGGTCCTGCGGTGCCTCACCCATCCCGTAGTCCCCTCCCGACCCGTGGGATCACTGTATGCCGTGCGGCCCCGGGGCGTCCGGAGTCATCCGGTGCCGGCCGGTTCCCCGGTGCCCTCCGGCGCCGCCGTTCCCTTGCGGCGGCGGGCGACCCGGCGGGCGAGCGGACCGTACGCGGCCCCGCCCAGGACCAACACCGTGCCCAGCACCGCCGCGCTCAGCAGGGGCCGCAGCGGACCGGGCTCGGACACCCCGCCGGGCAGCGCGGCGAAGACGGCCGGGCGGGCGAGCGCCCCGTCCACCGGCCAGACGACGGCGTCGACCCGGGCCACCACCGCCGACCGGGGCACGGCGCCGCCGCCGGCGCTCTGGAGGTGGGCGGCGGAGTCGAGGGAGCCGGCCCGGGCGTCGCCGAGCAGGAACAGCCCGTCGTCGGGCACGGTGGTGGAGGGGATGCTCGTGACGGAAGCGGCCTGGGCGGGGGCGAGGTACGACTCGTCCAGTGCGGTGCCGTTGACGGTGAGCCTGCCGTCCGTGCAGCAGGCGACGGTGTCCCCGCCGACCGCGACGACCCGTTTGACCATCGGCAGGTCGCCCCAGGCGGCCTGATGGAAGACGACCACGTCACCGCGGCGCACCTGCTCGCCGTCGATGCGCTGGGCGAGGACCCGGTCCCCGGTGCCGAGGGTCGGTGCCATGGAGGCGGTGGGGACGGTGTAGGGCCGGTAGACCAGGGCGCCCCAGGCGAAGGCGCCGAGGAACAGCACGCAGCCGAGGGCGACGGCCACTCCGGACAGGGCAGCGCCCGTTCGCCCCGGGACCGGTGCACCGGTGTCGACCGTGCCCACGGAATCTTCGGTCCCGCTCATCGCAGCCCCCCGTACCCGATCGTCGAGCCAGCGGTCGCCGGAGGCGCGGACGGCGCTGCCGGGCCGGTGCTCTGGGCGGCACCCTACCCGGCGGTAGGCGCCACGCACAGCGGTGTCCGCCGTGCACCGGGCACGGCGGACACCGAGGGACGTGCGGTCCGGGCTAGGACGCCGAGCGGCGTACGGCCCTGCGCCGCCACAGCACGATCGGCAGCGCGCCGGCGAGGCCCAGGAATCCGGGCGCCGCACCGAGCGCGGCGTTCAGGCCGGGCTGGTCGAAGGTGTCGGGGACCGGCAGCGTCGCCCAGCGGGTGGGCGGCCAGGCGATCACCACGGCACGACCGACGACCTCGTCGACGGGGACGAAGCCCTCGTTCCTGTCGCGCTGGTGGTACCGGGAGTCCTGGGAGTCCTGGCGGTGGTCGCCCATGACCCACACCATGCCCTCGGGCACCTTCTTCTTGAACTGGCCGCCGTACTCGTCCACCGAACACGGGGTGTCCCCGGGGAAGACGTACGGCTCGTCGAGGGGCTTGCCGTTCAGGAGCACCGGGCCGGTGCCCTTGCACTCCACGGTGTCGCCGCCGACCCCGATGACCCGCTTGATCAGGTCCTTCTCCTCGGCGGACGGCATCAGGCCGATCCAGCTGAGGCCCTTCTGGATGACGTTGACCTCGGGGATCGGCTCGCCCGCCAGCCACTGGTCGGGATCGTGGAAGACGATCACTTCCCCGCGCTCCGGTTCGGACCCGAACCAGGGGGTCAGCTTGTCGACCAGCACCCGGTCACCCTTCTGGAGGGTGTCCTGCATGGAGTTCGAGGGGATGGAGAACGCCTGCACCAGGAACGTCTTGATCACCAGTGCCAGCACCAGGGCGATGCCGACGAGCAGCGGCAGTTCCTTCCAGAAGGAACGCGGCTTCTTCGGCTGACCACCGCCCTGCTCGTCCCCTTCGTCCGGGATCTCCCCGTCACCACCACCGCCGCCCGTGGGTGCGGTGTCCCCGCTGCGCGGCGCGGGGTCGGGCCCCGGGCCGCCCGCGTCCGACGGCAGCCCGCCCGGGCGCTCGGGGCGCTCTTCGGGGCCATCGTGACCGGATCGTGCGCCGACCGCCAAATCCCCCACATCCACTCCTCAGTCCGTACCGCTGCCTGCCCCACATGCGACGCAGGCCCACCACTCCCATAACGAGCGGGAGTTCCGCAGGGGTCGGGAGGGGGATCAATCCATTGTGATCCGCGGGGGACACCCTATGCGACGCGGCCATCACGGGCACCGCAGCGCCCTGGGCGGCGGTGCCGCTCGGCGCCCCGGGCGGGTCCGGGACGGAGGCGTAGGTGTCCGGCTCGTCGAGCCGTCGCCAGTGGTCGAACGGCCAGGCGATGAGCAGGGCCCGACCGACGACGCTCTCCTCGGAGACGGTGCCGTCGTGCCCGCCGGTGCGGTGGTAGCGGGAGTCCGCGGAGTTCTTGCGGTGGTCGCCCATGACCCACAGCCGGCCCGGAGGGACCTTGACCTCGAACGTCAATT
The DNA here is from genome assembly GCF_042724695.1 of Streptomyces sp. NPDC127068. Classification (NCBI taxonomy): domain Bacteria; kingdom Bacillati; phylum Actinomycetota; class Actinomycetes; order Kitasatosporales; family Streptomycetaceae; genus Streptomyces; species Streptomyces sp. NPDC127068. The sequence goes on along the minus strand of NZ_JBHXEN010000011.1, from coordinate 53,438 downwards.
CGGAGGGTTGGTTGCCGGGGTTGACGTACGGCTCGTTGAGGGGCGTGCCGTTGACGGTGACCCTGCCGTCGGCGTCGCAGCACTTGACCGTGTCACCGCCCACGGCCACCACGCGCTTGATCAGGTCCTGCTCGTCCGCGGACGGCATCAGGCCGATCCAGCCGAGCGCCTGCTTGACCTGTTTGATGACGACGGGGTCGTCGGGGGGCTGCACCGGTTCGTCCCCGAGCCAGCCGCCCGGGTCCTTGAACACGACGACGTCCCCGCGCTCCGGCTTGCCGCCGAACCAGGGCGTCAGCTTGTCGACCAGTACCCGGTCCCCGATCCGGATGGTCTGCTCCATGGAACCGGAGGGGATGACGAACGCCTGGACCAGGAACGTCTTCAGGACGAGGGCTATCAGGGCCGCCGCGCCGAGCAGCAGCGGTATCTCCTTCAACGCGGAGCGCCGGCGGCGGCGCTTCACCTTGCGCGCGAGCTTGCGGCGTTCGGCACGGCCGGGCGGGCCGGTGGGCCGGCTACCGGTGGGCAGCCGCGGGTCGGCGCCCGGGCCGGAGCGGGGGCGCCGGCGGTTACCCATGGCCGCCGCCGGCGGGCGGATCGGGTACGCGCGCGAAACCGCCCGGGCGGTCGACTCCGGTCAGTCGGTCGAAGGGCCAGGTGATCCACTCGGCCCGGCCGATGACGTGGTCGAGCGGGATCATGCCGCCGCCGGGCGAGCCCAGGTGGTCCCGGGAGTCGCTGGAGGCGGAGCGGTGGTCGCCCAGGAGGAACAGGCTCGCGCCGGGCACGACCACGTCGAACGGAACCTGTGAGGGCCGGTCGCCGGGGCTCAGGTAGGGCTCGTCCACGGCTCGGCCGTTCACCTCGATCCTCCCCCGCCGGTCGCAGCAGACCACCCGGTCACCGCCGGTGCCGACGACGCGCTTGATGTAGTGGGCGTCGCCGAAGTAGCCGGTGCCGTCGAAGACCACGACGTCCCCCCGCTGCGGCTCCGCCCCCAGACGGTACGCCAGCTTGTTGACGAGGACGCGGTCCCCGGCGCGCAGCCCCGGCTCCATGGAGGAGCTGGGGATCGCGAAGGGTTTCAGTACGAACGTGGTGACCAGCAGCAGGAGCACCAGGACGACCAGGACGGCGAGCGTCAACCGGCCGCCGGGCAGCCACTCGGCGAGCGGGGAGCGATCCCCTCGGGCCTCCGACGGCTCCGGTGACTCCGGTGACTCCGGTGACTCCGGTGACTCCGAGGCCGGTGCGGTGGGGGGTTCGGGGGAAACGGAACGCGACCGCCCCTCCGGGTCCCCCGGCTCCGGGGCGGGCCCGGATACGGAGGAACGGGAGGAACGGTCGCGTTCCGATCGCTGTGCTGCGGTGTCCATCGGTGCCTGATGGTATCCGGCACCGATGAGGACCCGCGGGCGCGAGTGGCCGTGACGCACGTCACCCGGCCCCACCGGGGCACCAGGGGTGCCCCGGTCCGGGACCGAGGAGCGGTGCGACGACTCAGTTGTCGCGCTTCTCCTTGATCTTCGCGGCCTTGCCGCGCAGGTCGCGCAGGTAGTAGAGCTTCGCGCGACGCACGTCACCGCGGGTGACGAGCTCGATCTTCTCGACGATCGGGGTGTGCACCGGGAAGGTGCGCTCGACGCCGACGGAGAAGGAGACCTTGCGGACCGTGAAGGTCTCACGGACGCCCGAGCCCTGGCGGCGGATGACGACGCCCTTGAACTGCTGCACACGGGAGCGGTTGCCCTCGATGACGCGCACGTGGACGTTGACGGTGTCACCCGGGCGGAAGGCCGGGACGTCGCTGCGCAGCGACGCGTTGTCGACGGTGTCGAGCAGGTGGGACATGATCGTCTGCTTCCTCGCCCATGCCACAGGTCATCGGCGAATCTCTTGGGAGGTGGTGGTGGGGTGTCGTGCCCACTGGAGCGGGCGTCGTGTCCCCCTGTGGCAGGGGCGCACGCCGAGCGACGCACGACAACGGCTCATTGTTCCACGGTGTGCGCGGTCCGCCCAAATCGACCGTCGGCGCCGGGCGCCCAGCCCAGGATCGACAGGGTCTCGCGGTCCTTCTTGTCGAACGCGGCCGGGTCGGCCCGCTCGATCAGGTCGGGTCGGTGGAGGCTGGTGCGGTGCAGGGCCTCGTCGCGGCGCCAGCGGGCGATCTTGCCGTGGTGGCCGCTGAGCAGCACCTCGGGGATGCCGCGACCGCGCCACTCGGGGGGCTTGGTGTAGACGGGGCCTTCGAGCAGGTCCGCCATCGCCCCGGGGGCGAAGGAGTCGTCCCGGTGGGACTCGGCGTTGCCGAGGACGCCGGGCAGCAGCCGGGCCACCGCCTCGGTGATGACGAGGACGGCCGCCTCGCCGCCCGCGAGCACGTAGTCACCGATGGACACCTCGTAGACCGGGGTGCGCGTCGCGTACTCGTCCGTGACGCGCCGGTCGATGCCCTCGTAGCGCGCGGGCGCGAAGATCAGCCAGGGCCGGGCGGAGAGCTCGACGGCGAGTTCCTGGGTGAAGGGGCGTCCGCTCGGGGTGGGGACGACGAGGGCGGGGCCGTGCGCACCGGACTCGTAGCCGTCGGCGACGACCTCGTCCAGTGCCTCGCCCCAGGGCTCGGTCTTCATGACCATGCCCGGACCGCCCCCGTAGGGGGTGTCGTCGACGGTGTGGTGCCGGTCGTGGGTCCAGTTCCGCAGGTCGTGGACGCGCACACCGAGCTGTCCGCGGGCGCGCGCCTTGCCGACGAGGGAGACGTCGAGCGGGTTCAGGTACTCGGGGAAGATCGTGACGACGTCGATCCGCATCAGACGCCGTCCCCGACCGTCCCGGTGCCCGCACCGGACGTGTCGCCCGCCCCGGACGTGTCGCCGGCCTCGGCGTCCCGGGCGGAGGCGACCTCCGCCCGGTCGTCGATGAGGCCGGGCGGCGGGTCGATCACGGCGCGCTGCTCGGCGAGGTCGATCTCCACGACGATCTCCTCGACGAAGGGGATCAGCTCCTCCCTGCCGTCGGGGCGCTCCACGACGAACAGGTCCTGCGAGGGCAGGTGCGAGATCTCGGTGATCCGGCCGATCGGGGTGCCGTCGATGGTGACGACGTCGAGGTCCATGAGCTGGTGGTCGTAGTACTCGTCGGGCTCGGCCGGGCTCTCGTCGGGGTCGATCTCGGCGATGAGCAGGGTGTTGCGCAGGGCTTCGGCGGCGCCGCGGTCGCGCACTCCGGCGAAGCGCAGCAGCAACCGTCCGCTGTGGACGCGGCCGGTCTCGATGGTGAGGGGGCCCGTGGCGGCCGGATCGGTGGCGAGGACGGCACCGGGGGCGAGCCGCAGTTCGGGTTCGTCGGTGCGCACCTCGACGGTGACCTCGCCCTTGATCCCGTGGGCGCGGCCGATCCGCGCGACTACGAGCTGCACGTGTCTTGCTCCTGGTGAGGGGACGACTGGGGCGGGACGGAAAGCAGGGGTGGAGCGGGGAGGCGGCCGGGGAACGTACGGGGGCCGGGGGTGGTTCACCCCCGGCCCCAGTACTTCAGCCATCACTGTGAGAACCGCCGTGCGAGCGGGCCGCGGCCCCTGGGGGCCGGGCGTGCCCGGTGGGCGGATTCAGACCTGGTCGACGTCGACGAGGTCGACGCGGATGCCACGGCCGCCGATGGCGCCCACGACGGTCCGCAGGGCGCGTGCGGTGCGGCCGTTACGGCCGATCACCTTCCCGAGGTCATCGGGGTGGACCCGAACCTCCAGGACGCGTCCGCGGCGCAGGTTGCGCGAGGCGACCTGCACGTCGTCCGGATTGTCGACGATGCCCTTCACGAGGTGCTCAAGAGCCTCCTCAAGCATCTCGTCAGCCCTCGGTCGACTCAGACTCGGCGGCAGCCTCGTCCTTCTTCTCAGCCTTGTCAGCCTTCTTCTTCTGCGTGATGGCCTCGCCCTTGCCGTCCGACTCGCCACCGAGCGACTCGAAGGAGGGGCGGGCGGCCTTCTCGGCCGCGACGAGCAGCGGAGCCGGGGCGGGCTCGCCCTTGAACTTCTGCCAGTCGCCGGTCTTCTTCAGAATCGCGAGCACGGGCTCGGTCGGCTGGGCGCCGACACGCAGCCAGTAGGCGACGCGCTCGGCGTCGACCTCGATGCGCGACGGGTTCTGCACCGGGTGGTACAGGCCGATCTCCTCGATGGCCCGGCCGTCACGGCGGGTACGGGAGTCGGCGACGACGATGCGGTAGTGAGGCGAACGGATCTTGCCCAGACGCTTCAGCTTGATCTTGACTGCCACGGGAGTGGTGTCTCCTGGTGTTGACGGGTGTGGGCACGACGGATTGCCGCGTGGGGTTGCGGTACCCGAGTTGCCCGATGGACGCGTCAGCCGGAGGAGAGAGGGGTCCTGTGCGGCCGTCGAGTACAGCTAGTCATTGTGCCACATGAGGGAGGGGGCGCCCGAATCGCGTCCGGACGCCCCCTCACCCCGTACTGACGGGTACTGCATGACTGCCGAGCGCTGCTCCGTACCGACGTGTGCCGCTGCGCGCCGCCCCCCGACCGTGCGGACCTCCACCTACCTGACGGGTGGCGGTCTCCACGGCCGAGGGCCCGCCGCGCGGGCGGTACGGGAGCTGCTGGCCGTCCGCGGCCCTCGCGGACGTCCGACCCGCGGCCGTCCTGATCGGCCGCCGTGACGCGTGACGGAAGCGGAACGTGACTCCGCGAGCCCGCTCGTCGCGCGCCGAATCCTGAGAGGTGGTCCCCCTTGCTGAGCCCCGACGCCCCCAGCGTCAGGTCGGAACGCTCCGGATGCCCTCGCACGACGCCCCCACGTCACGCCCGGTGCATCCGCACGTTCCGGACGGTCCCGCCCGGCGCTCGCCGGCTGCGCGGTCCGTCCTCATCCGGTCGTGGCGGCCGTCAGCTGGCCACCGCGACGGGTTCGGGGATGCGGAAGGGCTTCCCGCACCCCCCGCAGACGATCGGCGCCTGCGCGAGGACCGACGGAACCACGCGCACGTTGCGCCCGCAGTCGCAGACCGCCTTGACGCGGACGCCGCCCCCGGAGGAGCCGTGCCGCGCGGCGGGACCGCGGAAGGTGCGGGCCACGTTGTCGGACTCGGTCGCCGCCGTGTGCGCCCTGAGCGCGCGCTGGAGGCGATCGATGGTCGGGCGGTACCGCTTCTTGGCCTCGACGTTCAGGGTGACCAGGGAGAAACCACTGCTCGGGTGTGGTTCGTCCGGATGGTCGAGGCCCATCTCCTCGGCGATCGCGAGGAATCTGCGGTTGTGGTAGCGGCCGGCGCGCGAGGTGTCGCGGACACCTCGGGCGGCGGCGATGCCGTGGACTGCCTCATGGAGGAGTCGCTCGAAGGAGAGTTCGTGCCCACACGCGGACGACGACTCTCCGATCAGTGATTCGGGCGCGGCCAGGTCCGGCAGCTCGGGGTGGTGCCTTTGAATGTCGGCCCACGCGGCTGCCAGCTCTGCGGCGAGAACTGGTGGTGTCGTGCTCACGTCGTGACAACGAGCCGGAGTGCCTCTGTGTTCCTATTCCGGGGCATCCCAAATATTTTGCACGTACCCGTCAGTTTGCGTTGTTCTGCACCTCATCCGTGGCGCACCCCCAGGGATGGGTTCGGGTGCGCTGATCTGCGGATATGTAGGGAGAAGAGGTGCACGGACGGAGAGCTACCCCGCCGGGCGCCGTACCCCGGGTGGTCCGGTACGACCGATGGGTTTCGGCCGATCGACGTATGGCACCGGCACGTGCCACCGGGTGGTGCTCGGCGTCTCGTGAGTCGGGATCGCCACGATGTATGAGAGGCGGGCCACGACGGCGGGGTTCCCCCAGCAGGTCCTCGGCCGCAAGAACGTGCCGTTCCCGGCGATCGGGCAGCGGACGGACACCTCGTGCCGGGCGGGCCGTTCCTCCGCCTCGGTACCCGGTGCGGTCCCGGGGATGCGGGCCCAGCCGCCCGGGACGGCGGCCTCCACGGCGGCCGCGACGCTGGTGACGTCGGCGGTGCGGGAGAGGCGGCGCTCGCGGGCCTGGGTGAGCGGGAGCGCCCGGTCGTCGGCCAGGATATCCGGCGCCACCGCCGTGAGCGCGTCCCACGTCACGGGTTTCTCGCCGCCGGGGAGGCACCGCACCCGGCCCCCGGCGCCGCTCCCGACGTCCCGGGGGCCGCTCTCCGCGCACAGCGGGGGGCTGCTCAACTCCCGTTCCACGGCGCGGCGTCCGAGCGGGAGGGCGGCGCGGCCCCCCATCCGGACCCGGACGCCCGTCGCGCGGACCCGGTCGGCGGTCGCGCGGACGGCTGCCCGCACCGCCTCGTCCTGATCGACCGCGAGGACGTGCTCGGTGGATGCGGGAGGCACCTCCCGGTGGATGCGGGCCGCGCTCGGGCGTCGCCGTACCCGTACGGTCGGATGACCGGGGCACTGCGCACCGGCCCCTGGTCGGGCAACTCCGCCTCGGCCACGCGGTCTTGGTACCGGCGGGGGGGGAACTCCTCGGTCCGAGCGGTGCGGGCGGACGCCTGTGCCGTCCGGGCCCGGTACGGCGGGGCGCCCGGGGGCGGGAATCCGAGCGGGCGCCGGGTTGACGCGCCACCGCCGATCAGGGGTGCGCGCCACCCCTCACTCCAACGGATCCCCGTCGTAACGGAGTTGACGTCGGGACAGGAACATCGTGCCGGCACGGAGGGTGGGGCGGCGCCTGGCCACCCCACCGCCGTGGAGGGATCAGCCCATGAACTTCTTGAACTCGTCGGGCAGTTCGAAGTTCTGCGCGGACTGGTCGGGCAGACCGAAGGCTGCACCCTGCTCGCGGCGGGTGGCGGCCTCCTCCTCCTGCTGCTTGCGCTTCATCGGGTTGCCCGACCGCTGCTTGCCCTTGGCGATCTTCTGCTTCTTCTTCTGGCGACCGGGGCCGCCACCCATGCCCGGGATGCCGGGCATGCCGGGCATCCCGCCGCCCTGGGCCATCCGGGACATCATCTTGCGGGCCTCGAAGAACCGCTCCACCAGGTTCTTGACCGCGCTGACCTCGACGCCGGAACCCCGGGCGACCCGGGCCCGCCGCGATCCGTTGATGATCGTCGGGTCCTGCCGCTCCGCGGGCGTCATCGACTTGATGATCGCCGCGGTGCGGTCCACGTCCCGCTCGTCCAGGTTGTTAATCTGGTCCTTGATCTGCCCCATGCCCGGCAGCATGCCGAGCAACTTGCTGATGGAGCCCATCTTGCGGACCTGTTCCATCTGGGCGAGGAAGTCGTCGAGCGTGAAGTCCTTGCCCTTGCTGGAGGCGAGCTTGGAGGCCATCTCCTCGGCCTCCTGCTTCGAGAAGGTCTGCTCGGCCTTCTCGATCAGGGTGAGGACGTCACCCATGCCCAGGATGCGCGAGGCCATCCGGTCCGGGTGGAAGGCGTCGAAGTCGTCCAGCTTCTCGCCGTTGGACGCGAACATGATCTGACGGCCGGTCACGTGCGCGATCGACAGTGCGGCACCACCACGGGCGTCGCCGTCGAGCTTGGACAGCACCACGCCGTCGAAGCCGACGCCGTCGCGGAACGCCTCCGCGGTGTTGACGGCGTCCTGACCGATCATCGCGTCGACGACGAACAGCACCTCGTCCGGGGAGACCGCGTCCCGGATGTCGGCCGCCTGCTGCATCAGTTCCTGGTCGATGCCGAGGCGTCCGGCGGTGTCGACGATGACGATGTCGTACTGCTTGGAGCGCGCGTACTCGATGGAGTCCTGGGCGACCTGGACCGGGTCGCCCACCCCGTTGCCCGGCTGGGGGGCGTACACGCCGACCCCGGCCCGCTCGGCGACCACGCTGAGCTGGTTGACGGCGTTGGGGCGCTGGAGGTCGCACGCGACGAGCAGCGGCGAGTGGCCCTGGCCCTTGAGCCAGTGGCCGAGCTTGCCGGCGAGGGTGGTCTTGCCCGCGCCCTGGAGACCGGCGAGCATGATCACGGTCGGCGCGGTCTTCGCGAACCGCAGTCGGCGGGTCTCGCCGCCGAGGATGCCGACCAGCTCCTCGTTGACGATCTTGATGACCTGCTGCGCGGGGTTGAGCGCCTGCGACACCTCGGCGCCGGTCGCCCGTTCCTTGACCTGCTTGATGAAGGCCCGGACGACGGGGAGCGCGACGTCCGCCTCAAGGAGGGCGATACGGATCTCCCGCGCGGTGGCGTCGATGTCCGCCTCGCTCAGGCGACCCTTGCCGCGGAGGTTCTTGAATGTCGCTGCGAGGCGATCCTGGAGAGTGTCGAACACGGCGGTCGCGAATCCTCGGGTCGAAGGGGGCGGACGGGTCGTCCCCCAGGGTAATCGGTCCCGCCAGCCGTAGGACCCTCTGCGACGGGTCCCGTACCGGTGCGGTGACCGGCCCGTCGTCCGGGCGCCCCGGCGCTCACCCCCGCAAGTCGGACTCCAGGTCCCGGGCGAGTGCGGCGGCCCGGTCGGCGGCCAGGGGCGCACCGGCCGGGTCGGTGACGTAGAAGGCGTCGACGGCATTGGCGCCCAGGGTGCTCACGTGCGCGCTGCGGACCCGTACCCCCGCGCGTTCCAGGGCCTGTCCGATGCGGTGCAGCAGTCCGGGGGCGTCCTGGGCGCGGACCTCGATGACGGTGGCCTGGCGGGAGGCGGACCCGGCCACGGTGACCTGCGGCGGGGGCGGTTCGATGCCCCGGCGCCGGGGGTGCGCGGCGTCCCGCTCGGCGAGGCGCGCGGCGATGTCGAGGGAGCCGTCGAGGGCGCGGACCAGGTCGGCGCGGAGCCGGGCGGCCTGCGGCAGGGACCCGTACTGGGCGGCCACCCGCCAGTCGAGGAGGAGCACCGCGCCGCCCGGGCGGTCGGCCGATGCGCCGCCGAGGCCGGTGGGGAGGGCCTGTTCGCGGAGTTCGGCGGCGCGCACGGTGAGCCGGTGGGTGGCGAGGACCCCGGCGACGGCGGGCAGCACCCCGGGCCGGTCGGGGACGGCGACGAGCAGTTCGACGCCGAGGGGTTCGGGGTGGTCGCCGTCGCCGGGCGTGGGCGGCGGTTGTTGGGCCCGTAGCGCGAGGACCGGGCCACCGGTGCGGTGGGCCTCGACGGCGAGCCGTTCGTGGTCGGCGCTCTCTCCCGCCGCCACCGCCGACGGCACGGTCGGTGCGGCGGGGGGCGTGCCGCCGAGTCGGTCGGCGACCCTGCGGACCAGTTCGGTGACGAGGGTGCCGCGCCAGGTGGACCAGGCGGCGGGGCCGGTGGCGAGGGCGTCGGCCTCGGTGAGGGCGTGCAGCAACTCCAGGGTGCCGGTGGTGCGGACGGCCCCGGCGACGGTCGCCACGGTGGCGGGGTCGTCCAGGTCGCGGCGGGTGGCGGTGTCCACGAGCAGCAGGTGGTGGCGGACCAGGGTGGCGAGGACCGCCGTGTCCTGCGCGTCGAATCCGATGCGGGCGGCGGTGTCCCGGGCGATGGTGGCGCCGGTGACGGCGTGGTCGCCGGGCCAGCCCTTGCCGATGTCGTGCAGCAGGGCGGCGACCAGCAGCAGGTCGGGGCGGGCGACCCGGCGGGTGAGGGCGGCGGCCCGGACGGCGGTCTCGACCAGGTGCCGGTCGACGGTCCAGGTGTGGACCGCGTTGCGCTGGGGGCGGCAGCGCACCCGTTCCCAGTCGGGCAGCAGTCGGCTGATCAGCCCCCCGGCCTCCAGCGCCTCCCACACCTGGACGGTGGGGTGACCGGCGCCGAGGAGGGTGACGAACTGTTCGCGGGCCTCGGCGGGCCAGGGCACCGGCAGCGGCCCGGTGGAGCGGGCGAGGTGGCGCACCGCGTGCGGGGAGAGCGGCAGTCCGGCCTGGGCGGCAGCGGCGGCGGCGCGCAGCGGGAGGACCGGGTCGCGCTCGGGGCGGGCGCTGCGGGCCAGGGACACCTCACCGTCGTGTTCGACGACGCCTTCGGCGAGCGGGGTGCGGGGGGTGGGGTCCGTACCGCGGCCCCGGCCGCCGAGGACGGTCCGCAGCCGGGGGCGGGCGGCGCGGGCGCGCAGGACCCGGCCGACCTCGCGCCAGGTGACCTCGCCGGCGTAGGCGAGGACGCGGCCGGCTTCGTAGACCTGGCGGAGCAGGGCGTCGGCGTCGAGGAGGCCGAGGGTGGCCGCGACCTGGTCCTGTTCCTGGAGGGCGAGGCGGTCGGTGGCGCGGCCGGTGGTGAGGTGGAGGGCGTCGCGGGCGTCGAGGAGGCGACGGCGGGCGTCGGCGAGGCCGTGCCGGGGGGCGTCGGCGAGCCAGGAGGCGGCGACGGCGGCCAGGGCGGTGGCGTCGCGCAGTCCGCCGCGGGCCTCCTTGAGGTCGGGTTCGAGGAGGTGGGCGAGTTCGCCGTGGCGCGCGGCGCGTTCGGCGCACAGGTCGCGCAGTCCGGGCAGCCGCTTGGGGGCGAGGTTGCGCCAGTCGGCGAGGGCGGTGGCGCGCAGCGCGGCGGTGAGGGCCGGGTCGCCGGCGAGGTGCCGGGCGTCGAGGAGGCCGAGTTGGACCTTGAGGTCGTCGGTGGCGGCGCGGCGCGTTTCGGCGGGGGTGCGCACCGAGTGGTCGAGGGCGAGGCCGAGGTCCCAGACGGGGTACCAGAGCCGGTCGGCCAGGGCAGCGGTCCGGGTCCGGTCCCCGCCGTCGTGCAGGAGCAGCAGGTCGAGGTCGCTGCGCGGGGAGAGTTCGCCCCGCCCGTAGCCGCCGACGGCGACGAGGCTGACGCCCCGCGGTGCGTCGGCGGCTTGGAACAGGGCGGCGAGCCAGTCGTCGGTGAGGGCGGAGAGGGCGGCGCGGCGTTCGGGGCCGGTGCGGGAGCGCCCGTGCAGGAGGCGCACCCTGGCCGCCGCGTAGCCGCTGGGCGAGGGGCCCGGCACGGGCCCGTCGGGTTCGTCGGGTTCCGGGGTGCTGCGGTGCTGGTCGACGGTGGTCACCCGGCGGCTCCGTTCTCTCGTTCCCCCGTGGGTCATCGGTGCGGTCGGCGCCGGCTCAGAGGGCGTCCGGGCCGCGTTCGCCGGTTCTGACCCGGACCGTGGTGTCGACCGGGACGGACCAGACCTTGCCGTCGCCGATCTTGCCGGTGCGGGCGGCCTTGACGATGACGTCGATGAGCTGTTCGGCGTCGTCGTCCTCGGCCAGCACCTCGATGCGGATCTTGGGGACGAGGTCGACGGTGTACTCGGCGCCCCGGTAGACCTCGGTGTGGCCGCGCTGGCGGCCGTATCCGCTGGCTTCGGTGACGGTCAGCCCGTGGACGCCGAAGGCGTGGAGGGCTTCCTTGACCTCGTCGAGCCGGTGCGGCTTGACGACGGCGGTGATGAGCTTCATGCGTCCACCTTCTCGTGGGACTCGGCGGGTGCGGACTCGCGGACCGGGGCGGAGGTGCGGGTGGTGGCGCCGCCGCCGGCGCCGCTGAAGTCGTAGGCGGTCTCGGCGTGTTCGGTGCGGTCGATGCCGGACACCTCGACCTCTTCGCTGACCCGCATGCCGAGGGTCTTGTCGATGACCAGGGCGAGGAGCGCGGAGGCGACGAAGGAGTACAGCAGGACCCCGCCGACCCCGGCGAGCTGCTTGACGAGCTGTTCGAGTCCGCCGCCGTAGAAGAGGCCCTTGGCCTCGGACTGGCCGCCGCCGGTGGCGAAGAAGCCGACGAGGACGGAGCCGGCGATCCCGCCGACGAGGTGGACGCCGACGACGTCGAGCGAGTCGTCGTACCCGAAGCGGTACTTGAGGCCGACGGCCATGGCGCACAGCACACCGGCGATCGCACCGATGGCGAGGGAGCCGAGCGGGGAGCTGGAGCCGCCGGCCGGGGTGATGGCGACGAGTCCGGCGACGGCCCCGGAGGCGGCGCCGAGGGTGGTGCACGCGCCGTGCCGGAGCTTCTCGTAGCCGAGCCAGGCGAGCATGGCGGCGGCGGTGGCGACCTGGGTGTTGAGGAACATCAGCGCGCCGACGCCGTCGTCGTTGCCGAGCCAGGAGCCCGCGTTGAAGCCGAACCAGCCGAACCAGAGCAGTCCGGCGCCGAGCATGACCAGCGGCAGGGAGTGCGGGCGCATCGGGTCCTTCTTGAAGCCGACGCGCTTGCCGAGCACCAGGATCACGCCGAGGGCGGCGGCGCCCGCGTTGATGTGGACGGCGGTGCCGCCCGCGAAGTCGATGACGCCCATTTCGAAGGCCCAGCCGCCGGTGCCCCACACCCAGTGGGCTACGGGGAAGTAGACGACGGTCGCCCACAGGGCCACGAACAGCGCCCAGGCGCTGAACTTGACCCGGTCGGCGAGGGCACCGCTGATCAGGGCGGGGGTGAGGACCGCGAACATCAGCTGGAAGACCGCGAAGACGTACACGGGGACGGTGTAGCCGTCCCAGAGTTCGGTGAGTCCGATCCCGCTGAGGCCGACGTAGTCGGAGGACCAGCCGATCAGGCCGGCGCTGTCGGTGCCGAAGGCGAGGGAGAAGCCGTACAGCACCCACAGGACGGTGACGATGCCCAGGCTGATGAAGCTCATCATCAGCATGTTGAGGGTGGACTTGACGCGGACCATGCCTCCGTAGAAGAAGGCGAGGGCCGGGGTCATCAGCATGACCAGCGCGGAGCAGATGAGCATGAATCCGGTGTTGGCGGCAGACAGCGTCGGGGCGTCTGCGGCGAACGTGATGCCTGGGGGCATCGGCGTCTCCTCGTCGTGGAACGGACCCGAGCGGGCGGGGCCGGGGCTGAGGGTGGCGTGAGGGGTGGCCGGGGGGCGCCGGGTGGCTCGGTCGCCCTCCTTGTGGGCCAGAGACTCGCGCGGCGCCGTTTCCACGGATGCCGCCGGTTGTTTCACGCCAGTGACGAAGAGACCGGGGGTGTTACGCACGGGTGAACACCCCCGGAGCGCGGGAGCCCGCCGGTAGCGGGCCCGCGCGGGAGCGGAAGCAGTCCCGAGGGGCCGGTCGGAGCGGCTGCCGTCAGACCGCCTCGGCGCTCTCCGGCAGCTGCACGGCCAGCCGCTCGGTCAGCTCGACGACCTCGGTGAGGTGGCCGTACTCCCGGGCGGCGTTGTCCACCGTCTTGCGGATGCGGGTGTTCACCCGCTCGGAACGGACCTGCTTGGCCACCGCCAGGGCCTCGTGGGCGAGCCGTGCGCTCTCCTCCGGCTCCTTCTGGAGGAGGTGGACGGTCGCCATGCCGATGAGGTTCAGCGCGTACGACCTCTGGTGGTCCTCGTCCTTCGCGAAGAGTTCGACGGCCCGGTTCATCACGGGCTCGGCGAGCGCCGCGTAGGTGGGGCTGCGCCCGGCGACGTAGGCCAGGTCGCGGAAGGAGTGCGCGTTCTCGCCGTTCAGCTCGGCCTCGGTGAAGAAGCCGATCCAGTCCGGCTCGGGCTCGTCGCACTCCAGGGCGTCCCCGAAGGTGTCCTCGGCCATCCGGACGGCCCGCTTCACCTTGCTGGGCTGGCCCATGTTGGCGTACGCGCGGGCCTCCATCGCATACAGCATCGCCTGGGTGCGGGCGCTGGCGCAGTCCCGGCTGCCGTACTGGGCGAGGTGGATGAGTTCCAGGGCGTCGTCGGGACGGCCGAGGTGGATCATCTGACGGCTCATGCTGGACAGGACGTACGAACCGAGCGGTTTGTCCCCTGCCTCCTTCGCGGCGTGCAGCGCGAGCACGAAGTACTTCTGCGCGGTGGGCTGGAGCCCCACGTCGTAGCTCATCCAGCCGGCCAGTTCGGCGAGTTCGGCCGCGACCTTGAACAGTCGCTGGCTGGTGGCGGCCGGCTGGGGTTCCTGGAGCAGGTCGGTGACCTCGTGCAGCTGCCCGACGACGGCCTTGCGCCGCAACCCGCCGCCGCACTGGGCGTCCCACTGCCGGAACATCTGGGTGGTGGACTCCAGCAGGTCCAACTCGGGCTGGGAGAGGCGGTTCCCGCGGCGCAGGGTGGCGTCGTCGGGTTCGGGGCGCGGCGTGCCGGGGGTCGGGACCAGCCAGCGTTGCATGGGTTCGATGAGCGCGGGTCCGGCGGCCAGCCCGAGGGAGGTGCCGAGGAAGCCGCGGCGGGCCAACATCAGGTCGCTCCGGGAGAACTCGCCGATCAGGGCCACCGTTTGGGGCCCGGTCCAGGGCAGGTCCACCCCGGCGACCGAGGGCGCCCGGTGGGGGGCGCGCAGCCCGAGGTCCTCGACGGCGACCACACAGCCGAACCGTTCGGAGAACAGCTCGGACAGGATGCGCGGGATCGGTTCGCGCGGATTCTCCCCGTCCAGCCAGCGGCGGACCCGGGAGGTGTCGGTGGAGATGTGGTTGGCACCCAACTGCCGGGCTCTGCGGTTCACCTGACGCGCCAACTCGCCCTTGGACCACCCGCTCCGGGTGAACCACGAGCCCAGCATCTCGTTCGGGCGCTTCTCAGCGTTCGAACCGCCCTCACCGTTGCCGCCCACCGGAACGCCCCCATCCGTCACGCCATTTGTCCACACTTCTGGTCAAGCCCTATCAGCATGCCGTGCGTCACAGTGCTTTGTCCGGCGCTTGTCACCCTTCGAACGGGGGACCGAGCCGCCGCCGGCCTGCCCCGAAGGGGAATGGCCCACGAGATCCGTGCACTGAAAGTAATCTGACGATCACGCATTCGGCGAGGCGGATCACGGAAACGCCACCATTCGCCACCCCTTCGAATGAACCCGACTCCCTTTCCGCGCGCTTGACTTGACGCAGATGCGGCGGCAAGGGCGGAGTGACGCACAGCGGAGCGCGGAATGCCGCGCACGCCACGGGAAGTGCTTCCGCGCGCTGTCCGGATACCCACGTTGACGGGGCATGACGCAAACGGACGGTCATCGCACGCATCCATATCGTGACCGAAGCTCGCACCGTGACTTCGTAACCACCGGCGCGCGGAACCTGTTGGAGGAGGCATGGACTTCACGATCGGCGGCATCCGTGACATCCGGTCGGGTTCGCGTCGCCGCGGACGCACCGACGAGTGCACCGCTGCGGCGGAGTTCACCGGACTGTGGGGCTGGGACGTGGTGCCCGGCGCCCGGGCGACGGGCGGCTGCTGCTCCTGCGGCCGGACCGGGGCGGACGACCGCGCTCGCTGCGGGGCCCCGGGCGCCCATCCGCTGGAGGGCGCCCCGGTCATCCCCGCGGGGTCCACCCTCGACGAGGTCGCCCGGGCCTGGGCACGGTTCCCCGGGGCCACGGTGATGCTGCCGGTGGGCCGGTCCTTCGACGTGCTGGAGGTCGGCGGGACGGCGGGCCGCCGCGCCCTGGTCCGGCTGGAGCGGATGGGCCTGCCGCTGGGGCCGGTGACCCTGACCCCCGACCACCGCGCCCAGTTCCTCGTCGCGCCCGGGGCCGCCGACGGGCTCCCCCGGCTGCTGTACCGGATGGGCTGGGACGGTGCCGCGCTCGACCTGCGCGCACTGGGACCCGGCGACCACGTCACCGCACCGCCGTCCGACCGCGGCGGTCGCGGCCCGGTGCGCTGGCTGCGGGCCCCCGGCCTCGACCCGGCCCGCCCGCCGCAGGCACACCTGCTGCTCGGCACCCTCGCCTACGCGGCCCACCGCTCCGACCGCTGACCCCTCGGGCACCCGCCGTCGGGCCGCACGACGAGGGCCCGACGGAACCGAGGGGGGGCCGGTCGACCACCCCTGGATTCCGCCGGGCCCGATGACGCGGCGCACACCCGGCGCGGGCGCGGTGGACCGCACCCCGTCCGGGCTACTCCCCGATAAGCGCATCCACGAACGCCTCGGGCTCGAAGGGCGCGAGGTCGTCCGCGCCCTCGCCGAGGCCCACCAGCTTCACCGGGACGCCCAGCTCGCGCTGGACCGCGATCACGATGCCGCCCTTCGCGGTCCCGTCGAGCTTGGTCAGCACGATGCCGGTGACGTCCACGACCTCCGCGAACACCCGGGCCTGCACCAGCCCGTTCTGCCCGGTGGTCGCGTCGAGCACGAGCAGCACCTCGTCCAACGGGGCCTGCTTCTCGACGACCCGCTTGACCTTGCCCAGCTCGTCCATCAGGCCGGTCTTGGTGTGCAACCGCCCCGCGGTGTCGATGAGGACGACGTCGACGCCCTCCTTGATGCCTTGCTTGACCGCGTCGAACGCGATGGACGCCGGGTCTCCGCCCTCGGGGCCCCGCACGGTCCGGGCGCCCACCCGGTCGCCCCAGGTCTGGAGCTGGTCGGCGGCGGCGGCCCGGAAGGTGTCGGCGGCACCGAGCACGACGTTCTTGCCGTCGGCGACGAGGACCCGCGCGAGCTTGCCGGTGGTGGTCGTCTTGCCGGTGCCGTTGACCCCGACGACCATCACGACTCCGGGGGTGTCGAGCCCGGACTCGGTGTTCACCTTGCGGTCGAAGTCGGGCACGAGCAGCGTCAGCAGCTCCTCGCGGAGCAGCGCGCGCAGCTCCTCCGGGGTGCGGGTGCCGAGCACCTTGACCCGCTCGCGCAGCCGCTCGACGAGCTCCTGGGTGGGCTGCACGCCCACGTCGGCGGTGAGGAGGATGTCCTCGACCTCCTCCCAGGTGTCCTCGTCCAGGCGCTCCCGGGACAGCAGGGTGAGCAGGCCCTTGCCCAGCGCGTTCTGCGAACGGGAGAGGCGGGCCCGCAGCCGCACCAGCCGTCCCGCGGTCGGTTCCGGCACCTCGATCGGGGGCGCGGCGGGCGCCTCCTCGACCTCGGCCAGGGCGGCGGCCGGTGCCGGGGCGCCGGGGAGGTCGACCTCCTCGACGGTGCGGCGGGGTTCCTCCCGGGGCGGCTCGGCCTCCTCACCGACGCGGGGCTCGGCCGGAGGGGCGGTGAGGTCGGGCGCGGCGGGCGGCGGCGGGGGCAGCTGCCGCTTGCGGCGACTGCCGACCACCAGCGCGCCGGTGGTCGCGAGCAGCACCACGGCGATGACTACAGCAAGAATGACGATGTCCATAACGCACCCAGTATCGACCACCCCCGCCGGCCCGGACGAGAAGCACGACCGAATGCCCCCGCGCCCGGCCGCCCACGACGGTTGCGCGGTGCCCGCCCGGGAAACTCGGATGCCCCGTTCCGAGGGTGCGGGTTAGCGTCACCGGCATGACCTTGGAGTACCGCACGATTCCCGAGGCCCGGCTCGACCATGCCCTGGACCTGCACTACCTCGTCTTCCTGGAGAAGTCACCCGAGGACGAGTCACGCGCCAAGCACAAGGAAGCCCTCACCCGCTCCGACCTCATCGGCGCCTACGAGGGCGAGGACCTCGTGGGGCTGCTGGCCGCCCACGACCTCGAACTGTCCGTGCCCGGCGGCTCCCTGCCCACCGCGGGGGTGACCTTCGTCTCGGTGGCACCGACCCACCGCCGCCGGGGCGTCCTCACCGGCATGGTCGACGAGCTGTGGCGGCGCTGCGCCGAGCAGCGCAAACCGCTGGCGGCGCTGTGGGTGTCGGAGGCGACGATCTACGGCCGCTTCGGCTTCGACCCGGCGACCCACGCGTACACGGTGACCGTCGACGCCACCCACCCCCTGGACCTGCGGATCGAGCCCGACGGGCGTCCGTTGCGGCTGGTCCCGTTCGCCGGGGCGGCCGAGGTGATCGGCACCCTGCACGAGACGGCCCGCGGCGAGCGGGCGGGACGGGTGCGGCGCGACGACTGGTGGTGGCGCCACCTCGTCCTGCCGGAGACGTTCGAGGAGGACGAGGACATGTCCGAGCCCCGGGTGGTGACCCTGGGCGATCCGGGCGAGCCGCCCGCGGGGTACGTGGCGTACCGGACCAAGTCCGACGACGAGGGCCGCGGCACGGCGCACGTCATCGAACTGGAGGCCGAGTCGCCGCAGGTCGCCGCCGCCCTGTGGCGCTACCTGGTCTCGATCGACCTGGTCGACAAGGTACGGGCCTGGGGCCGGCCGCTGGACGATCCGCTGCTCCTCTTCGCGGCCGACCGGGACCAGGTCGACGTGACCCGGGAGTTCCCGGCGCTGTGGCTGCGGCTCGCCGACGTGCCGGCCGCGCTGGAGGGCCGGACCTGGTCGGCGCCGCTGGACCTGGTCCTGGAGGTGTCCGACCGGGGGGTGCCGGGCAACGCGGGCCGCTACCGGGTGACGGCGAAGCCGGACGGGGACGTCCACCGGGCCCGGGTGACCCGCACCGACGAGGCACCCGACCTGACGCTCGACGTGCGGGAGCTGGCCGCCTGCTACCTGGGCGGGACCGCGCCCGAGGAGCTGCTGCGCGCCGGCCTGCTCACCGAGCACCGGGCGGGCGCGGCCACCCTGTTCGGGCTGGCCTCCCGGACGGAGCTGCTGCCGCACACCGTGGACGAGTTCTGATCCCGGCCCCCCGCTGCCGGAAACCGGTGGCGGGGGCGAGGCCGGTCGCCGGGGCCTGACGGCCGGCAGCGGGGCGGGTCAGCCCATCTCCTCCAGCGTCTTGCCCTTGGTCTCCTTCACGAACTTCAGGACGAAGGGGATCGAGAGCGTGGCGAAGCAGGCGTAGATGATGTACGTGGCCGACAGGTTCCAGTCCGCGAGGGACGGGAAGGTCGCGGTGATGATCCAGTTGGCGATCCACTGGGCGGAGGCGGCGATGCCGAGGGCCGCCGCGCGGATGCGGTTGGGGAACATCTCGCCGAGGAAGACCCAGACGACCACGCCCCAGGACATCGCGAAGAAGAACACGAACCAGTGGGCGGCCACCAGCGCGACCCAGCCCTGGGTCTCCGGCAGCTTCCCGTTCACCAGGTCGTAGCTGAAGGCCCACGCCTCCAGGGCGAGCCCGATGGCCATGCCCACCGAACCGATCAGCGCGAGCGGCCGGCGACCGACCCGGTCCACGAAGATCATCGCGATGACCGTGCCGATGATGTTGATGATCGACGTGGTGAACGAGTAGAAGAACGAGTCCGTCGGGTCGACGCCGACCGACTGCCACAGCGTGGACGAGTAGTAGAACGCCACGTTGATGCCGACGAGTTGCTGGAACGCGGAGAGTCCGATGCCGACCCAGACGATCGGCAGGAACCAGAACCGCCCGCCGAGCAGGTCCTTGAAGGTCGGCTTGTGCTCCCGGTGCACCTTCTCCTGGATCTCCGCCAGCCGGGCGTCGAGGTGGGCCTCGTCGCCCTCGACCTCGCGCAGCACCTCACGGGCCCGGTCGTTCTTGCCGACCGAGATCAGATAGCGCGGCGATTCGGGGATGGCGAAGGACAGCAGCCCGTACAGGGCGGCCGGGACGACCATCACGCCGAGCATCACCTGCCAGGCCTCCACGCCCAGCAACTGTCCGCGCTGATCGCCGTCGGCGGCCTGGAGGATGCCCCAGTTGACCAGTTGGGAGGTGGCGATCCCGATGACGATCGCGGCCTGTTGGAACGAGCCCAGCCGCCCCCGGTACGCGGGCGGGGACACCTCCGCGATGTACGCGGGGCCGATCACCGACGCCATGCCGATGGCGAAACCGCCGATGATCCGCCAGAACGCCAGGTCGTAGAGGGCGAACGGCAGTGCCGAGCCGACGGCGCTGACCATGAAGAGGACCGCCGCGATCTGCATGCAGCGGATGCGTCCGATGCGGTCGGCGATGCGGCCCGCGGTGGCCGCGCCGATCGCGCAGCCGATCAGGGCGATGGCGATGACCTGGGCGAGCGCCACGGAGCCGATGTCGTAGCGGTCCCTGATCGCCTCGACAGCCCCGTTGATGACGGAGCTGTCGTACCCGAACAGGAAGCCGCCCATCGCCGCCGACGCCGCGATGAAGATGACGTGCCCGAGGTGTTCGGGGTGCTCCTCGCGGGCGCCGGACGGGGTCGCTGCACTGGTCACGCATCACTCCTCGGGCCTCGGGGGGGGCTGGTGAGCCCTTCCAGTGGCGCACAGGTCGACACCGCTCACCACCGGGAACACCCGCGTGCCGCGGTGCGGTGACGCCACCTCCCCCCAACGGGTGAATCGAGATCGGGTGGATCGCTTGCCCGGGTACCCCGGGGCTCCCCCGGCACACCCGCCACCCGTGCGCGGTTCAGGCGCGGTTCAGCGCAGCCGCTGACTGATCACCTTGGACACCCCGTCGCCCTGCATCGACACCCCGTACAGCGCGTCGGCGACCTCCATCGTCCGCTTCTGGTGGGTGATGACGATGAGTTGGGACGCCTCCTGGAGCTCCCGCATGATCCGGATGAGCCGCTGGAGGTTGGTGTCGTCGAGGGCGGCCTCGACCTCGTCCATCACGTAGAACGGGCTCGGCCGCGCCTTGAAGATCGACACCAGCAGGGCCACCGCCGTCAGCGACCGCTCCCCGCCGGACAGCAGCGACAGCCGCTTGACCTTCTTGCCGGGGGGCCTGGCCTCCACGTCCACGCCGGTGGCCAGCATGTCGTCCGGGTCGGTGAGGACCAACCGCCCCTCGCCGCCGGGGAACAGCCGTGCGAAGACGCCTTCGAACTCCCGTGCAGTGTCCCGGTACGCCTCGGTGAAGACCTGCTCGACCCGCTCGTCGACCTCCTTGATCACCTGGAGCAGGTCCGCCCGGGTCTTCTTCAGGTCGGTGAGCTGTTCGCTGAGGAACTGGTGGCGTTCCTCCAACGCCGCGAACTCCTCCAGCGCCAGGGGGTTGACCTTCCCGAGCTGCTGGTGGGCGCGTTCGGCGGCCCGCAGCCGCTTCTCCTGCTCCGCCCGGACGAACGGACGCGGGAGGTTGCGCGGGTGCTCGGGGTCCTCGGGCAGTTCCTCGCCGTCGGCGGGCGGCGGGGGCGGCACCGGCCGGTCGGGGCCGTACTCGTCGACGAGCGCGGCGGGCTCCACGCCCAGCTCCTCCAGCGACCGGGTCTCCAACTGCTCCGCGCGCAGCCGCTTCTCGGCGCCCAGCACCTCGCCCCGGTGCACCGAGTCGGTCAGCTTGTCCAGCTCGGCCTTGAGCCCGCGGCCGGTGTCCCGCACCGCGGCCAGTTCGCGTTCCCGGTCCGCGCGGGCGCCCTCGGCGGCCGTCCGGTCCGCCTCCGCCCGGGCCGTCGACACCTCGACGTGGGCGAGGAGCTGACGCGCGCCGCCGGCGACCGCGGCGGCGACGGTCGCCTCGTGGCGCAGCCGGGCCGCCCGCCGCTCGGCCCGGGCGCGGGCCTCCCGTTCGGCCCGGGCCGCCCGGTCCAGGCCGTCGGCCCGTCCGGCGAGTGCCTTGACGCGCTCCTCGTGGGTGCGGACCTGGAGCCGGGCCTCCATCTCGGTCTGCCGGGCGTTCGCCCCGTCGGCCGCGAGTCGGTCCCGGGCGTGGGTGTCGGGCTCCTCGCCCTCGTCGGCGACGGCGGCGCTCTCCTCGGCGACGGCGAGCCGTTCCGCCAGTTCCTCGACCTCGGTGCGGGCCCGCTCCAGGGCCTCTCCGGCCTTCGCCGCGGCGACCGCCGCCCGTTCGGCCTCCCCCGCGGCGCCGCGGGCCTGGCCGGCGAGCCGCCCGAGTTGCTGGGCGACCGACGACTTGGCGCGGTCGGCGGTGCGGCGGCGCTCGGCCAGTTCGTCCACCAGTGCGGCACGGGTGGTGCGGTCCTCCTCGGCGGTGCGCTGCTCGGCGGCGAGCCGGGCGCAGCGCTCGTCGAGCGCGGCACGTTCGGTCGCCGCCTCGTCGACGGACGCCTGTACTTCGAGGAGGCTCGGCGCGCCGGCCGACCCGCCGTGGGCGAAGTGCGCGCCGAGGAGGTCGCCCTCGGTGGTGACGGCGGTCAGCTCCGGGTGGGCGCGGACCAGGTCCTCGGCGTCCTCCAGGGTGTCCACGACGACGTACCCGGCGAGCAGCCGGCGCACCGCGGGCAGCAGCTCGGCGGGGCCGCGCACCAGTGCGGCCGCGGGGGGCGGGTTGCCACGCAGTACGGGGCCGGGGGTCGGTCCGGGGGACGGTTCCGGGGCGCCCGCGAGCAGCAGCGCGGCCCGGCCGCCGTCCTGTTTGCGCAGCAGCCGGATCGCTTCGGCGGCCTGGGCCGGCGAGGTGACGGCCAGGGCGTCGGCCGCCGCCCCGAAGGCCGCGGCGACGGGCACCTCGTACCCCTGCGCGACGGTCAGCAGTGCGGCGGCGGGGCCGAGCAGTCCGGTGAGGGCGTCCCCGGCGGCGAGCAGGGCGCCCGTACCGTCCTTGCGGCGCAGTCCGAGGGCGAGGGCGTCATGGCGGGCGGAGACCGCGGCGCGACGGCGGTCGGCGGCGGTGGCCGCCTCGCGGGCCTCGGCGAGGGCGGTTTCGGCGGCCGTGAGCCAGGTGCGGGCCTCCTCGTGCCGTACGGCGAGGTCGGCGTCGCCCGCGTCGAGTCCGTCGACCTCGGCGTGCAGGTGTTCGTACTCCTCCTGGGCGCTGGCGGCACGTTCCTGCGCGGCGTCGCGGGCCAGGGCGAGCCGGTCGATCTCGGCCTCGGCGGCGGCGGCGCGGCTGCGGGCGGCGCCCACCTGCCCGCCCAGCCGGGCGAGCCCTTCGCGGCGGTCGGCGAGCGCCCGGGCCGCGTCCTTGAGGCGGCGTTCCTCGTCCAGCAGGGCGCGTTCGAGGTCGGCCCGGTGGGCGGCGGTGTCCTCCAGGGCGCGTTCGGCGGCTTCGAGGGCGGCCGTCAGTTCGGCTTCCTGTTCGCGGATGCGGGCGGCCTCGCGTTCCATCCGCTCGGGGGCGTCGGGGTCCTGGCCCCGGCGTTCCTCGGGCGGGGCGGCGGTGGCGCTGGTGACCCGGGCGTCGGCGAGGGAGACGGTGCCCCGGACGCGTTCGGCGAGGCGGGACAGGTCGAAGACGGTCTGTTGGGCGCTCCGGAGCCGGGGGGTGAGCTGCCGTACCTCGTCCTCCAGCCGTCCCTCGCGGGTGAGCTGGGCCCGCAGTTCGGCCTCG
This sequence comes from Streptomyces sp. NPDC127068, assembly GCF_042724695.1. Classification (NCBI taxonomy): domain Bacteria; kingdom Bacillati; phylum Actinomycetota; class Actinomycetes; order Kitasatosporales; family Streptomycetaceae; genus Streptomyces; species Streptomyces sp. NPDC127068. Next base: position 30,628 of record NZ_JBHXEN010000011.1, on the reverse strand, counting down.
GCGGCGTCCTTGCGGCGCTTCAGCTCGGCCTCGTCGGCGACCTCGGTGGCGAGGGCCCGCCGCAGGGTCACCAGGTCGTCGGCGAGCAGCCGCAGCCGCGCGTCCCGCAGGTCGGCCTGGATGACGGCGGCGCGCCGGGCGACGGCGGCCTGCCGGCCCAGCGGTTTCAGCTGGCGCCGGAGTTCGTCGGTGAGGTCCTGCACCCGGGCGAGGTTGGCCCGCATGGCGTCGAGTTTCCGGAGCGCCTTCTCCTTGCGCTTGCGGTGCTTGAGGACGCCCGCGGCCTCCTCGATGAAGGCGCGGCGGCCGGAGGGGTCGGCGTGCAGGACGGAGTCGAGTTGGCCCTGGCCGACGATGACGTGCATTTCGCGGCCGATTCCGGAGTCGGACAGCAATTCCTGAATGTCGAGGAGCCGACAGGTGTCGCCGTTGATCTGGTATTCGCTACCGCCGTTGCGGAACATGATCCGCGTGATGGTCACTTCGGCGTAAGCGATGGGCAGGGCGCCGTCGGAGTTGTCGATGGTGAGGGAGACCTCGGCCCGCCCGAGTGGGGGTCGTCCGGTGGTCCCGGCGAAGATGACGTCCTCCATCTTGCCGCCGCGCAGGGATTTCGCGCCCTGTTCGCCCATGACCCAGCTCAAGGCGTCGACGACATTGGACTTTCCCGAGCCGTTCGGTCCGACGACGCAGGTGATTCCCGGTTCGAATCGCAGTGTCGTGGCGGACGCGAAGGATTTGAATCCGCGCAGGGTCAGGGCCTTGAGGTGCACGCCGCCGGACTCTACCTCTCTGCTTCTCGCGGCCCGGTGAGGCCGGGGGTCACGATTCGGGCGTGCCGGCGTCCCACCGGGCCCCCGGGTGAAGTTGCGGTTTCACCGAGGAATGCGCAGGGCACATCAGACGGTAAAGGAAGGGGGCGCCCGGGGGCGGGACCGTTCGGCGGACCGGACGGGGCGACGCAGCCGGAAGCGTCTGCGCGGCAGTACCGCTCAGACGGGGCGGACGGCCGGGAGACGCGGAACACACGGTCGAGGGGGCAATGACAGAAGGGACGCCGAAGCGTCCCTTGCTAGATCGGGCAAGCGATCTCGGTGGTACCGGTAGTAGGGCAGCCCGACCACGTGTCAGCGGGGCTCAGCAGGAGTGGTCAGGTGAGCGCAGGCTCCGCCTGGGGAACGTCGATGCTCGTCAGTAGCGAATCGCTGTCGTGAGAAGCGGCAGCCGCCAACGCGTCGTTCTCGGCCTGAATCCGTACGAGCTCGGACTCAAGGTCCTGGACGCGTTGCTGGAGCCGTCGCATCTCGGCGAGGAGTCGCGGATCGGAGCCGCCGACGTAACCGAGAAGCGCCTTTGCCATGATGGATGGTCCTCCACAATGAGTGACCGACCGTAGCGGTTGGGTCGTGAGGGAATCGCACCCGCGATGCTTGGCACTGTTGAGTTCTGGATGCCGTTCTTCCATGCCAAACAGGTAAGGTGCGCGGGGCTTCCAGAGTCTCACCAAAAAGTTTGACGGTCAACACGATCACGCCCGGTACCGGCGGGTCACCCGGGGGCTCACGGCCGAAATCCAACCGGCCGGGCACCGACTTCGGGGCCCTGGGGGCGTGTCGATCATCCTTCTCTCGGGAGCCTGCCACGGCTCGCCCTTCTTGGCAACCACCAGGAACTTTCCCCGACGGCGGGGCCCCGCGCCCGGGGTGCGCGGAGCGCGTCGCGGCCCCCGCCGGCGCGCGTCCTCAGCGGATCGCGAACCCGTCGTACCCGGCGCGCGGTGTGCCCCATATCTCGGTCACTCCGTCGACGCGGCCCGGCGTGTCGCCCTCCCTGAGCCAGTCCAGGAGCGCCGTGCACCGCTCCCGGCCGCCTTCCGCCACGACCTGGACGCGCCCGTCGTCCAAATTGAGAGCAAAGCCACTCAGCCCGCCGATCTCCAATGCTGTGGCACGCGTGTACCAGCGGAAACCCACTCCCTGTACACGGCCGCGTACCCATGCGGTGAGGCGCACCTCTTCATTCATGGCTGCACGGTAGCCGGCGAAATGCCCTATGGGTACTTCGTCCCCTTGCGGCATGGGGTAGCGTCCCGACGCAATGAGCCTCACCCGAATGGGGGAGTCGCATTGCCCGCAAGGAACAGAAAGGCCGGGACAGGACATGGGACGCCACCGACGCTCCGCCGCCGGACGCGCCTCCGGTACCGATGGCTATACGCACGACACGCCTCATTCGGTTCCCGAAGGCGACCCCGGGCAATCCTCGTACCCGGACCACCCCGAGTACCCGGACCACGGTGCGCACACCGACGTGGCCCGGCCGTACGCTCCGCACCCCGTCGACTCCGTTGACCCCGTGGCCGCGACCGCGCCGATCCCCGTCCAGCGGTACGACGAGACGTACGGCGGGGCTTCCGCCTACGGGCGGGGACTCGCCGGGTACGGCACCGCAGGAGCGGCGGGGCACGGTGCGGCCGACGGCTTCCCGGACCTGACCGCGCCCGGCGCCTTCCCCGAGGACGCGACCGCGGACACTACCGCCCTCCCCCCGCCGGACGGCGGGTCGGGCCCGTACGCGGCGACCACCGCCCTGCCGGTCGTCGCACCGGGTGCCGGGCGGTCCGCGGCGGGCGCCGCGAAGGGCGCCGGTCCGCGCAAGAGGTCCCGCAGGCGGGTGTCCACTCCGGTGCGCACCGGGCTGCTCGGGGTGTCCGCAGCGATGGCGCTGGGCGCGGTGGCGGTGGCCGCCGGCGTGCTGCCGGGCGGCGACTCCACCACCGTGGGCAACGGCGCCTCCGATCGCGTGCGCGCCAGCGAGGTGCCGGGCGGGGTCGACAGCAACGGCGGGCGGAGCAGCGCGCCGACCCCCTCGGCCTCCGCGCCAGCCCCGCCGTCGACCGGCGCCGGAAAGCAGGGCGGTGACCGCAGCACCGCTCCGGCGAAACCGTCTCCGTCGCAGTCGGCGTCGGCCCCCGCCGCCCCGGAGAAGCAGCGGACGTCACCGCCTCCGAAGCCGGAGACGGCGCCCACCACGAAGGCCCCGCAGAGCACACCGAGCACCTCCGCCCCCACGTCGAAGCCCGCACCGTCGACCCCCGCCGCGCCCCCGCCACCGCCGGCGACCGAGGCACCGGTCACCGGCTCGCCGGAGACCCAGGTGGTCGCCCTGGTCAATCGGGAGCGGGCGAAGGTCGGCTGCCAGCCGGTCAGCGCGGACGCCGGTTTGGCGCGGCTCGCGGAGGACTTCAGCCAGGACATGGCCGCGCGGGGCTTCTTCGACCACACTGACCCCGACGGGGACAGCCCCTGGGACCGGGCCGAGGCCGCCGGGATATCCGATCTGGGCGGCGAGAACATCGCCCGGGGCCAGGCGGACGCGGCAGCGGTGATGGCCGCCTGGATGGACAGCCCGGGGCACCGGGCCAACATCCTCAACTGCGACTTCAAGACCCTGGGCGTGGGCGCCCACTTCGCCTCCGGCGGCCCCTGGTGGACGCAGAACTTCGGCTTCTGAGCCGGGCGTCCGCGCCGCAGTGGCGCTACGGCGTGGTGCGGGGCGGGCGCTGACAGTTCGGGCAGTAGTAGCTCGACCGGTTCATCCAGGGCCGCCGCCGCATCGGCGTACCGCAACGGCGGCACGGCAGCCCCTCGCGACCGTAGGCGTCCAGGGAGCGGTCGAAGTAGCCGGACTCGCCGTTCACATTGACGTAGAGGCTGTCGAAGCTGGTGCCGCCGACGGCGAGGGCCGCGTTCATCACGTCCCGGACGTGGCCGAGCAGCTCGGCGGTACGGGGGCGGGTGAGGGTGGCGGTGGGGCGCTCGTAGTGCAGCCGGGCCCGCCACAGCGCCTCGTCGGCGTAGATGTTGCCGACCCCGCTGATCAGGGACTGGTCGAGGAGCGCCCGCTTGATCGTCGTGCGGCGGCGGCGCAGCGCGACGGGGAACGCCTCGTCGTCGAAGAGCGGGTCGAGGGGGTCGCGGGCGATGTGCGCGATGACGTCCGGGAGGCCGTCGGGGGTGGTGTCGTGCAGGCTGAGCCCGCCGAACGTGCGCTGGTCGACGAAGCGCAGTTCGGTGTCGGTGGTGTCGGCGAAGCGGACCCGGACCCGTAGGTGCTTCTCGTCGGGGGCGTCCTCCGGCTGGACCAGGAGCTGTCCGCTCATGCCCAGGTGGGCGAGGACCGCCGTGCCGGTGCTGTCGCCGGCCGGTTCCGTGAGCGGGAGCCACAGGTACTTGCCCCGGCGGCTGGGCACGCCGATGCGTTCGCCTTCGAGGCGCCGTCCGAAGTCCTCGGCGCCGGCGAGGTGCCGGCGCACGGCGCGCGGGTGGCGCACCTCGACCTCGGCGACGGTCCGCTCGGCGACCCAGCGGGCGAGTCCGCGCCGCACCACTTCGACTTCCGGCAGTTCGGGCATGCGGTGTCCTGGGGTCGTGGGTCGGATCGTCGGTCCGTACACGTCGTGAGCGCCCGCCCCGACCGGGGTGGGCGCTCACGGGGAAGCGTGGATCAGGCCGTGGCCGAGGAGGTGTCGGCGTTCTCCTCGACGGTGTCCACGACGTCGGCGGCGTCAGCGGCCTCGGCCGCTTCGGCTGCACGTCGATCGGCATCGGCGCGGATCGCCCGCCAGGCCGCCTCGGCGGCCTGCTGTTCCGCTTCCTTCTTGCTGCGGCCGGTGCCGGTGCCGTACGAGACGCCCCCGACGCGGGCAGCAGCGGTGAAGGTCTTCTCGTGGTCCGGGCCGGTCTCCGTGACCAGGTACTCGGGTACGCCGAGCCCCTCGGTCGCGGTGAGTTCCTGGAGGCTGGTCTTCCAGTCCAGTCCGGCACCGAGGTTCGAGGACTTCTCGATCAGCGGGTCGAACAGGCGGTGCACCAGCTCCGCCGCCGCTTCGAGCCCCTGGTCGAGATAGACCGCGCCGATCACCGCTTCCAGGGTGTCGGCGAGGATCGACGCCTTGTCCCGACCACCGGTGCCCTCTTCACCCCGGCCGAGCCGGATGAACGCGCCGAGGTCAAGACCGCGCCCCACCTCCGCCAGCGCGCGCGAGTTGACCACCGCGGCCCGCAACTTCGCGAGCTGCCCTTCGGGCAGATCGGGATGACTGCGGTACAGCGTGTCGGTGACGACCAGGCCGAGCACGGAGTCCCCGAGGAACTCCAGTCGCTCGTTGGTCGGCAGACCACCGTTCTCGTACGCGTACGAGCGATGGGTCAACGCACGCACAAGAAGGGCGGACTCCAGCTGATAGCCGAGCCGCCCTTCCAGGAGCGTGTGGGACGAAGCCGTCGGGCCTCCCCCGTTGGTACGGGGGTCATTCTTCTTGGCGTCTGGCATCGTGCCCCTCACCAGCCGCTCAGACCTCGAGGACCTGACGCTTGTTGTAAGTGCCGCAAGCGGGGCACGCAATGTGCTGGAGCTTGGGCTCGTGGCAGCGCTCGCACGCAACCAGGGTGGGGACCGCAGCCTTCCACTGCGACCGGCGGTGGCGCGTGTTGCTGCGCGACATCTTCCGCTTCGGAACAGCCACGGCTACTTCTCCTGCTTCTCGTCGACGCCCGCTTCGGCGCCGCTCATGTCGTCCTTCTCGCTGTCCTGGATGGATTCAGCGAGTCCTTGCAGTGCCGCCCAACGGATGTCGACGGCCCCGTGCTGGTGGTCCGGGTCGTCCGCGAGCCGCACTCCGCATGTGGAGCACAGGCCCGGACAGTCGTCCCGGCACACCGGCTGCATGGGCAGTGCGAGCACCACCGCATCGCGCAGCACGGGTTCGAGGCCGATCAGGCCGTCCTCGATGAAGAGCCTGTCCTCGTCCTCCTCGTCACCGTCCTCCGGCTCCGCTTTCGCACGGCCCCGGTTGTCGGTCTCGGCATACGAGAACATCTCCTGGAAGTCCGCTTCGAGCTCCCGCTCCAGCGGCTCCAGACACCTTACGCACTCTCCCTCGACCACGGCACGGGCGGTGCCTGTGACGAGCACCCCTTCCATGACGGACTCAAGTCGGAGTTCCAGCTGCACCGGGGCGCCCGAGGGCACCTTGATGATCCCGGGAAGACCGAGGGCGGCGTCTCCGGAGGGCGCGTCGACCGTGCGGGTCAGCCGCTGGAGCGCACCCGGACGCCGTCCCAGCTCGTGCGTGTCGAACACGAGGGGGTCGCGGTGGTCCAGGCGGGCGTTCAGAGCCATCCCTGTCTTTCGGTCGTCGGCGCCCACGGGGAAGGGCCCGGCGAGCTGTGAAGGGAGTGATCGCGTACTCGACGCACGCGACCGAAGAGCCAGGATACTGGACCTTTCCCCCTGCTCCCAACCGTGACCCCCCGCGCTCCCCCGGTGGACCCCGGCGACCCTGGTGGAGCGCCCACGAGCACGGAGCCGCTAGCGGCCTTCCTCGTACCGGCGCAGTTGCTCCGGGGTGATCATGGCGGTGTCGAACAGGCTCGTCTCGTCGAGCGTGGTGGGCTGCGCCGCCGGGGGCTGCGCCCCGTAGCCCCCGGGGGACTCGTAGCCACCGCCGCCCTGCTGCTGGGCGTCGTACGTCTCGTAGCCGCCGCCCTGCGTGCCGTAGTCCTGCTGACCGTACCCGTACGTCTCCTGGTACCCGTAACCCTGCTGCTGCTCGTACCCCTGCGGGTAGCCGTACGCCTCCTGGCCGTAGCCGTAGGCGTCCTGCTGGCCGTACCCGTCCTGGGCCGGGGGCGGGGTCTGCGCGGCCACGGGGACGGGCACGGCGGGCGGCGGGGGCGGTGCGGCCGGTACGGGGCCACCGGGGGTCGCTCGGCCGGTCGCGGGGTCCGACATGGCCGCGAGGTCGGCGAGGTAGTCGGCGTCGCTGGTGGGGCGGGGGCCGTCGGCCCCGTCGGCGAGCAGGCCCAGTTCGTCCGCGGCGACCCGGCCGTGCAGCTTCTGGCGGCCCCGGCCCACCGCCTCCAGGGTCTTGGCGAGCACCGCCTCGAAGGCCCCGAGCTTGACGTCGACGTACTCGTCGGCCCGGCGCCGCAGGGTCTCCGGGTCGTGGCTGCGCTCCGGCGCCTCCGCGTAGTCGGGGTCCACGTGGCCGTCGAGCGCGGGGCCGGGGCCCGTGCCGAGCAGTTTGTCCCGCCCCCGGCCGACCGAGCCGAGGGTCTTGGTCAGGACGACCTCGAAGTTGGCGAGCTTGGAGTCCACGTAGTCGTCTGCCTCGGCGCGGATCTCCTCGGCCTCCTGGCGGGCCTCGACGAGGATGCGGTCGGCCTCGCCCTGGGACCTGCGGGCCACTTCGGTGTCGGCGATCAGCGAGCCGCGTTCCTGGTGGGCGGCGCTGACGATCCGTTCCGCCTCCGCGCGGGCGTCGGCGACCATGCCCTCGCGGTCGCCGAGCAGTTCGCGTGCCTGGGCCAGCGAGCCGGGCAGGGCCTCGCGCACCTCGGCGAGCAGGGCGAGCAGTTCCGCCCGGTTGACCACGCAGGAGGCGGACATGGGCATGGAGCGGGCGTTGCCGACGGCCGCGACGATCTCATCCAGCTTCTTCTGCACGTCCACCGTGTGTTCGCCACTCTCTGTGCCTCGTTGGGACGGACAAGGTGACTGTACGGCCACTTTGTGCCGTCCGGCATCGGTTGCGGGGGTACGTGGTTCGGTGCGGGTGCGTGGTGCTTGCCCGCGCCGTTCCCCGCGCCCCTTTCCTTCGGCCGGGGTGCGTGGTTCGGCGCGGGTGCGTCGTACTTGCTCGCGCAGTTCCCCGCGCCCCTGGGGGCGGGGGCAGCGCACGGTGAGTGGGGCGCACCTGTTGGGGGGCGCGGGGAACTGCGCGGGCAACCGACCGGGAGGGCACCCCGCTAAGGGCTCAGTGGCCCGCTTCGCGGCGTTCGCGGAGCCGTCCGGACAGCGCCCCGAGCACGGTCGGGGGAACCAAGTGGGAGACGTCCCCGCCCCACGCCGCGACCTCCTTGACCAGGGAGGACGAGAGGAAGCTGTACGTGGGGTTGGTCGGGACGAACAGCGTCTCCACACCGGAGAGTCCGATGTTCATCTGGGCCATCTGGAGTTCGTAGTCGAAGTCGCTGACGGCCCGCAGCCCCTTGACGATCGCGGGGATGTCACGCTGCTTGCAGAAGTCGACGAGGAGCCCGTGGAACGACTCCACCCGTACGTTGCCGTACTCGGCGGTGACCTCGCGGATCAGGTCGATCCGCTCCTCGATCTCGAACAGCCCCTTCTTGGACTGGTTGATCATCACGGCGACGTAGACCTCGTCGTACAGCTTCGAGGCACGGGCGATGATGTCGATGTGGCCATTGGTGATGGGGTCGAAGGACCCCGGACAGACGGCGCGGCGCAACTGTGGTTCCTCGCTCTCCGGTCCGATCACGGTGCGTTGTCGCACGTGGGGGCGGTGTCGCTGGTGGCGGCGGCGCGACCGTACCAAAACGTTCCCTCGCCGTAGCGCCGGGACCGAACGGACTCGAAGCCGGCGGGCCAGGGGAACGCGCCGCCCCGGGTACTGCGCTCCACGGTGACGAGCGCGTCGACGGTGAGCCACCCCTCAGCACGGAGTGTGAGCAGGATCTCTTCAAGATCGCCGTTCTCGACGGCGTAGGGCGGATCGAGGAAGACGACGTCGTACGGTGCGGTCGGCGGGGGTCCGGTGACCACCTGTTGCGCGCGGCCGGCCCGCACCTCGGCGCCGGCCAGGCCGAGCGTGCGGACGTTGTCCCTGATCACCTTGGCGGCCCGGGGGTCGGCCTCGACCAGCAGGGCGTGGGCGGCTCCCCGGGACAGCGCCTCCAGGGCCACCGCGCCGGAGCCCGCGTACAGATCGGCGACCCGCAGGCCGCTCAGGGTGCCGAGCAGGGACTCCCAAGTGGAGAAGAGCCCTTCTCGCGCGCGGTCCGAGGTGGGGCGGGTGCCGTTGCCCGGGGGGACGGCCAGCCGCCGTCCACCGGCGAGTCCGGCGATCACGCGGGTCATGTGCGCTCGGGTCCTTCACGGTGCGGTCGGTACGGACACCCCCACGATAGGCGTCCGGGGCGGGATGCGGTCGCGCGCACCCGACCGGGCGGGCTCAGCCCTTCTCCAGGTACGCCTCCCGCTCGGCGTCGACCAGTGCGTCCAGGGCCACCCGAAGGCCCGGCAGTTCCCGTAGCTCCGGGTCGGCCGCGACCACCGCCGCGGCCTCTTCCCGGGCCTCGGCGATGACGTCCTCGTCCCCCAGGACGGTGAGGACCCGCAGCGAGGAGCGCACCCCCGACTGCGCCTGCCCGAGGACGTCGCCCTCCCGTCGCTGCTCCAGGTCGATGCGGGACAGGGCGAACCCGTCCAGGGTGTCCGCGACCGCTTCCAGCCGGGCCCGGGCGGTGCTGGCCTCGGGCATCTCGGTGACCAGCAGGCACAGGCCGGGGGCCGAGCCCCGGCCGACCCGTCCCCGCAGCTGGTGGAGCTGGGAGACCCCGAAGCGGTCCGCGTCCATGATCACCATCGCGGTGGCGTTGGGCACGTTGACCCCGACCTCGATGACGGTGGTCGCCACCAGCACGTCCGTCTCCCCGGCGGCGAACCTCCGCATCACCGCGTCCTTGTCCTCGGGCGCCATCCGTCCGTGCAGCACCTCGACGGCGAGCCCCTGCAAGGGGCCGCGGGCCAGTTCCGCCGCGACGTCCAGGACGGCCAGCGGGGGGCGCTTGTCCGCGGTGGCCGCCGCCTCCTCCTCCTTCGCCGCGGCCTTGGCCTCCGCCGTGGCGCGGGCCTTGGCCGCGGCCTTCGCGTCGGCCCCGGAACCGGTCTTGGCGTCGGCGGCGGGTTCGGCCGCCTCCGGGTCGTCGCCGATGCGGGGACAGACCACGTACGCCTGGTGCCCCTTGGCGACCTCCTCCCGCACGCGCTGCCACGCACGCGTCAGGAAGTGCGGCTTGTCGGCGGCGGGCACGACGTGGCTGGCGATCGGCGAGCGTCCGGCGGGCAACTGGTCGAGGACGGAGGTCTCCAGATCGCCGAAGACGGTCATCGCCACCGTGCGCGGGATGGGGGTCGCGGTCATGACCAGCAGGTGCGGGGTGCGCCGCTCACCGCCCTCCCCCCGGGGCCCCTTGCCGCGCAGGGCGTCCCGCTGCTCGACGCCGAACCGGTGCTGCTCGTCCACGACCACCAGGCCCAGATCGTGGAACTGGACCTTGTCCTCGATCAGTGCGTGGGTGCCGATGACGATGCCCGCATCGCCGCTGACCAGGTCCAACAGGGCCTGTCGGCGGGCCGCCACCCCCATGGAGCCGGTGAGCAGCACCACCTTGGTGCCGTGGTCGGCGCCGCCGAGCATGCCGCCCTCGGCGAGTTCGCCCATCATCTCCGTGATGGAGCGGTGGTGCTGCTGGGCCAGCACCTCGGTGGGCGCCAGCATCGCCGTCTGTCCGCCCGCGTCGACCACGGCGAGCATGGCCCGCAGCGCCACCAGGGTCTTGCCGGACCCGACCTCGCCCTGGAGCAGCCGGTGCATGGGGTGCTCGGTGGCGAGGTCGTCGAAGATCTCGGCGGTGACCTTCCGTTGCCCGTCGGTCAGGGTGAACGGGAGCCGCGCGTCGAACGCGGTGAGGATGCCGTCGGGGCCGGGGCGGCGGGCCGTGGCGGGCAGTTGGGCGTCGCTGAAGCGGCGGCGGGCCAGGGCGACCTGGAGGACGAACGCCTCGTCCCACTTGAGGCGGGCCCGGGCATCGGCGATGTCGGCCTTGGTGTGCGGGCGGTGGACCTTCAGCAGGGCCTCGGGCAGGGGGACCAGGGCGCGCCCCTCGCGCAGTGCGGGCGGCAGCGGGTCCACCGCCTCGGGGGCGCTGGGGAGGACCGCGTCCACGGCCTTGGCGATCTTCCAGGACTCCATCTTGGCGGTGGCCGGGTAGATCGGGATCAGGGCGCCCGCCCAGGAGTCGACGGCGCTGCCCTCCGCCGCCCCGTCGGACCCCGGCGCGGGGTCCGGGGTGCGGCGCAGCAGTTCGTACGCGGGGTGGGCCAGTTGGAGCTTGCGGTTGAAGAGCGAGACCTTGCCCGCGAACATCGCCCGGGTGCCGGGCAGCAGGTCCTTGTGCGGTTTGTGGACGCCGCGGCCGAAGAAGACGAGTTGCAGGCGTCCGCTGCCGTCGGTGATGACGACTTCGAGGCGTTGTCCGCTGCCCCCGTTGAACTTCAGGACCCGGGCGGTCTCGACCTGGGCGACCACGGTGACGTGTTCGTCCAGGGGGAGATCGGCGAGTCTGGTCAGCTCGCCGCGCTCGGCGTACCGGCGGGGGTAGTGGTGGAGGAGGTCGCCTACGGTGTGCAGGTCAAGGGCCTCGGCCATCACCTTGGCGGTGGCGGGGCCGAGGACCTTCTTCAACGGTTCTTCGAGCACGGGCACCCGACCATTGCACACCACCGCACTGACATCGACGCCGACATCGGCCCCATTCGTCCGGGAAATCCGCTGGTCAGCCGGTTCGTTCGGGGCCTAGGATGGTCTGTCCCTTGCCTGCCGCGGTCACCGCTCGCCGGGACCGCCCGACCCGCGCCGTCGTCCGTCCCCCCACCGGCGCAGCGACGATGGACTCCCAAACACCTCAGACGCCTCACGGGCCCCAGGACACCGACGCGCTTCCGATCGCGCAGCCCTCTCCCGAGCCCTTTCCACCCGTGCCGGCAGCCGCGACCCCGACGGGTCCGGAGGACCGCGCACCGGAACCGGGCGACACGGGCGGGGCGCCACCGCCGGTGCAGGCCCCCCACACCTTCCAGGTGGACCTGCGGGGCCTGGTGGACCTCCTCTCCCACCACCTCTACTCCAGCCCCAAGGTCTACCTGCGCGAACTGCTCCAGAACGCGGTCGACGCCATCACCGCACGCCGCGCCGAACAACCCGACGCACCGGCCCTGGTGCGGCTGGCCGTCGAGGAGGGCGGGACCGGCCGCGGCAGGGCCCTGCGCATCGAGGACTCCGGGATCGGGCTGACCGAGTCGGACGTCCACTCCCTGCTGGCCACCATCGGCCGCAGCTCCAAGCGGTCCGGCCGTCCCGGCTCCCCGGTCCCGGTGGACCCCTCGGTCCCGGCGGACGCGGTGACGGGGCTCGAATCGGCGCGCTCGGAGTTCCTCGGACAGTTCGGGATCGGCCTGCTCGCCTGTTTCGTGGTCGCCGAACGCATCCGGGTGGTGAGCCGTTCGGCGCGCCACCCGGAGGCGCCCCCCGTGGAGTGGACGGCGCGCGACGACGGCTCGTACACCGTGCGCGCCCTGCCGGACGACGCGCGCGCCGAACCGGGCACCACGGTGTACCTCCAGGCGCGCGCCGGCTCGCAGGAGTGGCTCGACGAGGAGCGGGTCCTCACCCTGGCGCGGGACTTCGGTTCGCTGCTCCCCTACGACGTCCGGGTCGGGGACCGCCCCGTGACGGACCTGCCGGCGCCGTGGGAGCGACGCCACCCGAGCCCGGGCGCACGACGCGTGGCGCTGGCCCGGCACTGTCACGAGACGTTCGGGTTCAGTCCGCTGGACGCCATCGACCTGGACGTGCCGCTCGCCGGCATCCGGGGCGTCGCGTACGTGCTGCCGCAGGCGGTGAGCCCCGCCCAGCGCGCCGGCCACCGGGTGCACCTCAAGGGCATGCTGCTGACCGACCGGGCCGAACAGCTGCTGCCGGACTGGGCGTTCTTCGTGCGCTGCGTCCTCGACACGGACAGCCTGCGGCCCACCGCGTCGCGCGAGGCGCTGTACGAGGACGAGACGCTGGCCGCGGTCCGGGAGGCGCTCGGCGAACGCATCCGCAGTTGGCTGTCCGAACTCGCGGCGGGCGACCCGGACCGGCTGTCGGCCTTCGTCTCGGTGCACCACCTGGGCGTCAAGTCGCTGGCCCGGCATGACCGGGACATGCTCCGCACGATGCTGCCGTGGCTGCCCTTCGAGACCACCGACGGACGGCTGTCGCTGGAGGAGTTCGCCCGGCGCCACCCGGTGGTCCACTTCACCCGCACGGTGGAGGAGTTCCGCCAGGTCGCGCCCATCGCGTCGGCCCAGGGCATCGGCGTCGTCAACGGCGGCTACACGTACGACACGGAACTGGTGGAGGCGCTGCCCTCGGTCCGCCCGGACACCTCGGTGGCGGAACTCGACGGGGAGACGGTGACCGCGCACCTCGACACCGTCGACCCCGCCGAGGAGCTGGCGCTCGGCGCCTTCCTGGCCGCGGCGCGCGCCCGGCTCGACCCGCTGGGCTGCGACGTGGCGCTGCGCGCCTTCCACCCGGTGTCCGTGCCCGCGCTGCACCTCGACGACCGGCGGGCCCGCCACGAACAGGCCCGCGCCGACGCCGAGGAGCAGGCCGACGACCTGTGGGCGGGCATCCTGGGCTCGCTGCGCGGCAGCGCACCCCGGGCGCGGCTGGTGCTCAACCACCGCAACGCGTTGATCCGCCGGATCAGCGCCCTGCGCGATCCGGACCTGATCGGCACCGCGACCGAGTCGCTGTACGGGCAGGCCCTGCTGATGGCGCAGCGCCCGCTGCGGCCCGGCGACTCCGCGCTGCTGAACCGGGCGTTCCTCGGCCTGCTGGAGTGGGCCACCCACACCGAGCACGGGGAGCAGACGTCATGACCGACCCCGACACCGCCCCCGCGATGGACCTGGCCGCGCTGCGGGCCGCGATCGCCGAGAACGACGCCCGACCGGAGGGCCCCGCCCGCAACGCGCGCGCGGAGGCGCTGCTCGTGGAGGCGGAGAAGCTGGGCCTGCCGCTCGCGGTGATCGAGGCCCTGGGGCACCAGTTGCAGGTGTACTGCTACAGCTCCGAGAAGGACCGGATGTTCGTGCCCTTCGCGCGGCTGCTGCGCATGTGGGACGAGCGCCCCGAGGACTTCGACGCGTACGAGACCCACTCCCTGCACTGGGCGTTCAAGTGGATGTCCTCGGGCATGCTCGACCAACCGCACGTGCCGCTCGACTCGATCGAGCAGTGGCTGGGCGAGATGGAGCACCGCTACCGGGTGGCGGGGTTCTCGGAGCGGGCGGTGCGGGCCGGCGAGCACAGCGTCGCCCTGCACATCGGCGACCTGGAGCGGGCCGAACGCGCCCACCGCGCCTGGCGGGCGGCCGACCGGGACCGGATGAGCGACTGTCACGCCTGCGAACTCCACGACCAGGCGTGGTTCAAGGCGTACCGGCGTCAGGACGCCCAGGCCCTGGAGCTGTGGCGGCCGGTGCTGGACGGCGAGTACACCTGCGCCCACGAGCCGCACGCCTCGCTGGCGGCGAGTCTGATGTCGTTGGTGCGCCTCGGCCGCCTCGACGAGGCCCGGGCGAACCACCTGCGGGGGCTGCGGCTGGTGCGCGAGACGGAGAGCATGCGCGAGGCGTACGCGCAGCACGTGGAGTTCTGCACGCTGACCGGCAACGAGGCGCGCGCCCTGGAGTTGTTGGCCGAACGTCCCGCGTACTTCACCGACAGCGGGCACCCGAGGAGCCAGCTGGGCTTCCTCGGGGTGGTGGCCCAGCTGATGGGGCGGCTGACCGAGCTGGGGCTCGGCGACCAGTCGGTGCCCGGACCGGCCGGGCGGGGCTGGACGGCACGGGAACTCGCCGGCCACGCCCGGGCCCAGGCCCTGGCGATCGGTGCGCGGTTCGACGCGCGCAACCGCACCACCCACATCGGTGACGAGTTGCGCGAGCGGATGGCCCGGCGGCCCCTGGTGGCCCGGCTGCCGCTCGGGGTGCGCGCCGGGCGGCTGCCCCCGGTGCCCGCGCCGCGCTCCGCGCCGGACCCGACGACCGCCCGGGTGCCGGACGCCGGTGGCAGCGACCGGGGCGGGACGCTCGACGGGCTGTTGGCCGAGGCTCGCCAGCGCACCCAGGACCGGCACCCGACCGCCCAGGACGCCTGGGCCGCGGTGGCCGAGGCCGCCGGGGCGCAGGGCGTCGTCCTGCCCGACCGGGACCGTGCGGAGATCGCCGACCACGAGGCGATGGGCGGCGGGGACCCCGCGCTGTTCGAGCGGGCGGCCGAACTGTACGAGGCGGCCGGCGCCCCCGACGAGGCGGTGGAGGCCCGGGCGCGCGGGGTCTACACCCGGGCGCTGCGGGCGTCCGGTGCCGCACCGGACGGGTCGGCGGAGGACCTCGCGGAGCCGACCCGGCGGGCGGTCGCCCGGTACGAGGAGTCCGGGACGGGCGCCCGGCACGCGGCGTCGATGCTGCTGTACCTGGCGCGGACCCTGTTGGTCGCCGTCGGGCGCGAGGAGCAGCGGGCGGCCGACCCGACCGCGGCGCCCCCGCCCGACGGGGACCCTGCGGCGGCGGAACGGGCCGCCCGGAACGCCGCGCAACGCCTCCTGGAGCTGGCCGAACGCCATCCGGACGACCCCCGGTTGGTGTCACGCGCCGCCGCCGCCCGGGCGATGCTCGGTGAACTCGCCGCGCACCGGGGCGACGCCGAGGCGGCGGTGGACCTCTTCACCGGTGCCTGGCAGGGGTACGTCGCCGCCGGCACCCCCTGGTTCGCGGCGGAGCCGGCGTCCCGGCTCGCCGCGCTCGCCCGGCACCTGGACGACCTGGACCTCGCCCACCGGGCGGCGCGGGCCGCCCTCGCACACGGGGGGCCGCTGCTGCCGCCGGTGCACCAGGCGCAGCTGCACCTCCAGCTCGCCGAGAGCCTGGCCAGGTCGGGGGACCTGCCGGGGGCGTGCGAGCACGCGTTGGAGGCCGCCCACTGGTCCGACGAGTCCGGTGCGGGGCCCGCCCTCGGTGCCTGGGCGCGGCACCAGCTGGGCGGACTGCTGCTCCAGCTCGGGCGGTACGCCGAGGCCGCCGAGGTCCTGGAGGCCGCGCTCCTGGACCTGACCGAGGAGGCCCACGGGGACGGCACCCTGGTGCAGACCCGGTGGTGGTTGGGCGACTGTCTGCGGGAGTTGGGCAACCACCGGGACGCCGCCGAACAGTGGCTGCTCGCCGCCGAGACCGCCCGGACCTGGCCCGAGCAGCGGGACCACGCGATGCTCGCCCACATGGCCGCGGAGGCCCTGGGGCACGCGGGCCTCGCGGCCGAGGCGGACCGGGCGTACGAGCGGGCCGGCGAGCTGTGGCGTCCGCTCGGCAATCCGCACGGGTTGGTGCGTTCGTTGCGTTCGCGGGCGTGGCTGATGGTGGACGAGGACGCGGGGCACCTCGCCGGGGCCGGGCTCGACGAGGCGCGGGAGTTGATGGAGGCCGCGCTGTTCGAGTGCGAACGGGCCCTCGCCGCCGCCCGGAACGCCGCTCCCGAGGAGGTCGGCGAGGGGGCCCGGGAACGGTTGGTCTCCGAATCGGCGCAGACCCGGCGGCAGTTCGGGGAGCTGTTGGTCCGCTCGCAGGACGGCATCCCGGAGGGCGATCCCGCGGTCCGTGCGGCGTACGAGGAGGCGCTGGAACACGTGGGGCGCGCGGTGGACGACTACGCCTCGTTGGGGCCCGCGGCGCTGGACAGCCGGACGGCGGCGGAACTGCACGCCGGTTGGCTGCTGTCGTACCTGGGGCGCCGCGACCGGGCCGAGGCGCGGGCCCGGTCGGTGCTCCTCGCCCACCGGGGCTCCTCGGACGAGACCGGGAGCGCCCGTACGGCCGCCGCCGAGGAGTTGTTGGCGCATCTGGCCGGGCGGGACTGAGCGGGTCCGGCGGCCCCGGGGCTACTCGACGCCGATGAGCAGCAGCGCGGAGTGCCGCCCGCCCCGGTAGACGACCGTGTCGACCGCGAGGTGGGCTTCGCGCACATGGCGTTCCAGCAGGTCCGCGACGCCGTCCGGCGCGTCCTCGCCGAGCACCAGGGTGACCAGTTCGCCGCCCGCCGCGAGCATCCGGTCCAGGACCGTGACGGCGGTGCGCGCGAGGACGTCGCCGGGGACCGTTCCGCCGGGCGCTGCCGGGGCCGCGCCGTCGTCAGGGGTCTCCCCGATGACCGCGACGTCGCCGTCGATCAGTCCGAGCACGTCACCGGCCTGGCAGATGCCCGCCATGGTCCAGGACTGCCGTTCCGCCACGGCGAGCTCCCCGTAGCGGGTGGCACCGGCGGCGGAGGTCATCGCCACCACGTCCTCGTCGAAGCGGCGGTCCGGTTCGTGGACGGCGAGCGCCGCGATGCCCTGGACGGCGGACCGGGTGGGGATCAGGGCGACCCGCACCCCTTCGGCGCGGGCCTGTTCGGCGGCTGCGGCGGCGGTGTGCCGCAGCCCGGCGTCGTTCGGCAGCAGCACCACCTCGCGGGCGTGGGCCCGGCGGATCACCTGGACCAGTTCGCCGCTGGCCGGGGGCTCCCCGGGACGGGCCAGCACGGGTACGGCACCGGCCCGGGCGTACAGCTCGGCCAGGCCCTCGCCGGGGACGACGGCCACGACCGCCCGCTGTACCGGTGCGACGGCCTCGCGGTCGTCGCCCGGGCGGGCGGTGTGCGCGTCGCCGGCGCCGAAGTGGGTGATGCGGATGCGGTGCGGGCGTCCCGCCTCGACCCCGGCCTCCACGGCGGCGCCCGCGTCGTCCACGTGCACGTGCACGTTCCACAGCCCGTCGCCGCCGACGACCACCAGGGAGTCCCCGAGGGCGTCGAGCCGGGCGCGCAGCCGCTCCACGGCCGCGTCGGTGGCCTCCAGCAGGTAGATCACCTCGTACGCCGGCCCGTCCGCCGCCGCGTCCCGGTGCTCCTCGCACTCGTCGGGGGCGGCCGGCTGCCGGGGCTCGCGGGCCGCCCGCGCACGGCCCGCGGCGACGGTCGGCGGGCGCTCCCCCGTCAGTGCCTCCACCAGGGCGCCGAGAACGGCGACCAGGCCCCGTCCGCCGGCGTCCACGACGCCCGCCCGCCCCAGGACCGCCAGCTGCCCGGGGGTGGCTTCCAGGGCCGTCACGGCGCCCCGGTAGGCGGCCCTGACCACGGCCGGGCAGTCGCCGTCGGCGTCGGCCGCCGCGTCGGCCGCCGCCGTCGCCACGGTCAGGACCGTGCCCTCCACGGGGTGCGCGACCGCCTCGTACGCCGACTCCGCGGCCCGGCGCAGCGCCCGCCGCAGCCGTTCTGCGTCTTCGGTGTCCCCGGCTTCCCCGGCTTCGGCGGCTTCGGCGGCTTCGGCGGCGAGGACCTGGGCCATGCCGCGCAGCAGCTGGGCGAGGATCGTTCCCGAATTGCCGCGCGCTCCGATGAGCGCCCCGTGCGCCATCGCGCGCATCACTTCGGACGGTGCCGGAAGCTCCGGCTCGTGCCCGGCGAACACCGCTTCCACGGCTTGTACGGCGGATTCCAGCGTCAGGTAGAGGTTGGTCCCGGTGTCGCCGTCGGCCACCGGGTAGACGTTGATCGCGTCGATCTCCTCGCGGGCCCTGCCCAGCGCCTCCAGGGACCGTGCGCACCAGGCGCGCACCGTGACGGAGTCGAGGATCTGGGGCACCTGCTGGCCTTCCTTCGGGCATCCGGACTGCGAGGCAGCGTAGCGCCCGGCCCGGACCGCGGCCCCGGTGGGAAGAGCACCCGCAGCGGCCGGCGGGGAGGTCGTCGGGCGGAGCGTGGTAGTTTCGTTCTACCGAAGCGGCCGTAGTATGCTGCTCCGGTTGCCCGATCCACATCGGGCCTTTCCCCTGGCAACGCCACCCGATCACTGCACTGGTCCCGGCATGCCGGGTTCAACCGTAAGTGCATCTGAAGTCTTTGGAGTGACCCGTGGCTGCCAACTGCGACGTCTGCGGCAAGGGGCCGGGCTTCGGCAACAACATCTCCCACTCGCACCGCCGTACGCCCCGTCGCTGGAACCCCAACATCCAGCGCGTGCGTGCCGTGGTCGGTCGGACGCCGAAGCGGCTCAACGTCTGCACCTCGTGCATCAAGGCCGGCAAGGTCTCGCGCTGACGTATAGCTTTTAGCGCGGCCACTTGCTGGTTGCTGAGGAGCCGGTCCACCCTCGGGTGGGCCGGCTTCTCCGTGTGCGCGGTCAGTCCCGGGTGACGTTCCGTGTGCACCA
Organism: Streptomyces sp. NPDC127068; assembly: GCF_042724695.1. Classification (NCBI taxonomy): domain Bacteria; kingdom Bacillati; phylum Actinomycetota; class Actinomycetes; order Kitasatosporales; family Streptomycetaceae; genus Streptomyces; species Streptomyces sp. NPDC127068. Next base: position 11,681 of record NZ_JBHXEN010000011.1, on the reverse strand, counting down.
GGCGTGGTCCACCGGGCCGATGCCCGCACCGAGGGCGAACCCGGCGGCTATCGCCCCGGTCACGTACTCCTTGGCCGCCGTCACGGCGACCGGCACGGGGTCCCCGTGGGCGAGCCGGGCGGCGATCGCGCTGGCGAGGGTGCAGCCCGTGCCGTGGGTGTGCCGGTTGTCGAGGCGGGGCGCGCGCAGCCAGTGCTCCTCGACGCCGTCCGTGAGCAGGTCCACGGCGTCCCCGGCGAGGTGCCCGCCCTTGATGAGCGCCCAGCGCGGTCCGAACCCGAGCACCGCGTCGGCCGCCCGGCGCATCCCGTCCTCGGAGCGCACCGTGATCCCCGTGAGTTGGGTCACCTCGTCCAGGTTGGGCGTGGCCACGGTCGCCGTCGGCAGGAGTTCCCGGCGTACGGCGTCCAGCGCGGAGGTCGCGAGCAGGGCGTCGCCGTGCTTGGAGACCCCGACCGGGTCGACGACCACCGGGGCGTCGGTGGCCGCGAGCAGGGCCGCGACCGTCTCCACCAGTTCCGCGGAGGCCAGCATGCCGGTCTTCACGGCCTGCACCCCGATGTCGTCCACCACACTGCGGTACTGGGCGCGGACGGCTGCCACCGGCAGTTCCCAGGCGCCCTGGACGCCGCGCGAGTTCTGCGCGGTGACCGCGGTCAGCACGCTCATCCCGTGGGTGCCGAGGGTCAGCATCGTCTTCAGGTCGGCCTGGATGCCGGCGCCGCCGCCCGAGTCCGATCCGGCGACGGTGAGCACCCGGGGCGGCGCGGCGCGGGGCGGCGGCACGGGAGTCGGGGACGGCGGGGGCTGGGGTGTCATGGCGGTCGTCCGTTCTCGGTCCGGTCGGGGCGCGGGGTCAGTCCTCGATGTCGCCGAAGTGGTCCCAGCCGCTGGCCCGGGTCCAGGGCGCCCCGTCCACGGTGACCTGCGGCAGCGCGGAGGGGTGCAGCACCTCGCCGATGACCCGCCAGCGTGCGGGCAGCTTCACGTCCGGCGGGAAGGTCGCCACGATCGCGTGGTCCTCGCCCCCGGTGAGCACCCACAGCAGCGGGTCGACGCCGACGGCGGTCGCGATGTCGTTCATCTGGGAGGGCACGTCGACCGCACCGGAGCGGACGTCGATGCGGACCTTGCTGGACTCGGCGATGTGTCCGAGGTCGGCGATCAGTCCGTCGCTGACGTCGGTCATGGCGGTCGCGCCGAGCCCGGCGGCGGCCGGACCCGCGTGGTAGGGCGGCTCCGGTCGCCGGTGGGCCTCCACGAAGGCGCGCGGCGAGCGGAAGCCGCGAGAGAGGACCGCGTGTCCGGCGGCGGACCAGCCCAGCCAGCCCGTCACGGCGACCACGTCACCGGGCTGGGCGCCGGACCGGGTCACCGGCTCGTGGTTGCGCAGATCGCCGAGCGCGGTGATCGACAGGGTGATCGTCTCCCCGCGCACGACGTCCCCGCCGACCACGGCGGCGCCCGCGACCTGGCACTCGTCGCGCAGCCCGTCCATCAGCTCGGTCGGCCAGGTCACCGGCAGTTCGGCGGGGACCACCAGGCCGAGCAGCAGCGCGGTCGGCACGGCGCCCATGGCGGCGATGTCCGCGAGGTTCTGGGCGGCGGCCTTGCGGCCCACGTCGTACGCGGTGGACCAGTCGCGGCGGAAGTGGCGGCCCTCCAGCAGGACGTCGGTGCTGGCGACGACCCGCCGGTCCGGGGCGGTCACCACCGCGGCGTCGTCCCCGGGCCCCAGCCGTACCGCCGGGGTGGTGGTGAGCCGGGCGGTCAGTTCCCTGATGAGCCCGAACTCCCCCAGCTCGCCCACGGTGCCCTTCATCCTCGTCCTGCCCCTTCCGCGCCGGTGCGACCGACCGGTCCGACGGCCGCCCCCGCACGCGCGGGTGTCGTGGGCCCTGCCGGCACGGTCGGCGCTGTGCTGGTGATGGGTGCGTTGCGCGGGGTCGGCGAGGCCGTCAACCCGTACCGCGCGTGCACCCCGTGCGCGCCACAGCGTCCGCGGGTCTCCCCGCGGCGCACGGCGACGCGATAACGTGGCGTCTCTTCTCCCCACATGATCCTCGTGGCCGCCCTGGAGGTTCCGTGGTACAGGCGTACATCCTGATCCAGACGGAGGTCGGCAAGGCGTCGACCGTCGCTGAGACCATCAGCAAGATCCCGGGGGTGATCCAGGCCGAGGACGTGACCGGACCGTACGACGTGATCGTGCGCGCCCAGGCCGAAACCGTCGATGCACTGGGCCGCATGGTGGTCGCCAAGGTCCAGCAAGTGGACGGCATCACCCGCACCCTGACCTGCCCGGTCGTCCATCTGTAGTCCCCGTCTACCCTTGGCCGGTGAGCTCTCCCCGTCGCCGGCGCCGTCTGTTCGGGCCGTCCGCCCTCGCCCTGCTGTGTGCCCTCGCCGGTTGTTCTCCGGCGGGCGGTTCGGTGACGGCGGCCGTCCCTTCCCCCGCCGACTCGGCCGACCGGCTGTGCCGGAACCTGCACGGGGCGCTGCCGGAACGGGTGGACGGGCTCGACCGGGGTGACCCGACGCCCGCGTCCGAGTTGACCGCGGCCTGGGGCGATCCGGCGATCATACTGCGCTGCGGGGTGCCCCGACCCGCGAAGATGAACGATCCGAAGGCCGACAGCGTCGAGGTGGACGGCGTCGGTTGGCTGATGGAGCCGCAGGACGACGGCGCGTTCCGGTTCACCACCGCGCTGCGCCGCGCGTACGTCGAGGTGACCCTGCCCGGGTCCCGCAAGGACCGCGGGCTGGCCCCGCTGACCGATCTGGCGGAGCCCGTCGTCGCCGAGGTCCCCGAGGGCATAGCGGACTGAGGTGACGGCCCCGCCGGGTGGCGGGCGTCCCGACGCCCGGGGCGTCGGGACGGCTCCGCTAGCGCAGTCCGGTGGAGCGCCGCAGCGCGGCCTGCACCAGTCGGTCCACCAGTTCCGGATAGGAGACCCCGCTGGCCTCCCACATCCGCGGGTACATGGAGATGGGCGTGAAGCCGGGCATCGTGTTGATCTCGTTGATCACGAAGCTCCCGTCCTCGGTGAGGAAGAAGTCCGCGCGGACGAGTCCCTCGCAGCCCACGGCCTCGAACGCGGCGACGGCCAACCGCTGGATCTCGGCGGTCTCCTCGGCGCTCAGCGGGGCGGGCACGATCCCGGCGGCGGAGTCGATGTACTTCGCCTCGAAGTCGTAGAAGTCGTGGGACTGCACGGGCGGGATCTCGGCGGGCAGGCTGGCCCGCGGCCCGTCCTCGAACTCCAGCACCCCGCACTCGATCTCCCGGCCCCGCAGCAGCGACTCGACCAGGAACTTGGGGTCGTGGCGCCGGGCCTCCTCGATCGCCTCGTCCAGGCCCTCGAAGGAGTCGACCTTGGTGATGCCCATCGAGGAACCGGCGCGGGCGGGCTTGATGAACAGCGGCCAGCCGTGCTCGCCGGCGAACGCGGCGATCCGCTGCCGGGCGCCCGGTTCGTCCCGCTCCCACTCGCGGGGCCGGACCACCAGGTACGGCCCGACCGGCAGCCCGAAGGAGACGAAGACGCGCTTCATGTACTCCTTGTCCTGCCCGACGGCCGAGGCGAGCACGCCGGAGCCCACGTACGGCGTCCCGGACAGTTCCAGGAGCCCTTGGAGGGTGCCGTCCTCGCCGTACGGGCCGTGCAGGACCGGGAAGACCACGTCCACGTCACCGAGCGCCTTGGGCACGGCGCCGGGTTCGTGGTAGACGGCCTCGCGGCTCGACGGGTCGACCGGGAGCACGACGGTGCCCTCGGGCGATTCGGCCAACTGGTCCACGTTCGGGACCGTGCGGTCGGTGATCGCCATCCGGTCGGGCTCGTCCGCGGTGAGCGCCCAGCGCCCGTCCCGGGTGATGCCGATGGGCAGCACGTCGTACTTGTCGCGGTCGATGGCGCGCATGACGGCGCCCGCCGTGACGACGGAGATGCCGTGCTCGGAACTGCGACCGCCGAACACGACGGCCACGCGCGGCTTGCGGAGCCTGAAGCTCTGGGGTGAGGTCTCGCTGCTCATAACGGACTGAGCGTACCCGCTGCCCCGTCGTGGGTCAGCGCCCGCGGGGCCGCGTTCCGCCCGGCGTCCGTCCGGCCGCCGGGGCGCAGGTCAGCGGCGTTCGGGTTTGGCACTGCGGGACATGAGTTCCTTCAGGGCGACGACCGGCGGCTTCCCCTCGTGGACGATCTCGACGACCGTCTCGGTGATGGGCATGTCGACGCCGTGCCGGCGGGCCAGATCCAGCACGGACTCACAGGACTTGACGCCCTCGGCGGTCTGCTTGGTGACGGCGATGGTCTCCTGGAGGGTCATGCCCTTGCCCAGGTTGGTGCCGAAGGTGTGGTTGCGGGACAGCGGCGAGGAGCAGGTGGCCACCAGGTCGCCGAGCCCGGCGAGACCGGAGAAGGTGAGCGGGTCGGCGCCCATGGCGAGGCCGAGTCGGGTGGTCTCCGCCAGTCCCCGGGTGATGAGGGAGCCCTTGGCGTTGTCCCCGAGGCCCATGCCGTCGGCGATGCCGACCGCGAGGCCGATCACGTTCTTGACCGCGCCGCCCAGTTCGCAGCCGACCACGTCGGTGTTGGTGTACGGGCGGAAGTACGCGGTGTGGCACGCGGCCTGGAGCCGCTGGGCGACGGCCTCGTCGGCGCAGGCGACGACGGCGGCGGCGGGCATCCGGGCGGCGATCTCCCGCGCCAGGTTGGGTCCGGTGACGACGGCGACCCGCTCCGCGCCGACCCCCGCCACGTCCTCGATGACCTCGCTCATCCGCATCGCGGAGCCGAGTTCGACGCCCTTCATCAGGGACACCAGGACCGTGCCGGGCGCCAGCAGGGGCCGCCAGGCGGCGAGGTTGCCGCGCAGGGTCTGCGAGGGGACCGCGAGGACGGTGAGGTCGGCGCCCGCCGCCGCCTCGGCCGGGTCGGTGGTGGCCCGCAGGTTCGCGGGCAGTTCGACGCCGGGGAGGTAGTCCGGGTTGGTGCGGGTGGAGTTGACGGCGTCCACGAGTGCGCCGCGACGGGCCCACAGGGTGACGTCGCAGCCGGCGTCGGCGAGCACCATCCCGAAGGCCGTGCCCCAGGAACCGGTGCCGAAGACGGCCGCCTTCACGGTGCTGGTCACTTGCCGTCCTCCACGTCGTTCTCGTGCTGTCCGGCCCGTGCGGGCCGTTCGTTCGGTTCGCTGCGCCCGGCGGTGGTCCGGCTGCGCTGTTGGACCCGCGCCCGGCGCGGGTCGTAGGGGGTGTCCGGTGCCTTCTCGCCGCGCAACTGCTCCAGCTGGGCCGTGATGGCGGCCATGATGACCTCCGTGGCCTCCTTGAGCAGTTCGGGCGTCGGCTCCGCGTCGTAGAACCGGGAGAGGTCCACGGGCGGTCCGGCGAGCACCCGATGGGTCTTGCGGGGCCACAGGTGCGGCTTCTTCGCGTACGGCGGCAACAGCAGGTTCGCGCCCCACTGCGCGACCGGGATCACCGGGCAGCGGGTGCTCAGGGCGACCCGGGCGGCGCCCGTCTTGCCGCTCATGGGCCACTGGTCGGGATCGCGGGTGAGGGTGCCCTCGGGGTAGAAGGCGACGCACTCGCCGCGCTCCACGGCGTCGATGGCGGCCCGGAACGCACTGAGCGCGTCCGTGCTCTCGCGGTAGACGGGGATCTGCCCGGTACCGCGCATGGCGGCCCCGACGAACCCCTTGCGGAAGAGGCTGTGCTTGGCGAGGAAACGCGGCACCCGTCCGGAGTTGTACTGGAAGTGACCATAAGCGACCGGGTCCACGTGGGAATTGTGGTTCACCACCGTGATGAATCCGCCCGAAGCCGGGATGTTCTCCATTCCGCGCCAGTCCCGCTTGAACAGCACCACCAACGGCGGTTTGCACAGGACCGCCGCGAGGCGGTACCAGAAGCCGACTTTTCGGCGGGACACGCGGACACCTTCCTCTAGCTTCACCCGGCCCCGGTCCGGACCTGGTCAGGCGCCCAAGTGTGGCTCCGAGCCGCCTCTCTGTCGAGCACACGGTACGCCCGGGACCGCGCGCCTTCCGCCCCGGCGACACGGGCGGGCGGGACCCCCTCACGGACGGAACGGGTGGGTCGCGGGTGACAATGGGCACGATGTGTGGGGACGGAGCGCGCGTGCAGTGGACCTTGGTCGTCCCGCTGAAGCCCTTGGCACAGGCCAAGAGCAGACTCTCGGACACGGCATCGGACACGGTTCGTCCCGGTCTGGTCCTCGCCTTCGCCCAGGACACCGTGGCCGCGGCGCTGGCCAGCCGGGCGGTACGGGATGTGGTGGTCGTCACGGACGACGCGCTGGCCGACCGGGAGCTGACGCGCCTCGGGGCCCGGACCGTCCCGGACGCGGTCCGGGGCGGCGGGCTGAACGCCGCGCTGGCGCACGGAGCGGCGACCGTGCGCGACAGCCGGCCCGGGGCCGCCCTCGCCACGCTGAACGCCGATCTCCCCGCATTGCGGTCCGAGGAATTGACCCGCGTTCTCGACCGGGCCGCCCAATTCCCGCGCGCATTCGTGCCGGACGCCTCGGGAATCGGTACGACCCTGCTGACGGCATTGCCCGGCACGGAATTGCGCCCCCTGTTCGGCGGGGCGTCGCGCGCCCGGCACCGGGCTTCGGGCGCGGTGGAGATCCTGCTCCCGGACACCGATTCGGTGCGCCAGGACGTCGACACCGGTCGGGACCTGTGGACCGCCCTGGCGTTGGGCGTCGGCCCGCACACCCGGCGGGCGGCGCCACGGCCGCCCGTCGCGGACGGGGAGAGCACCCGGCGAGCGGTCTGCCGGCAGCCGCGCCGTTAGGCTTTCCCCCATGCAAGCCACCGCTTACACGTACGACCCGGACTCCCGCAGCGGCAGCGTCCTCCTGGACGACGGGACCCCGGTCCCGTTCGACGGCCCGGCGTTCGACGCGGGGGGTCTGCGCCTCCTGCGGCCGGGCCAGCGCGTACGGATCGAGGTCACCGGCGACGGGAACGACCGGCGCGTCACGCTGGTGACCCTCCAGACGTTCTAGCGCCGGGCCTGACGGCCTCCGCCGGCCCGTCCGGCCGGGGGAAAGCCCCCGACCCCCTTGACACGCGTCAGCGCCCGCTCACGCGCGCCGGCGGGGCCGGGACAGCCCGCGGGCCGGACTCCCCGGGGGGAGTCCGGCCCGGCGCGTGAGTGACCGTTGCGGCCCCGTCCTACCGCTTGCGGGCGGTGGTCTTCTTGGCCGTGGTCTTGCGCGCGGTCGACTTCTTGGCCGGTGCCTTCTTGGCGACCGCCTTCTTCGCCGGAGCGGTCTTCTTCGCCGCGGTCGTGGTCTTCTTCGCGGCGGCCGTGGTCTTCTTGGCCGCCGTGCTCTTCGTCGCGGTCGCCTTCTTGGCGGCGGCCGTGGTCTTGCGGGCCGTGGCCGTGGTCTTCTTGGCCGTGGCGGTCGTCTTCCTGGCGGTCGTGGTCTTCTTGGCGGCGGCCGTGGTCTTGCGGGCTGCCGGCTTCTTGGCCGCGGCCTTCTTGGTCGCGGCCTTGGCGGTGGTCTTGGTACCGCCGGACAGGCTGCCCTTGGGCGCCTTCTTGACGGAGACCTCGCCGCCCTTGGGGAGCTTCTTCGAGCCGCTCACCAGGTCCTTGAAGCCCTGACCCGCACGGAAGCGGGGCACCGAGGTCTTCTTGACCCTGACCCGCTCCCCCGTCTGCGGGTTGCGGGCGTAGCGGGCCGGCCGCTCGACCTTCTCGAACGAGCCGAAACCGGTGACCGAGACCCGGTCGCCCGCGACGACCGCGCGCACGATGGCATCGAGTACGGCGTCCACGGCGTCAGCGGCCTGCTGACGCCCACCGACCTTGTCGGCAATGGCTTCTACGAGCTGCGCCTTGTTCACGTCTTCCCCTTCGGAAACATTGCTCGAACGAATCTGTTCAAGACTTTTTCGCACGTTAGGCAGATATATACCGCAAATCAAACACGAAACGGGCTAATCACCCTTGTGCCGCAACGAAATCGACCGCTGCCCGCTCGGTCGACCCGCATCGCGACCCGATGCCGGTGCCACTCAGCCCTCTTCAGGGAAACGACCCTCGTCGAGGTCCACACTCAATCGCTCCAGACGCCTTGCCGCATCGGCGAGATCGTGCTTGGCCACGGCCGTGATGACCAGCAGCTTCCGGGTCAGCGCCATCCGTACGCCCTCCGGGACTTGCAGTGCGCGCACCTTGGCGTGCGCCTCCTTCAATTGGTCCGCGACGACCCCGTAGAGCTGGAGTTGGTCATCGCGATCCATGCACCGATTGTGCCATCTAGGGCGAGTTGTCGCCCGCCCAGGGTGCAACTATGCAGCTCGGAGGGCATTTCGCGTCACCTTCAGGGTCTCATCCGCAAGGCAACTTTCGGCCTCTTGTGGCCCTGGACTGCCGTGAGTTGACGACCGGCGGGACGCCCGGCGGAGGGGGTGCGGGAGCGCACACGGATGTACCCCCAACCGTGGGACGGATGGGGGTACATCACCGGGATTCGAAGGGGGTCGCGGGCCCCGAAGGGCCTCGCGGGGGCGCGGGCGGCCCCCCGGGAACTCGGGGAGCGGGCGCCCCGGGCCCCGCCGGCCGGTCCCGTGCGGGAATCCGCGGGGTCGACCGGACCGGGGCCGGGCGGTTCAGAGCGTCAGCGTGCGCGGCTTGTACGAGGGGCGGCGCGCCTCGTACGCGGCGATGTCCGGCTCGTTGGCCAGGGTGATGCTGATGTCGTCCAGGCCGTTCAGCAGCCGCCAGCGGGAGTTCTCGTCCAGCTCGAAGGGGGCCGTGACGCCCTCGGCGCGCACCTCGCGCGCTTCGAGGTCGACGGTCACGGGCGCCTGGGGGTCGGCCTCGGTCAGCTCCCAGAGCGCGTCCACGATCTTCTGGTCCAGAACTACCGTGAGCAGGCCGTTCTTGAGCGAGTTGCCCCGGAAGATGTCGGCGAAGCGGGAGGAGATGACCGCTTTGAAGCCGTAGTTCTGGAGCGCCCAGACGGCGTGCTCGCGGGAGGAGCCGGTGCCGAAGTCCGGGCCCGCGACCAGCACGGTGGCCCCCGCCCGCTCGGGGCGGTTGAGGATGAACTCGGGGTCCTTGCGCCACGCCTCGAAGAGCCCGTCCTCGAAGCCGTCGCGCGTGACCTTCTTCAGCCAGTGGGCGGGGATGATCTGGTCGGTGTCGGCGTTGCTGCGGCGCAGCGGGACGGCCCGGCCGGTGTGGGTGGTGAAGGCTTCCATGGCTCTCAGACTCCTGCGGGGGTGGCGACGTCGGCTCCGGCCAGGTCGGCCGGTGAGGCCAGATGGCCGAGGACCGCGGTGGCGGCGGCGACCTGCGGGGACACCAGATGGGTGCGCCCGCCCTTGCCCTGCCGTCCCTCGAAGTTGCGGTTGGAGGTGGAAGCGGAGCGCTCGCCGGGGGCGAGTTGGTCGGGGTTCATGCCCAGACACATGGAACAGCCCGCGTGCCGCCACTCCGCGCCGGCCTCCTTGAAGACCTTGTCCAGGCCCTCGTCGACGGCCTGGAGCCCGACCCGCACGGAGCCCGGGACGACCAGCATCCGTACGCCGTCGGCGACTTTGCGGCCCTGGACGATGTCGGCCGCGGCCCGCAGGTCCTCGATCCGACCGTTGGTGCAGGAACCTACGAAGACGGTGTCGACCTTGATGTCCCGCAGCTGCTGTCCGGCGGTCAACCCCATGTACTCCAGGGCCTTCTCGGCGGCGAGCCGCTCCGAAGCGTCCTCGTACGAAGCGGGGTCGGGGACGCTCGCGGACAACGGGGCGCCCTGGCCCGGGTTGGTGCCCCAGGTGACGAACGGCGACAGTTCGGCGGCCTCGATGACCACCTCGGCGTCGAAGACGGCGTCGTCGTCGGTGCGCAGGGTCTTCCAGTACGCGACGGCGGCGTCCCAGTCCGCGCCCTCGGGGGCGTGCGGGCGGCCCTTCAGGTACGCGAAGGTGGTCTCGTCGGGCGCGATCATGCCCGCGCGGGCACCGGCCTCGATGGACATGTTGCAGATGGTCATCCGGGCTTCCATCGAGAGCTTCTCGATGGCGGGACCGCGGTACTCCAGGACGTAGCCCTGGCCGCCGCCGGTGCCGATCCGGGTGATGATCGCGAGGATCAGGTCCTTCGCGGTGACGCCGTCGGGCAGTTCGCCGTCCACGGTGATGGCCATGGTCTTCGGGCGGGCCAGCGGCAGGGTCTGGGTGGCCAGCACGTGCTCCACCTGGGAGGTGCCGATGCCGAACGCCAGACCGCCGAAGGCCCCGTGCGTGGAGGTGTGCGAGTCGCCGCAGACGACGGTCATGCCGGGCTGCGTCAGCCCCAGCTGCGGACCGACGACGTGGACGACGCCCTGCTCGACGTCACCGAGCGGGTGGAGCCGCACGCCGAACTCGGCGCAGTTCTTGCGCAGCGTCTCCAGCTGGACGCGCGAGACCGGGTCCGCGATCGGCTTGTCGATGTCGAGGGTCGGGGTGTTGTGATCCTCGGTGGCGATGGTGAGGTCGCGCCTGCGCACCGGGCGGCCGTTCTGCCGCAGGCCGTCGAACGCCTGCGGGCTGGTCACCTCGTGCAGCAGGTGCAGATCGATGAAGAGGAGGTCGGGCTCGCCCTCTGCGCGCCGGACGACGTGGTCGTCCCAGACCTTTTCCGCGAGTGTCCTACCCATCGCTTTCCCTCCGGTCGGCCGTCGTTGGTCGACCCAACTAGGTGTGTGAGCGTCGTCTCCGGTACCCCTCGTCCCGGACAGCGACCGCCGGCCCCGTCGGTCTGCGGGCGGCGTGTGACGTACAGGGTGACAAGTTCCCTGGAGAATTGAACTTGCGTTTCACAGAGTGAGACGCGAATATCGTTGCATGGACAACTCTAGTGGTGTCGGCGTACTCGACAAGGCCGCTCTCGTGCTGAGCGCCCTGGAGTCCGGTCCGGCCACCCTCGCCGGGCTGGTCGCGGCGACCGGGCTCGCACGGCCCACGGCCCATCGTCTCGCGGTCGCCCTGGAGCACCACCGGATGGTGGCACGCGACATGCAGGGACGATTCATCCTGGGCCCGCGGCTGGCGGAGCTGGCCGCCGCGGCGGGCGAGGACCGCCTGCTGGCCACGGCCGGGCCCGTGCTCACCCACCTACGGGACATCACGGGCGAGAGCGCCCAGCTCTACCGCCGACAGGGCGACATGCGGATCTGCGTGGCCGCCGCCGAGCGGCTGTCCGGGCTGCGGGACACGGTGCCGGTGGGTTCCACGCTCACCATGAAGGCGGGCTCCTCGGCCCAGATCCTGATGGCCTGGGAGGAGCCGGAGCGACTGCACCGCGGCCTCCAGGGCGCCCGCTTCACGGCCACCGCGCTCTCGGGCGTGCGCCGCCGCGGCTGGGCCCAGTCCATCGGGGAGCGCGAGCCGGGCGTGGCCTCGGTCTCCGCTCCGGTGCGCGGACCGTCCAACCGCGTGGTCGCGGCCGTCTCGGTCTCCGGCCCCATCGAGCGACTGACCCGGCACCCGGGCCGGATGCACGCCCAGGCCGTCATCGACGCCGCGGGCCGTCTCTCGGAGGCCCTGCGCCGCACCGGCTGACCGGCCCGACCGCACCACGGGGTCCGGGGGGGGGGGGGGGGGGCGGGCCCGCCCGGCCCCCCCCAGGCCCCCCCCCGGGGGGAGGCCGC